>CAZTBA010000102.1:0-15914 GCA_964611725.1 uncultured bacterium
AGATAACCCTGGTATATGGTGTCCAAAGGATCGATTTCAGAACCTATATCGTTGATTATCAGGCCGAGGATGACCTTTTTGCAGTTACCTTCCCCACGAATATCAGGGGAGCAGTTCCGACATTTGATGACAGATACTCGTCGGTCGTGAGGAAGGAGAGCAAAGGGAGGCTCGATTTCAGAACTCACCGTATGTTCATGTTCAGCGGGTGTGCTGTCTATGCCGCTGACAGGTGGCTCGAATACGGCCCGTCGGTGGTTCTCTCCTTTAAGGATAAGGATAAGGTGATCTCCGAGTACTCGATGGGAATGACAGGACTCGTAAGCCCGGACAGTGGAAAGTTGAAGGAGTTTTCGGACAGACTCCTCCTGGCGCTCACAAAGAAGGGGATACCTGTGACTCCCTGGAGCGATAGGCCAAGGGAAACGATAGGCTCTATGCCGCCCGACATGGACCTCGACCTCCTCTATACGGACTTCAGAGTAGCACCTGCAACCCTGGGGAATCCCAACAACTATGTAACCAAGCTGCTAAGGCGACTTGACCCTGATGTCAAAGTGGACTTTCTGAACAGGGTCAACTCCAAGGGCAGCGACTTTCTCTTCGTTATCGATAGTGATAACGAAGAGAATAAGCCCATAAAGGTTCTCATCATATTGGGGAAAAACCTTTCAGGGCTCGGCGAAGCGGTATCCCACATCGAAGAGGTGCTTTCCGATGGTGAGGTCATAGAGCTTCCGGTCGAGGCCATTGCAGCCGAACCGGAAGTTGCCGACAATTACGGCCTCTCACTTATCAACACCGGCAACATAGCAAGCAGCGTTGAGAAAGGTGGCATAGTTACACTTCTCCTCTTCCATACCGCGAGGTGGTACGGCGGCACCGGGAACATAGAGAGTGGGAAGTATCTGGTCCCCGAGCAGAGGACGCATGTCTACAACTACTCGCTCTATCCCCACACCGGAAGCTGGAGGGATGCCCAGAGTTACAGGAGGGGATTCGAGGTGAACGATCCGCTTATCGGCTTTGAGGTCTCCAAGGGAAGCCGCGAAGCACTCCTCTCCGAGGAGACGAGCTTCCTGAAGGTTTCACCGGCTAACGTCGTAGTTACTGCCCTCAAGGCATTTGGGAACCCGATGGCCGCCTTCGAAGGAAGCTGGAAGGATCTTCCTGAGAGAGGAGTAACCTTGAGGTTCTACGAGGCCGACGGGAGGAGCGCTGAAGGCTCTTTGAGTTTCGTAACTCCTGTCAGCAAGGCTTTCAGCTCGAACCTACTCGAGGAAGAGGGAAGTCCGCTCAGGGCTTCCGGAAAGTCGGTCAGGTTTTCATCCGGACCCTTCTCGATAGAGACCATATCTTTCTTCCCTGAAGGTTTCGCTAAGAAACTTCCCGGAAAGCCGCTTGGCCCACAGGCTGAGATAGTTCAGCCTGTCTTCATAAGGTCCTGGGAGCACGATGCAGGGACGATGCCGATGGGATATGAAACCGTCCTCGCATCGATCGGGAGGGATGTAGAAGTCCTCGATGGTAAAAGACTGAGGATAAAGGTGAACGTTGTGAACGACTACACCGATAAAGCCGCTGAGGGAAAAGTCCACCTGATCCTTCTGGAGAATTGGAAAGCGGATATGACAGAGTTCCCCTATTCAATCTCCCCGCTGGGACATGTTACGTTTACACCTGTGATAGAGATGCCCTCGGAAGGTGCCTCCGGGCAGATAAAACTGAGGTTCGAGCACGGGGGACAGGAGTTCCAGGATGTGTTCGAGATAGGATCCTCGGTGGAGCCGAGATTCTCCCTCAGTCTCAGGGATGATGAGATAATCGCCTCGGTTGAGAACCCCGGTACAGAACCTCTCGAAGGTGAGATAGCTCTGGCTTCACCGGTCGAGACCTGGCCCAAGGAGTGTATAGGCAGCTATTCCCTTATGGAGATATCGCCCAGAACCACAGGTTTCTCGATCAAGCCTGGTGAATCCCAGGAGTTCCGTTTCAGTATATCGAGGAAAGAGTGCCCTGTCTATGTGTCATGGTGGGCTGTAGCGAAGCTCATGGTAAACGGCAGAATCTACCTGAAGAAGGTCGGCGAGAGGGGACCTCGAAGGGTGTGGGACGACGGTATGATGTGGGATCGGATAGATAAGGGACTTATACAGATGAGGTCATATGTAACCATCTAACAAACAAGCTTTACTCACTTTCTTTCGGAAAGGAAATACATATGGGTGATCTGATGCTTAAAGATGGCCAGACTATTCTCTTCATAGGTGACAGCATAACCGACTGTGGAAGAAGGGGCATGGAAGCTCCTCTCGGGAACGGGTACGTGAGGATATTTTCGGAACTTGTGACAACGAGATACCCTGAGAGGAATATACGTTACATAAATAAGGGCATAGGCGGCAACCGTGTCACCGACCTAAAGCTCAGATGGCATGATGATGTCCTCTACCACAGTCCGGACTGGCTCTCTATAAAGATAGGTATCAACGATCTCCACAGCTATCTGGGTGGTGCTAACCCAATGGTTACCGCAGAGCTATTTGAGGAGACCTATGACTTCATACTCGATCTGACAGCCAAAGAGATCGGGTGTAAGGTAGTGCTTATCGATCCCTTCTACATAAGCAGAGACCGCTCAGGTCAGACATTCCGAAGCCGTGTGCTCGAGACACTCCCGGACTACATAGAAGTAGTTCACAGAATGAAAGACAAACACCATACCAGGCTTGTAGAGACACACGAGCTTTTCCAAAATCATCTCCGTTACCGCGATTCGGATGCGTTCTGTCCAGAGCCTGTGCATCCAGGTCACACCGGACACCTTGTAATAGCAGAGGAGCTCTTCAAAATCCTTTCGGAGTAGAGGAGGGACCTCGATGTTACAGAAAGTGATGCCGATACTGTTGACACTGATAACCTGTTCCGGGAGTAGAGGAGGAGAAACTGCCATGTCACCGAAGGATATGTGGCCTTACGAATTCAAGAAGATGGTAGTTATGGGAGAAAGCACAGTCCAGGGCGGTGGCTGGCTCGTCCGCAAGGAGTACCGATGGGCCGACATACTCGCAGACCTCATGAACCGCTGCCAGGAGAACCCTGTTACCTACCATAACAAGGGTATAAGCGCAAATGCAATATCACCGAGAAGCCCTGGCTATGAAGCTTCTGCCAAACCAAGTGCACTCGAACGCTACAGGGATGATGTAATAGCTTTGAAGCCTGACCTTTTTATACTCTGCTACGGGCTGAACGATATGCGTGCCGGTATGAATCCGGAGGAGTTCCGGGAGGATATGCAGACTATAATAGGAGACGTCAAGGAGTCCTGCAACCCTGTTACCGTTCTCACAACAGTCTACCACATGACGGCTTATAAAAGCTGGTCACCTTTCGATAAAGGGGGGATTCAGCAGACAGAGGTCTACAACGAAGTCATACGCCAGCTTGCAGAGGATAACGGCTGTATACTGGCAGACGTATGGGCCGCCGAAGGGAAAGCGGATTGGCTAATTCACCCTGATGGGGTTCACGCCAATATGGTGGGCAACATAATGATAGCAAACCGTGTGTTCGAAACTATAGCTCAGAACTGCAGCGGTCTAACCCTTCGCACATTTAAAGAGGACGCGGATACGGGATGGACGCGCGACACTATGAAAGCCCGCAAGGAAGCCGGCGATCCTTTCGAGAAGGCCTGGTAGAGGGCCCAAATTCCAACAACCACACACTTTCGGTGTAGCCATGACATCACGTGAGAGATTTCTAAGGACGATACGTTTTCAAAAAACCGATATGCCCTATGTCGGGGCTGTCGGAGGATGGCAGGAAACACATGATAGGTGGCGTCGTGAAGGGTGGGACGGTCGACCGCTTGAAGAGATATTCGGTACCGACAGGACGCTGGGCGTCGGCGTTTACTACGGTCCCACTCCACGCTTCGAATACAAAGTGCTTGAGGAGGATGAGCGTACTAAGACCTACGTGAACCATGAGGGAATCATAATGCGCGAGCTCAAAGTCTATAACTCCTCGAGTATGCCTCAGTTTCTGAAGTTTCCTGTCGAGAATGAGGCCGATTTCGATAAGCTCTGCAGTGAGAGACTCGGGCTTAATTTTGAAGAACGCGTTTTGCCCGACTGGGATGAGAGGGTGGAGAGCTGGAAGTCGCGGACCAGCCCCCTCATGTGTTTTGCCGACCGCTGGGGAGGCTTCTTTGGGCCATTGAGGAACCTTATGGGACTTGAAGGGCTTGCCCTTGCCTTCTATGATCAGCCTAAACTTGTCGAGAAGATGATGGACCAGAGGGTAGAGGCCATAATCGAGATCACCGACAAGATACTCGAATATACCGATATAGATGCTTTCGCTTTCTGGGAGGACATGGCGTATAAAACCGGTCCGCTCCTGGGTCCCGATATGTTCCGCCGCTTTATGGTCCCCCGTTACAAGAGGGTCTGTGAATGGCTGAGGAGCAGGGGAGTGGAGTTCGTATTCGTCGACAGCGACGGAAACGTAAGCGAGCTCATACCCCTGTGGCTTGAGGCTGGCTTAACTGGGGTCTGGCCTTTTGAAGTAGCCGCGGGAATGGATGTATGTGAGCTGAGGCGCACGTATGGTCATGACCTCGTAATGATGGGAGGTATAGATAAGAGGGTTGTGGCGACCGGAGGCGAGGTCATGCGACAGGAAGTAGATCGAGTGATGCCTGTGGTGGAAGATGGAGGCTATATACCCGGGCTTGATCACGGAGCTCCCCCCGATATCTCCTGGAAGAATGTGTGCGAATATATGGAATACCTTCTCCACAGGCTCGGACGAGGGTAGAAGGTTATTTTACCGGCGCCAGAATCTTTGACTTGCTGCGATCCTCGGTAGATTTTTCCAGGGCGTAGAGCTACCCTTCGCAATTCCAGGAGCAGGTCAGAGGTCTCGAGATCTGGAGCGGCTGAACGTCCGGAGAGAGCAGCGGCTATGTCGCTTGTATGTCTAAGAAAGCCACTGCATTTTCGCTCAGTATGAGTTCTTTCTGCCGATCGTTGAGAAAACGGCATTCGTGGGTAACGAACCGCAGACACTGTCGATACATGGCGTTACCCTCCGTCCACGGCCAATCGGTGCCCCACATTATCTTCTCGGCGCCCACCGCATCCACGAGTGCCTGGAAAAATTGCTGTGCTGTGGGAAAAGGATAATCACGGTCGAAAAGAAACGTGATGGCAGCGATGTCTGTAGCCAATGTGTCATAGCGTTTCACCAGCGTAGCCAACTCACGCATGCCGGGATAGGGGGGACGTTGGGCGGGCGGATTGCTCCAGGTAAAGCACCCCCAATGCGTGAGCAGGAACCGCAGTCGGGAAAAATTGCGGACTACCTTCTCCTCGAAACCCTTTAGAAAAGCAGCGTAATCTGTCATACAAGCTTTGCTTCGCGGTGTGTTCCAGTGCTCAAAAGCCATAATTATGGGTAGATTCCTGTCCGTGCAAGTCTGGTAGAGCGGGAAAAAACGCTCGTCCCACGGCAGCACATCCTGGTATGCGGGAAAGAGCTTTATCCCCTGGGCGCCAGCGGCGATATCCTTCTCTACCTCAAGCATATAGTCCCGTTTTTTGGGATCTATGTGATCGGTATACCAGATAAACCGATCGGGGAACTCTCGGACACCGGCAGTGAAGTAGTCCTTGTCCCCGTCGAAATTGGATAGATCGCCCTCAAGATCGAGATGGATGTTCTCGGCATCATAGCTAATGAGTATTGCCTGGTCCACCCCTGCGTCATCCATCTCGGCCACGAGCAGGGCCGGAGGACATTCGTGCCACCCGAAGTGCCAGTTCATCGGCTTCTCAGGAAAGGCTCGGCGCATCACATGTGTTTGCACGTCCACGACCATCTCGCCACCCCCTTCAGTTTGTGCCCTATCTGAGCAGCACAGGTTTACATGTCATCTGCCTATCCGGCGTAAAATCAACTCATTCAAAATAAATCCTACATCATCGCTCAGTCAAGCGCTTTTTTCGGAAAGGTTTTGATAATCAAGTTTTTCCACCTTCATTGAACCAAGTTCACCCGTACCATTATGCTCCCTCAGTAGACAAAACGGTACATTGGGACCATATATTTCGGAAATCTTCATTTTTTGTTCCAAATCCTAAATTTCTGTTTAACAATGTCTTGATATTAAGAATAATCCTTTTAGGGATCTCTGGCATGATTTTTGCAAACTAAGTTCTGTGTCAGATATCGGGAGTTGTTGACGAACAGTTTTAGATATTTTTACAGAAATCCACTTTTGTCGCCATAGCTTGGGAGATGACAATGAAAAGCTTATGGTAGTTTTTAGGCTTCAAAACTGGAAGGACTTATGATTTTTCGGAGAAAACAAGAAAAAGGGTTCACACTGATCGAACTTCTGATTGTTGTCGTTATCATCAGTGTCCTGGCTGCCGTGGCGATACCGAGGTTCGGGACCATAACTAGAAAGGCTAAAGATACCGAAGCCACTAAGATTCTGAGACAGATCTATACGCTCGAGGAAGGCTATTACCTTGAAAATAGTAACTATACAAACCTAACTAACCCCTATCTCTGGTATGAGACAGCCGATACCAAGTACTGGTCCATAAGTCTGAGCCTCGACAGCGATTCTCTCGGCTACACTGTTACAGCCAGCGAGACTCAGGATGTGAACGGAGACAGTGATACAGATGACACCTGGAGCTTCACGATAGCTCGCCCGGATAGCCTTGGCTTTGAGACGATCTTCACAGATAGCTGATGCATGATCTCTTAGAATTCCACAGTATACCCTCCTTTTTGCTAACCTCGACTTTTCCCAAAATTGACACTCAAGTTGAGTTACCGCCTGTTGCAGCCACATCATTGCGCATAGTAGTAAATCATGTAATATAAATATCTTAAGATTCATGAACCTCGCGATTTTTTCAGAAAGATCTTGATACTTCGGATTTTTCTTGGTAACTTTTCGAATAAAGTTTCATTAAATAGCCGGGCCACATTACGAATTCAAAGATATATTGAAACAAGCGAATGTTTCTCTTCCTGAAATGCAATTTGGTGGAAGGAGACGCCTCACCGAGGGTCTCTACAGGGTTGTCATCTCATAGGAAGAAGTGGCACGGTTTAATTCTTAATCTTCATGTGAGGCGTCTCTAAAACAAGGAAATAGGAAGATGTTTCCTGAAAGATGCTTAGGAATTCATCCTTTCAACATGATATTGCGTGGAGGAGATAGATTATGGAAGCTGGTGAGACTGTCAGGATTTTTGATCCATCCGAGGGAGTCCTGATACGCGAGGCTCCCTGCAAGGAGGTCGGATATTGGGCAGGCGCCCCTGGGGTATATTATGATGATCTGGGTGAGCTTTTCTACCTTACATATCGCTACAGGAACCCCAGAGGGGCTGATCCTGACAGGGGATTCGACGCCCGTATCGCTGTATCTGAGGACGGGATATCTTTCAGGGATATAGTTTCCATAAAGAAGTGGCAGTACAGATCGCCCTCGATAGAGCGCTCTGATATAATAAGGGGCAGAGACAGGGTCTGGAGGTATTTTACCTCATACGTCGATCCGGAGGATGGCCGTTGGCGCGTGGACGTCATAAGGGCATCTTCCCCGGATAAGATCAATACCCGTGAAAGGGAGCTTCTCTTTAAACCTTCGGATTTCAAATTAGAAGGGATCAAGGATCCGGCCGTATTTGGAGATAATGGCACATACTATATGTTTGTCAGTGTGGCTGTCCCTGTCGAGTCTACCGGGGAAGAATCCCACAAAACCCGTGATATATACAACACCGGGGAATGCCTCTCGCAGTCGGGAGCTTTCAAATCAACCGATCTGGAGAGGTGGGATTGGATGGGGATTATTTTCAAAACCCCGGAATCTGGTTGGGACGCATACTGCAGCCGGATTACGGCGGTATTGAAGGGTGGTGGCAGGTACAATGCTTTCTACGATGGCGCCTCGACTTTCTCAGAGAACTATGAGGAGAAGTCCTCGATGGCCACATCGCATGACCTTGTGAACTGGGAGCGTGTGAACCCTGGTCCGATGCTTCTAAGCCCCCATGGGAGCGGTTCGGTCAGATATGTCGATGCCGTCGAAGCGAAAGAGAAGATCTATTTCTACTATGAATTCACAACTGAGAACGGTTCGCACGATCTCATGGTAAGGATTTTTCCGAAAGGGACGTTTTTCTCAGCTTAGGATTGGAATATCACTCCGTAGATTTTGAGAGATTCGCGGATCATAGCCTTACCATCGGTATAGTCTTCGGTACGGTATTCCGGGTAGTATAGATGAGTTCACTTTTGTGCTTATCATCTGGACCTTGCTTCCTTTTTCCAAAAAGCTCAAAATGAAGGCTTCAAGAATATGGCTGGATCGTTCTTGGAAGTAAGAATCCACCACTATATTCGAGCGAAATCGGAAAGCTTGTATGGATCAAGGTTAATACGAAAATCCTGAAAGCATCCTGTTAAGTTCCTTTCATCTCAGGCTTTTTTCACAGATGTTCCGCATTACTCTGCGCTCTCGGCCCAGGCGGTGAGCCAGAGACCCGCCACAAACCATGCCCCATCGGCAATGCGCCTGCTCACGAATTCCTTTGAACCTTTATCGGGATTTTCGAGTAGACTTCTGTCATCAAGCCCATATACCTTGTCCACAAAACCGTACGAGCGGAGCATCATACTTATTATCTCATCCCACACGTTTTTGAAATGTTCTGGGCGTCTCGCAAATCCTGCGACGTTATCACTCTCTATGTAGTCATCCACAAGTGGTCCCTCGAATCTGAAATGTATGCCTTCGTTGGAGATAACATTGCCGTCTTTATCAACACGGCCGTTGAAGTGGATTGTCAGGTGGAGTGGCTGTGAAATATCTCCGGCATAATGGCTCAGTATCCCGGCATAGGCGATCGCAGCCCTCTGTATGCTTACGTTCGACGAATCCTTCCTGTATTCGGCAAATACCCCCTTCAGACGCTGATAGTATTCGACTATCTGATAGGGGAGGAGACCGACCTTGTCCGGCATCCATCCTTCATTGAGGTATAGTTTTATCGCTTCGTATCTGTTTTCGGGCAGACTTATGTCCTTGACCTGTGGGTCGAGCCTCTCGAGGTCCATATAGTGGTTGGGCCCCTCTGAGGCCCTGAGCATGGTTCTGTCGTAACTCTTCCACCTGTCAGGTTGCTTGCTGAAGTACTGGATATCACCCAGGCTTCTCGTGAAGAATTCCGGCATGTCGGATGGAAGAGAACTCAGGGCGACCTCACAGATTATGTCATGTCCCTTCTCCCACCAGGGCCATGAGGCCGAGGGAATATGGACAAGGAAAAATATCAGAAGAGATGCCAGCAAAAGCCAGGTATTGTGGCGTCGCATTTTTGCTTCTCCTTCCTGTGAAATTGATTTTGATAAGGCCATTTTGGGTTGTTCCTAATAATAGTAGATAAACTGGATTCGTCAAGCAAAAAACTGACTGAATTTTACAGATGCGGAGTACGGGACAGGGACAAGAAAAGACTTGCACGGTGCTATACGGCAGATTATATTTGGCTGAAAAAATCCCGCGATCAGTGTATACCGGATGTAGAGCGAGGTGCATGTGTCAAGAATTCATCTTTTCGACGCCAACTGTTTGGTCGGACGTTACAAGCGTTTCCATGCGGGTTCATTCTACTCGACAGAGAGGCTTCTTGAGGAGATGGATTATTATGGTATCGAGGAGGCGCTTGTCCTGCACGCCCTCTCGAGGGAACACCATCCGGCCGCCGGAAATAGCAGAGTGCTCGAGGATTTACATGGCAGTTCGAGACTACACCCTGCCTGGAGCCTCCTTCCTTCAAGAAGCGGCGAGATGCCAAAACCCGAGAGCCTGATCGATGATATGGCCCGAAACGATGTCCGGGCTGTCTGGATATTTCCCTCAGAGTACTTCTTCAGCCTCTCGGACTGGTGTATGGGCGATACATTTGGCGCCCTTGAAGGCAACCGTATTCCGACTTTCATAAGCTTCGACAGCCAGTTCAACGATTTTGGTTGGGATAAAACCGACTGGGATGCCATAGATCATATCTGCAGCACGTACCCGAACCTGCCGGTTATCCTCAGTGAAGCACGTTTCCGAACGAGCAACAGGCTCCTCTACCACCTTATGGATCGTAATGACAATCTACATATGGAACTCTCCGGCTACTGGCTCTACCGCGGCATAGAGTTCCTCTCCAGGGAGTTCGGTCCGGAAAGGCTACTTTTCGGGACACGCCTTCCGGTCCGTGATCCCGCATGTGCGATCACGATGCTCACTTACGCTGAGATGGGTGAGAGGGAAAAACAGCTTATAGGAGGGGATAACCTGCGGAGGCTCATGAGATGGGGCAAATAGAGATGTCACAACTTAACAGTGAGATATATGAGGGTTCGAAATTCCGGGAAATGGCGATAAACGGTGAACCACTCAAGGGGGAGCTCGTTATCGATGCCCACACACACCTTGGCTACTTCAATCATTATCATATACCGGACAGCGATATACCGTCCGTAGTGAGGGAAATGGACAGGACAGGGGTGAACCATGCCTGCACGTTTGCCTTCGCCGGCGTTAATTCCGATTTTGTATACGGGAACGATGTGACTGCGGAGGCCATGCGGCTTTTCCCTGACCGTTTCACCGGTTTTACGGTTGTCAACCCTCACTATCCCCATGAGATGGTGCCGGAATTGGAACGCTGCCACAAACTCGGTTTCAGGGGTATAAAGCTCATAGCTGCCTATCAGGACTACCCCGCTGAGGGACCAGCTTTCATTCCCGCTTGCGGATATGCGCATGAGAACGGCTTGTTTATGCTGAACCATTACTGGGGTTCCCCCGAACACCTCGACCATCTGGCACGCACCTACAGCAGGGCCTGCTTCATAATCGGGCACTTCTCAATCGATTATGCTGAGGTTGTGAAACGCCGCAGTAACGTATATCAGTGCACCTGTGCGGCACTTATGTACAACGATATAGAGAAGACGGCTTCCTGTATGCCGGATGAGAAGATAGTCTACGGCTCCGATTTCACCGACCTCCCGATTATGTTCAGCATGGGTCCGGTGCTCTTTGCTCGGATAAGCGATGAGTCAAAACGACGTATCCTCGGACTTAATATGGAAAGGCTACTCGATGAATGGTGATATGACAGAAGCAAATGCCAAAAAACCAGACGATTTTTCCAGGGTTCACGTCTGGGAAGGGGAGATAGAGCTTTACACCTACGGCATAGGTCCGGAAGATCCGAACCCACCCTTCCGACACTCCGGATGGGATATCTATCCTTATACCATGCTCGATGATCTATCCGGAGAAAAAGGCCAGAAAAGCTACAAGGCCGTTTTCCTCGAAAACGAATATCTGCTGGTGACGATTCTTCCCGGGCTGAATGGACGTATCTATTCGATCAGGGATAAGATCAGGGACTGCGAGGTCCTGTATAGAAACAGTGTTGTAAAGCCCGGACTGCTCGCCCTCAGGGGTGCATGGATATCGGGGGGGATCGAGTTCAACTTTCCTCAAGGACACAGCGTTACCACCGTATCTCCTGTATCTTACAGGACCTGCGAAAACGATGACGGAAGTGCTACGGTTTTCGTGGGCGATCTCGAGCGGATCTTCAGGATGAAATGGACCGTGGGCATCACTCTGCGTCCCGGAAGATCTTTCGTTGAAACCAGGATATGGCTCTGTAACCGCACACCCATACCTCATCCCCATTATTTCTGGGCCAATGCCGCTGTCACTGCAAGGAAAAAGATGCGCTTCATCTACCCGATGTTTGCTTCGACCGTAGGGGGAAGTGTGGTTTCATTTCCCTTCCACAACGGTGTTGACCTTAGCTGGTATGTTAACCACCATAAGCCCGTTGACCTCTTTGCAATAGGCGATCAGGGCGATTTCTTCGGATGCTACGATTATGACGATGACAGGGGTGTTATACATTTCGGAAGCCACAGGGAATGTCCCGGGAAAAAGTTCTTCACATGGGGCAATTCCGAGGAAGAGCTCATGTGGATGGAGATTTTGAGCGATGGGGACGGGCCGTACTGTGAGCTCCAGAGCGGCCTGTTCAGGGACCAGTCCACCCATGAGATCATCACGCCACATACGGTCGAATGTTGGACTGACTATTGGTGGGGGATAGGGGGTACCGGGGGATTCTCGCTCGCGAACAGGGATGCTGCGCTCAAGCTTGAAAGAAATGATCGGGTGGCCTCGATCGCCGCAGCTTCGACCCTCAGACTTGATGATGTGGAGATAAAGCTTTCCCACAAGGATGGTGATATATTCAGCAAGCATATCTCCATCTCTCCCGAGAAGCCTTTCAGGGCGGAAGTTGAGTACCCTGTGGGGTGTGGCGACCTGACTCTTGCCCTCCGCCTGCCCGGCGGGAGCGAGATCATAAGCTATGCCGACCCTCCTCCGTGGAGGGTAGAGCGGAGCAAGCCTTCCATTCCTCCAGCTCCAACTGCAGATCCTGTGACACCGGAGGGACTCTGTTTGGCCGGATTCCATGAAGAGAAAGCGCGGCAATATGAGAGGGCTGAGAGTTTCTATCTCAGGGCGCTCGAGGCCGATGACTTATTCACCCCTGCCCTGAACGCAATGGGATTTATTGCTTATAGGCGTGGACTCCTGCAGGAAGCTAAGATCTACCTTGAGAAGACACTTTCACGGAGCCCCGCAGACCCCGACGCACACTACTTGCTCGGACTTATTCATAAGCTCTGGGGGAACGTGAAGGAGTCATCCGATCACTTCTGGAAGCTGTCGGGGACTCCGGGATACTCGTCAAGGAGTTACTATTTTCTCTCCGAGTTAGCCTTCCGGAAAGGAGATTTCAAAAGGTCACTTGAATTTGCGGATAAGTCCTGCTCAGTTAACCCCAACGACACAAAAGCCTTCATCCTTATGGCCATAGCCTCGCGCAAGCTCGGAAAGATGGAGGATGCCAGAAACCTGATTGAAAAGATACTACGGATCGATCCCCTTGATCTGCAAGCACCTGTTGAGCTCGCCTTCATAGATGGTAAGGATAATATAACCGAGGCAGTGCCTGATAGCTTTCACTATGTCCTGGAACTGGCGATCGATTACGGGAATCTCGGCCTCTACGATGAGGCCGTAGCAATACTGAGGTCTTTCATAGGTACGGAATCAGGGGATCCGGAGATCTATCCCCTCGTGTACTACTACCTTGGTTATTACCTTAAAAAGGTCGGACTTGCCGGGGAATCTGAAGTTTTCTACAGATACGGTAGCCAGGCTGACAGTTGCCATGTTTTTCCCAACAGGATCGAGAGTTACTTCGTACTCAGAGACGTGCTTGGAAATCAGCCGAACGATGCTAAGGCACATTACTACCTTGCCAACCTCCTCTACTCATGGAAGAGGCCGGACGAGGCAATTCAGGAGTGGGAGAAATCTCTGGAACTTGGTTTCAAATATTCGGTCCTCTACCGCAATCTCGGATTCGCCTTCTGGAAAAGAAATGAGCTTGACAGAGCTGTTGACTTTTACAGGAAGGCTTCACAGTATGCACCGGAAGATTACAAGCTTTACCTCGAACTCGAAAATGTCATGAAAGGTAAGGTTGAAAAGCCCGAATCAAGGCTTGACCTCTTTCTCAATTCCCCCGGGAGCATCCAGGCCCGGGGGGATGTAGCGGAAAGGATGATAAAGCTTCACCTTGATCTGGATAACCACGATGATGCCATAGGACTGCTCGAATCCCGCTCGTTTAGCCCCTGGGAGGGAGCTTACGGTTTGAGAAGTCTCTACGTTGATGCATACTGCAGTCGGGGATGCAAGCTCTATGTGGCCGGGAGATACGCTGAGGCCCTGTCGGATTTCGAACGGGCGCTCGAATATCCAAGGAACATCGGCATAGGTAAACCCTACCACCCTTCCGATGCCCGTCCGCTATATCTGGCGGGAGTGGCATGCGGGGCGCTGGGACTGGATGATAGGGCGAGAGGCTATTTCGAGAGTGCGGCGGAAGAGGTACATGATAGGCCTTCCGAACTTTGGTACTACGAAGCTATGGCGAAGCTGAAGCTCGGTCGCAACACGGAGGCAACTATCAGACTCCGTGAACTCTTAGATGAAGTCGATAAGCGCTTGCATGACGGGGGCGGCTCACATGCGGAGAGCTACTACCTCGCCGGGCTCGGATGGCTCGGACTCGGGAATCGCGATCTCGCGAATGATATGTTCGGGAGAGCGCTGGCGATTGATCCTGGTCACAGGAGTGCCCGTAGGAAATTCTTCCTCGAAAACTTTTAGTCTCACGGTCTAGTACCAAATTGCACTCGGGAAAGTAATATATAGATTCGTGAAACAAAGGTTCTCCTGTAGGGGCAGGGCATGCCCTGCCCTTACATCACAGGAACATCTGCTTTGTCAAACAATAGGTTCTCCAGGTTTCTTAAAGCTGCGAAATAGGATAGTAAGGAGGAAGAAATGAATTCCCTATTGCTTGCGTTCATAGCAATTCTTCTGTTCTGCCTGGGCTACAGGTTTTATGGACGCCTGATCGAGAAAATCCTTGATATCGATCCAACCTGTAAAACCCCCGCTCACACCAAAGCTGATGGCAGAGATTACGTCCCTGCCCAGAGCTGGCTGATCCTCTTCGGCCATCACTTCTCATCTATCGCAGGGGCGGGACCGATACTTGGGCCTGTTATTGCCGGGGTGGTTTGGGGATGGGGGCCGGCAGTGCTCTGGATAATCGGTGGTTCCATAATATTTGGCGGAGTTCATGATTTTTCCGCCCTTGTGGCTTCGATCCGACACGAAGGTAAATCACTGGGAGATGTGGCAGAATCGGCTATCGGGCATCGTGCGAAACTTATATTTTCATGTTTCGTATGGTTCGCGCTTGTCCTTGTGATCGCTGTGTTCGCAAGTGTTGCGGCGAAGACTCTTTCGACTACGCCCAAGGTTGTAATACCCACATTTGGGATTATCGGGGTCGCTGTGCTTGTCGGATACATGATATACAGGTGGAGGGCAGGCACTCTGATTTCAACGATAGTTGGGGTAGCGTGTCTGTTTGGGCTGATCGTGCTCGGATATTATTTCCCGATCAGTGCATCGTTCAAATTCTGGCTGTATATATTGATTGCATACGCGTTTGTTGCGTCCATAATCCCGGTAAACGTTCTCCTGCAGCCAAGGGACTATCTTGCTGCCTTTGTCCTGTTTTTCGGGCTCTTCTTCGGATACCTGGGACTGGTGATAACCCATCCGACTCTTCATGCGCCAGCTTTCATCGCGTTTTCCGGCAAGGAAGGGTGGCTCTGGCCTATGATGTTTGTGATAATAGCCTGCGGTGCTATCTCCGGTTTTCATTCGCTTGTGGCCGGGGGCACGACATCGAAGCAGCTTCCTGACGAGGGATGTGCAAAGCGCATAGGATATGGCGGGATGATCACTGAGGGAGTGCTCGCCGTACTTGCCCTTATAGCTGTCTGTGCAGGGCTCTACTGGAAGGGTGGACCTCAGGGGCTTGTCTATCCTGAACTGATGGCAGATAAAGGATGGATAGGGACATTTGGGGCAGGTTACGGGGAGCTTACGAAACCACTGTTTGGAGCGTTGGGTATGCTTATAGGGATTATGATGCTCAAGACCTTCATAATGACGACCCTTGATACCGCAACGAGGATTGCAAGGTATATAGGGGAGGAGTTATTTGCTGAGGGATTGAAACTCAGTTTTATGCGCAATCCATATATCAATACGGCAATTGTCGTGGGATTTGCACTGTGGCTTTCGCTGGGGGCCTGGCAGGCGATATGGCCGATATTCGGGGCAGCAAATCAGCTTGTGGCTGCAC
>CAZTBA010000103.1:0-15812 GCA_964611725.1 uncultured bacterium
TACTTGGTGAATTTGCGACGCAGGGAATATGGCTTGTGATAAATGCGATTATAGAATTCTTGGGATAGTTATAGGACAACTTCCACAGCTCCACTAGTGCCCAAAGGCCATTTGATTGTTACTTGGGCTCATATTGGGCGAATTTACAGCCCAAGGGATATGGCTGATCACAAATGCCATACCGGGATGATCGTATTTGGGGATCGGGTGATCCCCAGTTCCGGACACCCGCTCGATACCGGACTTTCCGGATCTGCTTGAATATACTGTCCCTCCTTAGCCCAAGATCTAACCTGTTGTCACTTCCGGATTTTCTGAAACACAGCATGTTACACCAATTTCCCAATTGGCGAGTGCATAAACCGCATCAACAAAATAGCTATAAGCCCTGAGAGCAATAGTTTATGAACTCCTTCATTCGGGAAATGGTATTACAGACCCGTATTTCACTGTATCAAAAATCGGGTGGACTCCGTCTAATCTATAGGATCGTGAATCATTACGTAAACAGTTCTACTTAAACTTCGGGGGGATTGGATATGAAACGGGTACTCTCGCTAACTGCTCTCCTTATCCTGTGGTTTCAAGTGGTATATGCGGACGGGATTATAATACCTGAACCTCCGCAAGTGCCACTCGCCATAAAATACCACAGGGTAAAAGTCGAAATAACAGATCAGGCCACGGTAACCTCCATAGATCAGGTTTTCCTTAACGAAGAGGGGATCGATGTCGAAGGGACTTATATATTTCCCATCCCGGAAGGCGCGAGCATCTCGGAATTCTCGATGTATGTAGATGGTACGAAACTCGATGGAGCTGTATTGGATGCGGACGAAGCCCGTAACATCTATGAAGAGATAGTCCGCAGAAGGATCGATCCCGCGCTTCTGGAATATATGGGCCGAGGACTCTACCGTGCCAGGGTTTTTCCCATCCCCGCGAATGGCGAGAGGAGGGTCGAGCTCTCCTACGATGAGATTCTGCTGTCCGAAGGCGGGATATGCCGCTACGTATATCCGCTGAGCACCGAGAAATTTTCCTCAAAACCACTTGAGGATGTCTCGGTTGAAGTGGAGCTTTTTTCCTCGGACCCCATCAAATCCATATATTCCCCTTCCCACGACATAGTTGTGGAAAAGCATGACGATTTCAGCGCTACCATCCGCTATGGCGATGAAAACATTATCCCTGACACCGATTTTGTCCTTTACTACACCGTTTCACGGGATGATGTTGGGATTAACCTGCTTACATACAGGGAACCCGAGGAGGGTGGTTTCTATATACTGCTCGCCTCTCCTAAAGTCGAGGTGGAGGAAACTGAGGTCGTAAGCAAGAGGGCCCTGTTTGTGATCGACACCTCCGGAAGCATGGATGGTCCCAAGATCGATCAGGCGAAGGGGGCACTGAAGTTCGTGTTGAACAATCTCAACCAGGGTGACGAGTTTAACGTCGTCGACTATTCCACCGGAGTAAACAGTTTCTCGAAGTTTCCCGTGGAGGCCAGCTCGGAGAATATCTCTTCGGCAATTAGCTACGTTGATCGGCTGTCAGCCGTCGGGGCGACCAACATTAACGGTGCCCTACTGACGGCGCTTGGGATGATGAGGGATGATGGGCTGACGAACATAATCCTTTTCCTGACCGACGGCATGCCCACTATAGAAGTAACAGATGAGAATGAGATCCTGGCGAACGTGGATGCCGCAAATAATGCAGAGTCGAGGATGTTCGTGTTCGGGGTGGGGAACGATGTCAATACCCACCTTCTGGACCATCTCTCCGAGCGCAGCCGCGGTGCCTCAACCTATGTACGTCCCGAAGAGGATATAGAGATCGCGGTTTCTTCACTCTACAAAAAGATCAGCAATCCCGTCCTTTCGAACCTTTCGCTTGATTTCGGGAGCATTGAGGTATGGGACAATTATCCGGGGGAGCTGCCTGACCTTTTCGAGGGTTCGCAGGTTGTGCAACTGGGACGCTATACGGGGAGTGGCGGGACCACAGTTCGCCTTTCGGGATTGGCCAACGATGTCCTGAAAGAGTTCATGGCCGATTTTGTTTTCCCCGATGAGAGCCTCGATAGCGAGTTTATACCGCGCCTCTGGGCGACACGTAAGGTAGGGTACCTGCTCGATCAGATCAGACTGAACGGGGAACATCAGGAAATAGTGGACCAGATAATTGCCCTCAGCAAGCTCTATGGCATAATTACCCCGTATACGTCCTTCCTGATAGTGGAGGATGAACCGTCGGAACCGATGTTCGACGATTCATTCTGGGCTGAGTCGGGGGAGGGAGCTGTTGACGCTTCCAATGAGGTGAGGGACTATAAGTCTTCCGATAATATCGATGATGTCCGTTCCGGCGGGGTCAAGTATGTCGGTAGCAAGACTTTCTTCATGCGAGATGGCTTCTGGCAGGATAGCAAATATGTTGAGGATCAGCCGACCGTTGACTATCGTTACGGAAGTGATGCGTATTTCTCGCTCTTAACCGGTAAACCGGAGCTCGGGCGTTACCTGGCCATAGGGAAGAATTTGATAGTTTCGTTCGATCAGACCAATTACCGTATCGGGGAAAATATCTCCGAAACAGGTACAGAGGGTGAATCTCCCAACATCCCAAAGGAGTTCAGGTTGGAGCAGAACTATCCTAACCCGTTTAACCCCTGGACCGAGATCAGTTATGAGCTTTCCGGGAAAATGAGGGTGAAATTGACCATATATAATGTCCTCGGGCGGGAGGTTGCCACGCTGGTTGACGACGTTCAGCCTGCGGGAAGTCACTCCGCAATCTGGAACGCAAAGGGATTTCCAAGCGGCGTGTATATATACAAGCTCCGCTCCGGAGATCTTGCACAGGTCAAAAAGATGGTTCTTATGAGGTGAGCGGCATTTCAACCAATTATCCGTGACTTACGCACTGTTGTTAAGAATTCCTCCGCTCCTTTGATCTCCAAGGATCGAGGGCCTTCCAGGCTGACATAAAAGCGCTGGAAATCAGGGCCACACTCAAGTTGTCTCTATCCCTATCGGGGCAGCCTCGGCAGCTACATCTGAGACTGCCCCTATAAGTATCAATCCGAGGGAAAGCATCACGTAATCCGCAAATATCGATTCCAAACAGCAGCAATCTAAGTCTCCGCTTTCAAGAAAAGCTTGACTGAAAAAGCTTTCGTTCTTATTATTCCTGACAACTTGCGGGAATAAAGCTATGATGAAAGGATGGGGTACTCATGAATCTTTCCTTTTACAGATCTATATCGGACCTCAGGAAGGTAACGGGAGTTGTTATCCCGAACTATTTCTCGGAAAAAGTCAGCTTCGATGAGGCCAAGAAGCTTCTTGGGATCACTTTACAGGATTCCGAACTTTTCCTCGATCTCTCGAATGTGGTCATAGTAACTGACGGGGATGAAAAAAGCCTCAAAGCTGCTGAAGAACTGAGAGAGGAAAAATTCAGGGGTATAGAGCTATTGGGATCTCAGAAGAACATGGGAAAGGGCTTCGCTGTCTTAAAAGGTATGAAATTCCTTCTGGGAAAAACTTCGCTCCGATACATATGCGTGAGGGATAACGACGGCGACCACTTCGTAAACGATCTCCCGAGCTTCTGTCGGGCCGCCTTAGCCATTCGGGAATCTGAAGGTACGGATATGGTCCTTGTCCTTGGAAGGCGACACAGCCTTCATAATCCAATGGGCTATGTGAGGGGGGAACTGGAGGGGATTGAGGATCGGGTCCTCTGCGATGCGCTGCGGTTCTGCTTGGCTCGAAAGGGTAGATGGCTTGATCTTCGCTATTCCCTCTATGGTGAAGTCCCGGACATAGGAAGCGGATATAAGCTCTATACGCGGCCGCTTGCCGAGAAGCTGCTGTCTGCCTGGGGCAAGAATTTAGAATGCCTGACGCCTGAGGAATACTGGCGTTACCTCCCGGAGGTTGCTCCCTTCAGCGAGAGTGTGATACTCGGAGCCGCCTTCGGTGAGGTGAACAGGATAACCTACAATGTTCAGCCGGTAACCTCGTTCGGTAGTTTAAAATACACAAATTTCTATGGTTCTGCGCTGACCTGGATGTTTCTGAGGCTTGAGATCCCCCTTGATTTATGTGCGCTTATGCTTGATATCCACATGGCTCGCTCGGAACTCTGGACCCACCCTGAGGGGAAAAAGATCCTTATGGAGGTCAGGAAAACGGTTTTAGATCGGGTAGCAGGGTTCAGGGAGGAGGAATGCGATCAACTCCTGAATCGGCCTCCAGGCGAGGTCCGCTTCCTCTGATCGGTGGAGCTCCTCTTTTCACAGTATCGACACCTACCGTGCCGAAATCGAGGTGCCTGGTTGGGCCTGCCTTGTTTCTGCTGCGATGGTACTGGTGTGGCAAATGGGGCGATGTTTAGGGAGGTTTCTATGGTGGAATCCAGTAGAAAAATCAGGGTTCTGGATTGCAGGGCATCGGACCACGAGTATTTGCACAAGGATTTTCATGCGGTACTGTGTCATTCCATCAAGTATCTGGATGAGAACTATGGGTCTGAGACGACAAAACAATACCTTCGACAGGTAGGCGAAACCGTCTATCTGCCCTTAATTGACAGGCTCAAAAAGGAAGGTCTGAAGGCCCTGGAGAGGCATTGGCGGGATATATTTACCAGGGAGGGCGGCAAGTTCGATTTGAGCTACGAAGGTGGGACTCTGGTTTTAACTGTCGATGAGTGCCCGGCAATCGCTCACCTGAAAAAGTTTAGTCAGTTATTTACGGAACGATATTGCGAGACGACGGTTGTGGTGAATGAGACGATTTGCCATCGGGCCGGGTACCGTTGTAGTTGCGAATACGAACCGGGTAAGGGAAAGTGTGTTCAGAGATTCTGGAAGGAGAAAGAGAGGGAGTAGAGGTATGATCTCGTGCACGGAGTTTATTCCGGCATATAGCGAATTATTTAAATTTTTGCACAATAAAAACGGCAGCAAAGAGGAAGTCATCAGGTACTGGGAGGATCTGTCCGATTCGTTTCTTGATAACCTCCGTGACCTGGCTGCTAAAAGGGGCTTGGCCGGCTGCTTCGAATACTGGAATCATGCATTAACCGAGGAGGCAGCCGATTTCAGAATGACGCTTGATGAAGAGAACGGGGTCTTCACCATCGATATGCGTCATTGTCCGAGTATGGGCAGATTGCTCGAGTATGAACATATTGAGCCATATGAGTCTTATTGCGGTCACTGCGATACGCTTTATCGGAGGGTCCTCGAACCGTTGGGCTTTGAGTATCATATTGATCTAAGTAGATGCTATGAAGCAAAATGCAGATTGATCGTTGAGGGAAAATAGGGATAAGCTTTAGATTTGGTATATTATACAGATAGTGGAGCATAGGGAGGCGAAATTATGAAAAAGGAAAAGAAGGCCAAGTCGGATTTTCGTTACGATACCGGGGAGGCTAAGGTGCCCTGGTCGGCGGTAGGTGAGAGTGTGAACCTTGATGATATCTTAGAGATCATCAAATTCCTGATTCCTGAAAGAGAAGACGGTTCTGAGGCCTATAAGAGGCAACTTTCCCGTGTGAAGGATGAGATTCAGACACTTTTAGATAAAGGTTCCTTTGCCGCCAAATTGACCTTAGGTGATAAGGTTAAAGAACTGGAAGAGGAAGTAAAAAAGTTCCTGGGTGTCAAATATGCCTGCTTTGTCACCAATGCCACTGCCGGATTCGAAATTGCCAATAAATTTGCCGGTCTTAAAGCTGGGGATGAGTTGATCGCTCCGGCCATTACCTTTCTCTCCACAATTACCTATGCTCTGGAGGTGGGAGCAAAGGTGGTACTGGCCGATATTGACCCGGCTACCTTGAATATAGACCCGGACGATGTGAACCGTAAGATAACCAAGAAGACCAGGGTGATTATGCCCGTCCACATAGGCGGATATCCGCCGGATATGGACCCGATTATGAAACTGGCCGAGGAGAGTGATATTACGGTTATTGAAGATGCAGCGCATGGCTTCGGGGGCAGTTATAAAGGCAGGATGAGCGGCACTGTGGGCCATTTTGGGTCTTTCAGTTTTCATGAGGTAAAGAATATCAACGCCCTTGGCGAGGGAGGAATAGTAGTAACCGACGAACCTTATGGGGAAGATTTTCCCAAAAGCCGTTTCGGTGGTTTCGACATCGCTCATCCCATCCCCCTGTGGCTTTACGATGTGGTAGCCCTGAAGGGGAAAGGGGATTACTTTGTTGCCAGCAACCACTCTGCTACCGAAATTCAGGCGGTGATGGTGCTCAGTCAGATGCGTAGGCTGAAAGGGGTTATCGCCAGACGCCGGGAAGCAGCCGAATATCTGAGCAAGAGATTTGCCGAGGTCGAGGGAATTGTCACTCCTCCCCTAGATACTGATGAGATAAAAAGCACACACCACCTCTATCTTCTCCAGATAGATCCGGATAAACTCAGAGGGGATATCCAGGATCTGAAAGGTAAACTCACCCGCAGGGGTGTGGTTCAGATCCCGCATTTTGCCCCTCTCTATAAGTTCTCGTATATGAAACAGTTGGGTTATGATACGGAAGCGATAGAAAAGACCTGTCCCAACGCAGAGGAAGTGTTCCGCCATCGGTTCACCCACCTCCCACTCTATCCTTTAGCCAGTGACCAGCTCGAATATATGGCTGACGCGGTGGTCGAATCGGTAGAGGAGATGCAGAGGTAGGTAGGTTGGGAAGGCAGAAGGTTTGGCAGAGGAAACTTGTATGCTGTAAGAGGACGGAGTGATACTATGGAAGCCAAATTGATGGAGAATCTGACAGTTAAGGAGATAACCACTGCGATTAGGGAGAAAAGGGCCGTCCTTGTTCCCTTGGGGATTACTGAGCAGCATGGTTACCACCTGCCGCTATCCACCGATAGCCACAATGCCTACCAGTTTGCCAGGAGGGCTTCGGAGGAGACCGGGTCCCTGGTTGCACCAACTCTGCACTATGCCTTCTCAGGTGGCACCCTGCCCGGCACTATCAATATCAGTCCGCCAGTCGTCTCCCTTTTGATCACTGAGATTTTGACTTCTCTGGCACAGCAGGGTTTTAGGAAGATAGTCCTGATCTTAGGGCACGGTGGTACCGAAAACGAGCAGGCAATCAGGGATGGCGTAGACTACTTCCTGAGGAAGAGGCTGCCAGACAAAAGCGTAACCGTGGCCATCTTCTGCTTCTGGAAAGTTTCCAGGTTGACAAGAGAGGCATTTGCCGAGAAAGATTTCCATGCCGGTTACTTAGAGACTTCACTTATGCTCTACTGGCATCCGGAGTTAGTGAAGGAGCCGGTTTTAGATAAACCGGAAGTCAGGGAGATGTTAAAGGAGGATCAGGATGCCTACCAGATAAAGGATAGACCAGTAGAGGATGAGGCTGTATTTCCCTATATCAGTCAAAACCCAAAGATAGAAGTGGGGGTGATGGGTTTCCCGGAGAAGGCCAGTGCTGAGTTTGGCAGGGAAGTCTGCAAAGAAGTCATGGGGGAGTTGGTCAGCTTGATTCGGAAACTGTAATTGAGGGGGAAGAAGAGATGACAGCTGCTAAGAAAATTGAAGATATTGTAATATACAAGGACGAGAGATACTATTCCGCCTTCCCATCTGTGTGTACGCTCGATAAGGGAAGGGTGCTCGTAGCCCTAAGGAGGGCACCCGATCCGAGATATTTCGCTGGATACGCTGAGGAGGTCAAGGGATGGGCGTCACATGTCCACCCGAACTCACACATAGCGTTAATAGAACTTGATCGACATCTTAGACCTGTCGGTGAACTGAGGATGATAACCCATAACCCTGATGGCGGGGATCAGGACGGCAACACCTTTGTCACATCCGATGGCAGGGTGCTTGTAGCCTCTTTCTCATGGCACCCCATACCCCCTGATCTCTATGAGAAAATTAAGGGAAAGATCAAGAGCTTCCACATAAGCTTTGGGTCGTGCTTCTTTCTCGCCGGAACATTTTTTATATCGAGCCTCGATGGAGGAGAGAGCTGGAGCGAGAGGACATACCTGCCGGAGATCCCCGACGGCGAGCCGGTGGTTGCGGGTAAAATCCCTCTGAGGGGTGGAGCTTTGAGGGGAAGGCCTGTTGAACTTGGGGACGGAAAGATCCTTGCTGCTACCTACACCAGTCTCCGAAAGGATCTGAAGAGCTGGGCGTACCTTTACAGCTCTTCAGACAGGGGAATAAACTGGAAATACGAACGTGTGATCGCAAAGGATGGGGATAATAAAGTCGATATGCATGAGCCGGGGCTTTTCCTCACCGAAAGTGGCAGGATAATATGTTTCATAAGGACCACCAATATAGATGACAGGCTCGTCACGGCGGAATCCGCAGATGGCGGCAAAACCTGGAGCGATTGGAAAGCCAGGGATGTTATGGGACACCCTTACGACGCCGTTAGGCTCAGAGATGGCAGGGTTTTCCTCATATACGGCTACAGACATGATCCGTATGGGATACGGGTGAGGGTGCTCGATCCCGAGTGCGGCGATATAGATTCGGCTGAGGAGACCGTGATAAGGAATGACGGCCTGAGCGGCGATCTGGGGTACCCTTCTGCTACGCTACTTCCGGACGGGAAGGTCCTTGCAACATATTATATCTACGGTGAGGATGGGATAAGGCATATCGCCGGATCGGTACTTGAAGTGGTATAGATTGCTCTATATACTGCCGCGCTTGGGCCTTTTCTGACACCTGACGACCAAGCTTACCTGCCGCTATGGGATGCGAGTGGAACTGCGGTCGGGCACAGACTCTTGTCCGGTGAAGTAATTATACTCAACCCCGTAACTGCTGAGGTCAGGCAATAAACTTGGATTTCTCGGGTCAAATGGTTGCCATTCAGCTTCATGATTCAATATCATTGTCTGTATATTGCCATCGTTGGAAATGGCTCCCCATATGATGCTCATTGCTGGAAATGTCCACCACCAACTATAACTCCTCCGGAAAGTTTCACGGGAACTCCCTTTATTTAAAGATGTATTCTTAAAATCGATAATTCCACTATTCTTATGTAATTCTGCTATGAAATCTTCTTTATAGTCAAACCATTTATAGCATGCATGTATTTGAAAAGCAAAATTCCAGATGTATAGAATGACCATAGTTGTAACTGCAAATTTGGTCAGGTATTTGTTATTCAGGAGATTTTGCACAAACCTGTTTCTATTTATTATAACAAGGAAAGCAACAAAACCCGGGACCAACATATTGAGAAAACGTAACTCAAAATGTTTGTGGGGGATAAAGATATAATCTAGAACGGTTAATATTATCCCAACCAGGCAGAGACAGATAATCGCGATGGAAAATAGAAGATAAATCAGATCTTTGTTTTGAAAATTCTTTTTAAGAAGAATTATCATAGATGCAAAAGGCAACAGGATGATAAGAGTAGAGATGGCCAATACCCAATTCTTTATGAATTTCAGATACAATAATGTTGGTAAGAGTTGATTGAAACCTGTTGGATCATGACGATTTATGATAGATACAACTGAAATAACCGGGCTTGCTAAAAACATAATGATGCATAAGTATATAAAATATATCTCAGATACACGTAATTGATTTCGGATGCTAATGGTTTCAAGAAGCGCAATAACCGCCAGTAAAATGCCCAATAATAAATAGGATTCATATAGCCTCAATGACAGGAATGATACTATTAAGAGCAGTATTTTCTTCTCAATTGAGAAATCATCTCGAATTGTAACCAGTATACTTAATACGATCCAGAATACGGCTGTCCCGATATGGCCTTCTGATATCGTGAACAGTGAATTGTTGATTGACAAATAGCAAAATGAAATAAATATCATATATAGTAATAATCTTTGGGAACGAACGAGAAGGAATGCTGCTACTATAATAGCAAATATTGGGATGAAGTGAAGCGTGAAGCCGTAGACATAGAGTAGAGTTTGTATGTCTTGTACTTTAAATAGCTTTATTGACAATACTAATGGCAATTGACCAATATAATGTGCAAACTGTCTGGGCCAGAGGATATGCGACCGATCGAATTTCAGAAAATCCTGTTTAGATAAAGCTTGTAGAAAAAAGAAGGCCCCATCTCCGAATAGAACCTTTTGTGACAGTATTTGTACAGGTAATATGAACAATACTTGGCAAAGAAGCATTCCAATAATAAGCAGGTTGATACTTAAAGATATCCGTCTCGGGGGAAAATAAGTGCGAAATCCCTTCATCATTTCTCCAGAATATGCAGCCAAATCGGAATAGGATGAGATCTCACAATCCTACTTCCACCCATCACTGGTCATTCGCATCACGTACCACAGCGGTTCGGTTAAGGTGATTCTCTTATGTATAGCCCCGGCACTTCTTTGACCAGAGTCTAAGCAGTAACCCATACTGGGCAGGTAATACATAGCCTTCCTTAAGCTTGGGAGCAATATAAGGAGGATAGAGAAATATGTCAAGCCCGTTGCGATTCATTAAAACTGGTAGAATCATTCACAGGAGTTACGGAGTCAGCAATAGAAATACCCTCGGAAATGAGGAAGGCTGCTTCACCTTGTTTGTGCAAATGTTTGAAAAGCAGTCCAATACAAGGTAAATATCGAGCCCACATAGAGTTTTTCCATCGCACTGTCGGGGTGCTTTTGCATCTCGGCTAAAGTGCGGGAAACATGTTGCTCCATTGAACGTAAATTGGCACTAACCTTCAATCTTTCTATTTTGATTTCTGGATTTTTCTCCGCACTGGAAGAAGGGGGATAACCTGCTCCAGTACCTCCGACTTGTCCTCCAATAGGAAAACAAAGATTTTCTGGCCACCCCTGTTCATCTCTCCTGTATCCCTGTCCAGAAAATCGCTCCGCCCATCGGCCACAAATATCAGGTCTCTGTCGAATGCTATGCCACGGGGATCGTTGGAAAAGGGTCCGAGTTGCCAGAAACCCCTGATATCTTTCAACCCTGGATATGTTTCAAAGAAAGCGCTACGTTTATTCCTCCAATTCTGGTCCTTCACGTAAGCTGACAGGGTCACAAATATTCGTTGTCCTGACTCATCAGCTCCGATCCCAGCTATATGGTTACCGAAACCTTCGAACCTATACTCCACGAAATCACTCGTACCCTGCTTCAGGCTGCCTACTTCCACAGCGTGGATTTTGTTCCCCTCGGCGGCAAGGAAAAACCTTCCTCCGATGGCCTCTACAGCCTCAGCCTTCCCGATGGAGGCAGTACTTTTATGGAAAACAACGTGCCCGAAATTCTCCCTTTCAAGGGATAGGTAAAAGAGGCTCTCACCATCATCGTCCGATAAGACCAACATATTTTTTCCATTATAGTCGACAATATCTAGCCCTTCCGGCCCCGGTGCCTCAAATTTGCTTTCCGGAAAAGGCATGGTCGGGATCGATCTTTCGACGGCGCCCGTGTGCTTGTTCAGGACATAAATCCGGCGCGCAGAATCATCGGCTACAAACATCCGATCCCTATGAACGGCTACCCCTTCACAATCTCCGGCCATCAGCCCATCAACGGTCGGTCTCATGTTGTAGATGCCTACAAGGAGCGGAAACCTGGCAGGCATCTCCTTGCGGACAGTTTCTCCGTTTTGGATTATGTCCACTTCTGCAACGGACGGATAGCTTTCTGTAGCCTCGAAGACGGGGAGATAGTTCGGGCTCACATGCCCAGCTCCATTTTCTGAAAAGCTGTTGCCAGCCGCATAGACCGCAGTCTTCGACATCTCACCCGTGTGCTCTTCAACTCCATGTGGGACGAACCCGATCCCGAACCTCACGTTATCTTCAAAATTGGAATTCTGAACGCATAAGATATTGTAATCACCATCCTCTAAAGGGGAATTGATGATCTCAATCCCATCTTCGCCGTTATGTCTGAAAGCAGAGTTGATGATGATCGCATGGGTCTCCTTAAGAAGTCTGATTTCGATCCCGTCATCTCTATTCTCAGCGAACACGCAACCATAGACAAGCACCCCAGCATCGCCATCGTAATCGATCCCGTCATCCCCGTTGTCAATAAAACGGCTTTCCAATATAACGCCCTGGGTGGATTCCAGATCGACTCCATCCCCATTCTGTGCGATCAGACAGCCCCGCATGTAGATATAAGAGTTGAAATCATGATCAAATCCCACGCCATCTCCAGCGTTACCTGTGATGTGGGAATTTTCTATCCTGACGAAGGCACCAGATTTGACGTGTACCCCGGTACTGCTTTCCATTATAGTTAGTCCGGAAAGACATGAATTTCCATGCACAGTTATTACAACTTTGCCTTTTTCCTTAGACACTCCCCTGATAACGCACCTTTCAGGATCCATACCTATCAGATTTATGGAGCTTCTCAGATCGATCTCCTCCCTGTAGATCCCCGGGCCTATCACGATCGTATCCCCATCAGTGGCAACCCCTACGGCCTCGCCGATGCTTCCGAAATCAGCCGGGACGTTTATGGTTTCCGCCCCTGCAAAGCTTACGCAGGAAATTGCCGAAGAAACAACTATCAGGACGAAAAGCTTGATCCTATGAAATAACATCATTACCTCCCGAGATGTAAGAGATTCGGTAGTATATCCCGGAAATTTACCACATTATCATGATATAGGTACAGTTCTGTCAAGAGGAATTTTCACAATTTTGTTGTTGACCTTACCTGATAGAGGAATTAATTTCTATAAGAATGGTAAGTTCAGCTTGATTATTTTCGTAAACTAACTGAGGTTTGGTCACAAATTTGAGTAGGGGCGGGTCCTAAAACCCGCCCCTATACAGAAACGGGCTCAGAAATCCGTGTGGGAACAGTTAGATTTCTAATTGTTAGTCTGACATACATAATTGAGGGATTATTGTGAACTCCAAACTAAATGAAGGGAATCCAGTGGAAAAGACTTTGAGTCAGGTTCTTGAGGAGGGGCAAACTGATCTCGATCTCTGGTGGGACAGCTCCAACTATTTCCCGGAGCACAGGGAAAGACTTAAAAGGCTGATGAAAGGAAAATCCTGGCTTGAGATCTTGAGATCGCCCGGGTTGATAGAATCTGTTCGTAGGGATACCTTGAATGTAACAGATTTCAGGAATCCCGAAGCGACAGTAATAGACCAGCTTCTTTCCATAAATGGTGCCAGGGTTAAGGATCTTATAAAGTCCGGTGGGACGGACAGTGAACTTTTGCTTAAGACCCTTTCGGAGTGGTCTGAGGATTGGAGAGGTAGACACCCGCGGATCTCGTTTCTGGGAATAAGCCTCACCTCGGAGTGTAATTTCAGTCCGAAATGCCTTTACTGCAACAAGGAAGAAATTCCCTCTGAAGTTAGCCTGGGGACATGGGAACGTGTTATCGAGGAGGCCATAGGCGATAGCATCCCGCCTGGTCCCTACGTCTACTTTACGGGAGGGGAACCCCTTCTTCTCGGCAGTGATCTCTATGGAGATAAGGGCCTCATCAGGTTTGCCGCCGAGCATGGCGCGGCCGTAAATGTGAATACGAATGCTGTGCTTATAACTCCTGAAGTTGCCCTCAAGCTGATAAAATCTGGCCTTTCAAAGGTACATATTTCGCTCGATACCGCCGATCCGGACACCCAGAACTGCCTCGTTTCCGGGGATCGGTTCGGAAACGTACTGGAAGGGATTTACAATCTCCAGATCGCCCGTGAGATCATAGGGGTGGCTTACCCGCAGATTCACGTGAATTGCGTACTGACAAAATTGAACCTCGATCACCTTCCAAACCTTCTCAGTTTCCTCTTCAGCATCAAGAAGATCAGATCGGAAAATTTCGCAGGGGCGATCAAGAAAGATCCCTTCTACAGGGATCTCCTCCTCCACGTTATCCCGGTCGGGGGTGAAGAGAATGTGGATCTGAGGCCCGATGAGGAGGAGGTCAGGGATTTCTTAACCGGGATTTGGGGCGAAGCTTGCCAAGTGTGGGAAGAGTATCTTGATCAAATCGGTGTACCTCCCTCAGAATGCGATCCGCTCAATTCTCATGGGTTTTATACCCCTTTCCTGAGGTTTGATCATGATGTATCACTTGAAAATTTTGCAGAATTTGCAGCCAGAGGCATATACTCCGAGTTCGCCTGGGTAAGCAGATGCTACGTAGCTCCGACGCAGGCTTTTATCCTTTCCGATGGATTGCAATACTGGTGCGGAGCACATACCGTATCCAGACCCTATTCTCTGGGCAATGTAAATGAAGGTGGACTGTGTAACAACATAGAAAAGAATATCAGACTCCTTGAAGGGTTGCCAAATTCCTATTGTCTGAACTGCCCCGCTGCCACACTTGCCATCAACCGAAACGTTGAGGGAAGGCTTATGGAGAAGATTGGAAAATGGTGTTGTGGGGAGTGGGATGCATAAGTGCTGTAAAATGCGATAGCAGAGAAGGGATTTCATTGTGGTGTAGAGACGCCCCGGTGGGACTTCTCCGAAAAGCCCAGGATGATCTACAGAACGTAAAATGTTATAAAACCTGTTGATTGAACAAAAATCAAGGAGGATACCATGGTTGAGGAAAGGGTAAGGCTGGGCCACACATCACTTATGGTAAGCCCTATATGTTTCGGATGCTGGCAGATGGGCCAGACTTTCTGGGGTAAGGTCTCTGAAGAGGACCTTATAGCCTCAGTAAGACGGGCGCTCAATCTCGGAATAAATTTCTTTGATACAGCCGATGCCTACGGAAATGGCACCGCTGAGAGGATTCTCGGGCATGGATTGAAGGGCTTTGACCGGGATTCATTCATTATAGCTACGAAAGTCTACTATCACTGGTACGATGATGATCGCCCAAGGCATTCCGATCTCTCCTACAACTATATGATTTGGGAATGTGAGCAATCGCTCAAAAGACTCGGACTCGATTACATAGACCTCTACCAGGCACATGCATTCGACGTACTTACCCATCCGGAAGAAACGGCACGCGCATTCGAGAAGCTGAAGGAAGATGGCAAGATCCGCTACGCTGGCTGCAGCAACTACAATGCTGAGCAACTGAGATCAGCCCTCAAGTTCGGCAGAATGGATACCATTCAGCCACTGTACAACCTCCTCCAGTGCGAAGCTGAAGAGACGCTTTTCCCGCTATGTATGGCTGAGGAAATAGGTGTAATGACCTATTCCTCACTTGCCATGGGACTTCTGACGGGGAAGTTTACAGGGAAGGAGACCTTCGATGATGTACGTGCCACCAAGTCCCTGTTTGAGGGTGAAAACTTCCGAAGCAATGTCGAAAAAGTGAACCGTCTCAAACCGATAGCGGCGCAGTTTGAGGTGAGCGTAACCCAGCTTGTCCTGCGGGCAACAATTTCACACCCGGCTGTTACATCAGCTATCGTCGGCATCAAACGTCCTGAACAGATAGAGGATGCAGCCGGAACCATAGGATGGACCCTCTCCAGACAGGATTACTATCGCATCCGTGAGGCGCTCTCCTGATGTAATTACGTTGGAATCTATAAAAATACAGCTTATTTGAACATATTTTTGACATCGGTGAGGAGAGGACCCTGAACTATCGCCGGAAAAAACTCCTCAGAATCGCAAAAAGAAGGGAGAACTGTATGAAAGGAGATCTGAGGGTAGGAATCATAGGGAAGAGGGGTGCAGAATTCATCACCGGTTTAAGGTCTATGGTGGGGACCGAGGTCACAGCGTTCTGTGATGTCGACAGGGAAACACTCGATGGTATAGCTGATAATTACGGGATCGAGAAGAGATATCTCGATTATGAGGAGATGCTCGAGG
>CAZTBA010000104.1:0-15668 GCA_964611725.1 uncultured bacterium
TCCTCGGTCTTATCCTCGGTCAGGTGGTCTGTGGTGGGTTCTGGATAGTCGTCGACATCATCACGGGAACCACCGGCAATTATGTCTACATAGGTGTTCCGTAAAGTCAATATCAAAATTTATGAGTCCCACCTTAAGAAAATCCTTGACAGTTATTCGGTCAGTTGCTATAGTATTACCCGCATACGGGTTCTGGAGGCAACTTCAAATTTGGAGCTGGGGATATGAAAAAAGTGAGATTTCTGATTTTGGTTCTGGTTTTGGCCGCTTTTCTGGGGGGGTGTACGACAACTTCCGAGAAGATATATAAGTCTATGGACAGGGTGGCCTGGGCGCCAATGGAATCTGAGGTCTGGAACAAAGGTTTTGATACTATGAAGGGGCTCGACAGGATGGCTCTCAGGGGCCTCCTCAAGGCGTTGGATGCCGCCTGGTATAAAGGAAAGGATTTCCGTGAGTACACTGATGAGATAGATCTGATCCGTTATGCAATCATAAGGGCGGTGGGCGAGCTCAAATACGAGCCTGCCGCTGCCACGGTTGCTGATTACGTAGGATCCGATAAGGATAGGGATGTAAGGCTTGCGGCGATAAGGGCTTTGGGATCGATGGGCTATCAGACGAAGACAATTGAAAAGCTCACACCGATCCTGACGAGCGAGGATGAAGCTGATGACGAAGAGATAAAACTTCAATCAGCCATATCCCTCTGCAAACTTAACAGGGAGGAAGGTGCCTTCTACCTTATTGAATCTCTCGGTTCGGATAATCCGGAGATTTCGGAGAGAGCCGGAAAAGGTCTTATACAATCGGATTACTACTCGGCCATATATATCTCGGCTGCGCTCGGGGACAAGAAGTTCAGTGATATCCATTCCAGAATGGAAAGGCTGCTCCCTGTCTTAGCCGATAGCCTCATTGCGAAGCTCGATAATGAGGATAAGGATGTAAGGATGGAATCGGCCAAGGCGCTCGGATATCTTGGTGACAGAAAGGCGATTGAGCCGCTCCTTGCCCTTCTGGAGAAAGGTAAGGATGCCAAGGTGAAGCTCTGGGCTGCCATTTCCCTCGGCAAGATGGGAGATCCTGACGGCATAGGCTACCTTTTCAGCTTCCTCGGGAGCGATGATAACCTGAGCCGGAAGATGGCCGTTGAAGCGCTCGTTGAGGTTGGCGAGCTCGTTGTACCGAAGCTTATAGATTCTCTTAAGGATGAGAACTATCTCGTGCGATGCGGTGCAGTCCAGGCCCTTGGTCCCGGGAAGTTCCCTGAGGCTGTCCCCGTGCTTGCATCCGCCCTTCGGGATACTTCCGCTGAAGTACGGTGGAACGCCGCCGTGGCGCTCGGGATGATAGGCGATAGCAATGCCTCCGAGGCCCTGAAGGCTGCCGCAGACGATGCGAACGAGACGGTTGCCTTCTATGTTAACTGGGGTTTGGAGAGGCTGGACGAGAGTACTATACGGAGGTAATTAAATTATGAGGAGATACCTTTTTCTGAGTGTCGTGGCCACCCTGATAGCACTTTCTTCCGTCTATCCTGCGGTGGCCGAGGATATAAATACTGTGAATATCAGAACTGTTCTCAGCAACGAGGCTTCGTCCTGGAACCGAGGGAAGTTGAACTCCATACTCTCGAATTATGTCTCCTCTTTCGTCGGGTACGATGGTAAGGAATCGGTCGATGCCAAGACATGGGAGGTCCTCTTTAGCGGTAAGGAGGAGTTCAAAAATTTCATAGAGGAAAGACTCTCCTCGATATCATACAGCATGGAAAGGCGCGTGCTCTATATAAACTACCGCGAGGATCAGGCCCTTTGTTTAACGCGAGATTTTGGAAAGACAAAATATAAGGAGACAGGCGAGGAGCGTCCGTTCGAGCGTCACACTTTCTGGACGCTCATAAAGGAAGGTGATGAGTGGAAGGTGACCAGTTTTATATTCAGGTTCGGTCTGCCTGAAGAAGAGAAAAAAGAGGATTAGAAACAGGGAGGCTGATCATGCCTCTCTTTTCGGGGGGGGATCTGTTTTGAGGATGAAAAGATTTTTCAGCCTGATAGTTCTTTTGGCTCTGATATCCGGAGGCTTTTCCGGGATCTCCTGGGCCGACATCGATTACGGAGATGTCTTATCATCTGTCGATCCTTTGAGGGTGAAGCGGAACGTGGAATTTTTGTCTTCGTTTGGATCGAGGCTAACCGGATACCCGGGATGCGATGCCGCTTCAGAGTTTATCTTTGAGGAGTTCAAAAAGATCGGGCTCCAGGATGTCAAGTTCGAGGAGTACGGTGTAACGGTTCCGGTCGATAAGGGGGCTTCCCTTAAGCTCCCGGGTGACAAGGTGCTTCCTCTTTACTGCCTTTGGCCAAACCTTGTTAGGACATCCACAGTTCCGACCGGTGGTATAAGGGGTAATTTCATCTATGGCAAAAGAGGTAATTTCTCTGATTTCAATGGTATGGATGTGAACGGAAGCGTGATCCTGCTCGATTTCAACACCAGGAACAACTGGCTCAACCCTTCCATGCTCGGGGCCAGGGCTATAATTTTCATAGAGCCCGATTCAACGGTCTCGGTCGAAGGGATCTATAAGTTCCTGCAGGTTCCGCTGGATATACCCCGTTTTTGGATCTCCAAATCTGATGCTGCTGAGCTCCTCAAGGAGTTCAAGGCCAATGGGAAACTCGAAGTTGAGCTTGCTGCGAAGATGGAATGGGAGAGGAATTCCGCCAGGAACATAATGGGCACAATCCCGGGGACTGATCCGGTCCTCAAGGACGAAATCATAGTTATAGAGTCCTATTACGATGCCATGTCCATCGTGCCCGCACTGGCCCCGGGGGCCGAGATGTCTTGTGGGATCGTAGGGCTTCTGGAGCTTGCCAGGTACTTCTATAGATATCCCCCGGCGAGGACGTTGATATTCGTTGCGACTTCCGGCCATTACATGGGGCTCAGAGGCATAGACGATTTTCTCCAGAGGCATGCGAGAAAGGAAGACCCCTTTATAGAGAGGATGACCGATCCCATAGATCTAAAACTCTTTATAGGTATAGACCTCTCTTCACAGACCGATGAACTCGGAGTCTGGAACTCAAGTGCCAGCTTCTACCTCAGAAGGTATTTCGCCCCCTTCGGCAGGAAGTTCATGGATTATTCTAAGGAGATAAGCGAGCCTTTAGGCCGTAACCCGAAGGATGCGCTCGTAAACGGGATAAGCCCTGAAGGGGGTATGAGCTGGGAGACCTTTGTGCCTGGCGGTATCTCGGTCGACAGCGAGCTTGTCCTTTCGGCCGGGACGCCCGCATTATCCTTCGTCACCGTAAATGATGCCAGGCTCCTCGTGGATACCCCGCTCGACCTTCCAAGCAGGGTCAAATATGATAACTTAGTGAAACAGATAACCTTCCTTGCTGCCGCCTTCCACAAGGCAGTGAACGATCCGGAGCTTTTCCCCGATTTCAAGATGAAGCTTAAAGATGAGCTCTTTACCCTTCACGGTGGCCTCATGACTTTCCCTCGCAGGGGGATAACCCCGGATATGCCGAGGCAGGGTGCCGTGGCCGTCCTGAGGACTGGGGCCCTCAAGTCAGTCAAGGGGGTGCGCGGGGACCTTTTTGAGATTGTCGATGAGAATGGGGAGTTCACTATAAGCAGGATAAGGGTCAGGAGCGTTGCCTTAGAGGGCTATTATATGGACCCGATCACCGGGGACATAACCTACGCACCGGACCGAGGTGTCCAGGGTGATAAGATTTACCCGATGCAGTTCTCGATGGATTGGAGGGAGAAGAAGTGGATGATCGTGCTCTTCCCCTGCGTTGCCGGGAATTTCTACGATATAGTTGACCCGAGGTATCTAACCAAGCTTTCGGCCCTCACGGTTTTCGACGAGAGCAATTCCACACCTCCGATCTACGGATACTCCATAGGCTATGGCCCGACAGAGCCTGTAGGTGTAATCTTCGCTCCTCCCAAAACTAATCTGAAGGTAGCCATGAGCTCCGGGCTCATAGGGATACGCTATCTCTTAATAAACTCTCAGGGTGTTGAGAACAAGGAGATGTCCGAGGGAATCGGCTATACAATCGATAATCCCTCAGCTTTTATTATGACCTCATTCAAGGCCGCTCAGGACATGTGGACCCTGGATGAGGAGAGGATAAATGAGCTTAAGAGGTTTGCCATAAAGAACAGCAGGCTTGATATCCTGCACGATACTTCCAGGAAACAGATAGAGCTTGCCAGAGAAGCCCTTGCCGAAAAGCAGTGGGACAGCTTTGTGAAACATACCCGGGCCGCGCTCGGGGTGGAATCAAGGGCCTATCCGGATGTCAAGGGTACGCAGGATGATGTAATTAAGGGTATCATCTTTTATATGGCGCTGGTACTTCCGTTTGCCTTTTTCGGAGAGAGGCTCATTTTCACCTTTGCGGATATAAGGAAACAGATAATCGGGGTTATGGGACTCTTCCTGCTCGTATGGCTGGTACTAAATTTCGTGCATCCGGCATTCGAGCTTTCGAACCCGATAGTCATACTTCTCGCTTTCATAGTGCTTGCACTGGCCGTTTTCGTTATATCCCTTGTGGTAAGCAGGTTCAACGACCAGATGAAGAGGATGAAAGCGGAAGCGGCTGTTGTCCACGAAACCGATGTTAACAGGGTCAGTGCCTCTTATGCAGCTTTCTCGCTCGGGATATCCAACATGAAGAGGCGTAAAGTCCGCACGACGCTGACCTTCGCCACGCTTGTCCTCCTGACCTTCACGGTTATCTCATTCACATCGATAAAGACGAGCCTGAAATTCAATCAGATATCGCGCGATAACGAGGGTCTATACGAGGGCGCCCTCATAAGGACCAGGGCCTGGAACCCACTTGAGGAGCCAGCCTATGAGTATGCGGAGACCAATTTTGGCATGGTTGGTACCGTTGTACCGAGATCCTGGTACATATCCAAGACGAAGAATTACATAAAGATGAAGCATGGCGATAATTCAGCGAATGCCCTTGGAGTATTGGGCCTTTCGTTGCGGGAACCGGAAGTCACAGGGATAGACAGGGCCCTGATAGCAGGTAGATGGTTTAAGGAAGGTGAACGCAAGGTTTGCATAGTATCTAACGATATGATGAAACCGGAACTCCTTGATATAGATACTGAAGATGTAGGCAAAACACATATAAGGGTCTTTGGCGAAGATCTGCTTGTGGTCGGCGTATTTGATTCGGGAGAGATGAAGGAACTGAGGGATCTCGACGACGAGATCGTAACCCCTGCCGACTTCCAGCTCACAGGTGACCAGACCGTAAGGGAACTCGCCCAGGAGGAGTCGAGGGAAAAGGCTGGCCTCGAGACTCCCAAGGTGGTCATAAGGCCCTTCATACACCTCGAACCAGCGAATGTCCTCATCCTTCCCTACGACATGGTGAGGGATGTCGGCGGAGTCCTTCAGTCGGTGGCAGTGAGGTTCGAAAAGGGGATAGATTCGAGGGCGCTGATAGAAGATTTCATATCGAGGTTGGCTGTAACGCTTTTCGCCGGTATAAAGAACGAGAAGACCGGGAGGATAGATGTCTCCGTCTATAGCTCGCTCGGACTCACATCTTTCTCAGGACTTAGGAACATATTTGTACCCATACTCATAGCAGCCCTGATAGTTTTGAACACCATGATGGGCTCCGTCTACGAAAGGTTCCGGGAAATAGGCATATATTCTTCCGTCGGCCTTGCGCCGGTGCACATAGGGTTCCTTTTTATGGCCGAATCCCTTGTCTATGCCGTTCTCGGGACGGTTGTCGGATATGTTATTGGCCAGACTCTCGCTACAGTCCTTGTAAGCAGAAATCTCATATCCGGATTAACGCTCAACTACTCCTCCTTATCGACAGTCTCATCTTCCCTTATGGTTATGGGGGTAGTTATCCTTTCAACCCTCTATCCCGCAAGGAAGGCCTCCCAGATGGCGGTTCCAGATGTGACCAGAAGGTGGAGGCTCCCTGATCCGGAGGGAGATACTTGGAGGTTTGAGTTCCCGTTCACAGTCGGTGGGAGGGATGTCATTGGTCTCAGCATCTTCCTCAAAGATTACTTCGATTCCTACAGCGAGGAATCAATAGGTTCCTTCTACACCGAGGGGGCGGAGCTCGAAAGCTCTGAGACAGATCTGGGGGAGAATTACTCGATATCGATGCGAGTTTGGCTGGCTCCGTTTGACCTCGGCGTGAGCCAGGAGGTTCTATTCGAAGCCACCCCGACGGAGATACCGGGAATCTATGGTATTCGGGTCATCATAAAAAGATTGAGCGGCGAGGATTCATCCTGGAGGAAGGTGAACTCGAGCTTTATGAACTCTGTAAGGAAACAGTTCCTCATATGGAAGACGGTAATCCCTGAAGCTAAGGAGAACTACAGAAAGAGAGCCCTTGAGATGCTCGAGATATCTGAGGAAAAGGTAGCGGGAAGCGATTAAAAGAGGAGGGAGAAGTTGCAGTGGCGTAGGAAAGGAAATCCAGACCAGGAGATAGAGGAGTACAGGGACCTTCTTGAGACTCCTACCGAGTACTCCGAGGGTTTTACCATTAAGACATTGCTCGGGGTTCTATTTGTGTCGATAATAATGGTCCCTGGGAACATCTACTTGAGCTTGATGATCGGTGGGGGGCTTGGTGCCGCCGCCCAGTGGGTTACTATCATCCTCTTTACAGAGGTAGCGAAACGCTCGTTCATGACCTTGAAGAGACAGGAGGTCTATCTCCTCTTCTATGTGGCGAGCTCCCTTATAGCGGCCGAGACCGGGACCTTTGGGGGGCTTATATGGAACCAGTACCTGGTACAGTCTCCGGCAGCTTCAGCATTCGGAATAGGGCATCTCATTCCGAAATGGGTTGCGCCTCAGCCGGGTTCTCCGGCTATAATCAACAGGACCTTCTTCCATGCCGACTGGCTGCCTGCCATAGGGCTACTTGTGGCCGGAATGATAATAAGCAGAGTCTCCTGGATCACGATGGGATACTCGTTATTCCGTCTCACCTCCGATGTGGAGAGGCTTCCGTTCCCATTCGCCCCGGTCGCAGTCCAGGGCGCTACGGCACTTGCCGAGACGACCACCGGGGAAGAGACCTGGCGCTGGCGGGTGTTCAGCGCCGGTGCGATGATAGGGCTCGTCTTCGGTACGATATATGTGGGGATCCCTGCATTCACTGGGGCCATAATGGCTGAGCCTATCCAGCTTATACCGATCCCTTTCGTCGATTTTACCCACTTTACGGGTAACTTCCTCCCCGCGACCCCCCTCGGCTTTACGGCCCACCTTGGGCCTATATTCGGGGGGCTTTTGATGCCTTTCTGGGGAATCATAGGGGGTTTTCTCGGCGTTGTAATATACACGATCGCCAACCCCATACTCTACAAGCTCGGATATCTGAGGCTCTGGCACCAGGGGATGGACACGATCCAGACCCCGCTTGTTAACGGTATCGACTTCTGGATAAGCTTCGGCATGGGTATAACGTTTGCGATAGCCGTAATAGGCATCTACCAGGTCACGATTGGAATCAGGAAACGTAGAAGCCAAAAGGGAATCGAGAGAAGAAGGCTCTCCGAGGTCCCTGAGGGCAGGGGAGATTTCCCTATATGGCTTGCGTTATTGCTCTATATTTTGGCAACTTCGAGCCTTATATATGTCGCCAGCTTTCTCCTGGGAAATTTCTCGAAATTCCTCTGGTTTTTCCTCTTCTTTGCCTTTGTCTTTACCCCCATAAACTCTTTTATAAACGCCAGGCTCCTAGCCATGATAGGCCAGAGCTTCTCGATACCTTATGTGCGTGAAGCCACGATCTTCTTAAGCGGCTACAGGGGCGTGGATATATGGTTTGTGCCGTTTCCCTTAAATAACTACGGTGCCACCGCCCAGAAGTTCAGGGAGATAGAGCTCGTGGGGATGAAGTTCACGAGCATGATAAAGGCCGAAGTGGCCATGGTTCCGATAATCTTCGTCATGAGCCTCATATACTGGTCCTATATATGGAAGCTGGCGCCCGTGCCTTCAGCTTCTTACCCTTATGCACAGAAGATGTGGAGGCTCAATGCCTACAACCAATGCCTGTGGCTTACGGGAACCTTCAAGAGCGAGATCCAGGCTTCCGAGGACAGGATGATCTGGAAGCCGGCAAACCTCACCGATGGTTGGTGGTACTGGCGGGCAAGGATCGTTGACAAGGAGACTGGTGAATATGGGCCATGGACCAGGGTGAGGGCGCTCTATGTCAGGGCGGCTGAGGAGGAGGGGGAGATTCCTCCTTTCAAGCCTGTACCCGAGGATGTCCTGCTGGAGGGCGGGGGTGCGACCCTGCAGTCATCTCTCGTAGTGTTGGGTCCTGGCGAAGGAGCTGTTGTCGACACACCGATCCCGGAGCTTACAGTGAGATCCCTCAGGGGTGCGGATATGGAGAACCTCACGTATTACTTCGAGGTTGATAACGATCCGACCTTCACCGGACCCTGGCTGCAGAAATCGACCGATAAGCCGTGGCTTTTCAAAGCCTTGAAACTGAAGGTAATAGGTACTGGATTCAGTGTGGCGCTAGTGTTCTTCGTGCTTCTTTCGCTCTTGAACCTGCCCACCCTTCTGATATATGGATATGTGAGGAGCCTCACGACTATACCTCACTATATTGTCACAGAGGTCATCGGGGCGCTACTGGCGAGGTACTACTTCTGGAAGAAGTACGGGAAGAAGCAGTGGAGGCTCTACGCGGCGGTGCTACAGGTCGGGTTTGCGTGTGGAATGGCGCTCATAGGCATGGCTGCTATAGCCATAGCCCTAATAAAGAAATCGGTCTCCGTTCTTATATTCTGAGATATTCCGAAGTGAGAGATTCGGGGCCTGAAGGATTTTGGGCCCCGAATTTTTTGGAGGTATCAGACCAAGTAGTCTATCATATCCAGACCCGGTATGGAAGTATAGGGGATTATACTCTTTATCGACCTCAGATACTGTCCCGTTGAGGGATTCCTCTCTGTAAGTTCAACAAATCTTTCCTCTCTGATCTTCCCATCATCCGCATCCACTATTATCCTCACTTTGGGCCTCGTAACATCGGAAGGATTTCTTGCCTTGACCACTCCTATTTCTCCTGTGCTCAGCCTAACTATGGTTCCTATGGGATATATCCCCATCGTGAGCACAAAACTCCTCAGAAACCTGGGCTCGAAGTGGGCACCGGCGACTTTAGCCATGAGATTGAGCGAGACCTCCGGGGTCATCACCTTCCTGTAGGGCCTGTCGGTGGTGAGGGCATCGTAACAATCAGCTATGCTCACCATCATCGAGTACGGATTTATATCCTTCCTGAAGCGCTGCGGGGGGTACCCGCTCCCGTCGTATCGGAGGTGGTGCTCGAACGCTATCAGCGAGGCAAGATTGGAGTTGTTCTCCGAATTCTCCATTATCTTCATGCCTTCGACCGGATGCCTCCTTATTATCTTCCATTCTTCGTCCAGAAGATCCCCAGGCTTGTTCAGGATTTTAGAGGGTATTATAGTCTTTCCTATGTCATGCATCATTGCGGCCTTCCCTAAGTCCACGAGAAGCTTCTCATCCGATATGAAGCTCTCCGCAAGTCCCAAGGTCAGTATACTGACATTAACGGAATGGACGAAGAGGTACTCGTCGTAGGTCTTTATCATCGAAAGTGCGAGGGCATTGTCCTTCTGTTTGAGCATCCGGTCGACGAGGTTGATGACTATGCTTTGAGTCTCTTTGATGTCGAGAGCCTTGCCTTTACGGGCATCGTCCATAAGTTTCTTAACAACCGATACAGCAGAATTGTAAATCTGTCTGAGGTCCTTTATCTTCTCTTTTTCTTCCGAAGGCCCTCTGGCCTCGAGCTTTGCAAGCCTTATATGCCTTATGTCTCTTCTCTGAAATTCCCTTTCGAGGTTGACCTTCTCTTCGCTACTTTTCAGTGCGTTTCCCAATATGTCGGTGAAGTGGGAGATCTCAAGCTTTGTGACGCCTCTCGATAGCTTTATAACTTCAATATCAAGTTTTTCAAACCACTTCCCAAGGAGCCTCGATTGCTCGGCAGCACCGAATATGGGAAGACCATCAAAAGAAAACTCATCCTCCAACCTCTCTATGGAAGCTTCCTCAGTTTTCGAGAGGAGATCCTCTATAGCGGCCCAGAGAACAGTCTTTGAGTTAGCGACTATCCTGTGCTCCCTCGGGTAGAGTTTGTAGTTACCTATGGCTGTCCAGAGAGCCTTTATGACCTTCTGTGCCTCAGCAAGGGCCATGAATTTACCGAGGGGTTTCCTTTCGCCTTCCTCTGTCTTAGCATGCTCCAACATCTCACAGTCCTTTCATCTCAACCTTCAGGACCTCTATCAAAGGTTTTTATGGCGGCTATTGAGAAGTTCCTTATTTCCGAATTCTTGTCGCTACAAGTCTTTCTCAAGAAATCCATTGCCTCATCGGTCGCTATCTTGCGGAGCGCTATGGCTGCCTGAAGCCTCAGTTCATTGTTCTTTTTGGGACGGAGGGAAAACCTCGATCTGAGTATGGATCCGAGTATCGGCATTGCTACCTCATCCCCCATGCCCCCGAGGGCCTGGACAGCGGCTTTCTGTATCTCATAGTTCCTCCTGAACAAGCTGCCCCGCCTGGCTGTTTCCCTCAGTATCTCTTTGGCCTCGGTACCCCCTATCTTGCCAAGCGAGAGGAGCCCTTCAACCTTGAGCTTTTCGTTTTTATCCTCCAAAACTCTCCTGAATACCTTTACGGAATCCTCATCGCCGAGCTTTCCCAGAAACTTAATTACATCTATCTGGTCCTCTAAGTCCTGCTTCCCAAGGTGTTTCTCGCACAGGCTGTAGAAACTCTCCCTATCAGCTTGATAGAGTATCATGAGAAGGTCTTCGGCCTGCGAAAACATTACATTTTCAAGCTTCCTGCGGATCTTGGGAGCTATCTGATCCCTCATAGCTATGATGAGATTGGAAAGCTTAGCCTTGATCTCTGGATCGGATGATGAGACCACCCTATCTATGATCCAATCCAGCATGTATCCCCTGAGGTTGGAAAGTATCTCCCAGATTTCGCTTTCTTTTTGAAGTTCTTCGTCGTTAAGGTTGTCTAAGAAGGACCTGAATACATCGCTTCTCGTAAGCTGTTCACAAATATCCCTCGCGTATATGACGGCATCGGTCGGCAGCTCTTCAACTCCGGAGGACAACTGACGGAACGTGAAGATTATGTCCTTGGCCAGACCATATTCCTTATCTGTTAGATATTCCAGAGTTGCTCCCAGTAAGGTGTCCATAGCGGAGGAGATAGTAGGTATGTCCATCGAGAGGAAAGTCAGCTCCATAAGGGCATATATATAATCCTTCTTAAGGTTGTATTTCTCTATAGTTTCTATAAGTTCTATCACTTCTTCCGAATCCCTGTTCAGGTGGCGCCCGGGGGACTTGGGAAAGGCCTTCTCAAGTATGGAATTTATAACTTCCCTGAAATTCTGTTGTGACTCCCCTGTCGCTTTCATCTCCTGTCTGAGAAGTGATATCAGCTTGTGCCTCCCGTTTTCACCCGGGAAGAGCTCCCTAATCGATCTTATCAGGTCGGGAGAAAGCTTTTCGGCATCCATATGATTGTGAACCAAGATCTTAACCAGCTCCTCCCTTGCGGTTTTCTCGAGATCACTTCCGATTATCATAGAGAGATCGGCATCAGAGAGTATCTTCTCCCTCAGAAGGTCTTTCGCGATCCCTTGGTCCATGAGCTCCATGGCGTCGGCCACTTTTCCCTCGATCTCAGGCCCCATGGTCTTTCCTGCTTTCTCGAGATCGGCATATATCCTCTCTATTGCTCCCATGGATGAGATCTGTACCGGGCTCAGTCCCCCATTCTGTCGGATCATCTCTGACGCAAGCTTGAGTATCTTTGATATCATCTCTGGATCTGAGAGCATTTTGTAGGTGAGTTCGATCTCATCCTCGCTGAGCTCTGGATTTTCGTCAAATACATACTTGCTTATAATACTCTCAAGCTGGCTGAGATCCGTTTCGGAAGTCTCCTTTGTGGACCTGCTGCGGGAGATCTCGACAAGGAATATGTTTTTTGTGTCTACTTCAGCTTTAAGGGAGGCTACTGCTCCGCCCGATTCATTGAGCTTGTCAACTTTGGTAGTCATAATCTTAAGAAAGGCCACAAGCTCAGAAACGCTGATACCACGCCTGATGGTAAATCCTCTGAGGCCCCTCTTCTTAAGGGAATCGAGAAGAAGTGGTATCCCTTCTATCCTCTCGTCAAGCGCAATGCCGTTGACCACGAGCCTTTTCCCAATAGCGAGGGTGACTATCTCCCTTTTGATGGTGAGTGCCTTTTTGAAAAAGTCTTCCAGGAGCTTTATAAGCTTGCTGTGCATAGGATGGCCTTCGGGGTAGAGTTGGGCTATACTTATAGCCTTGCTTAAGTTCTTGGCTACCTTAAGTGCGAAGGCCTGAGCCTTTGCGGAATCGCCTGAAGCCTGACCTCTGTTGGGTTTCGACTCCAACTTTCCCTCCTTAAAAGAATTAAGACTGAAACGAGTTTTCCAGATCAAATCCAAGCGATATTGGAATGCATAACAGATATTATAGCCTATAAGATCTTTTTTGTCAAGAATATTGGAGACAGAGAATGAAGAAAAAGGTTGACAAATCCTGGAACGATATTATTTTAAGAGAACTTGCGAAGGAATCTGAACTTTTCATATGGAGGAATCTAGGTGCCTATGAACCCTAATGTGAAACCTCGGATTTCGAAATTTCTTACGCTGCTTCTCAGACATCGTCCGGACGATTTCGGACTCAAAGTCGACAGCTACGGCTTTGCAAACGTCGAGGATGTCCTCAATATAGTGGGCGAAAGATTCCCGGGGATCACGAGGAGTGATCTTGAGGATCTGACTAAGGATGAGGAGAGACCGCGGTTTGAGATCTTTGGTGATCTGATACGTGCCCGGTATGGCCACAGCTTTCCTGTCGATCTGGGAATAGAACCTTTCGAGCCTCCTGAGTTCCTCTATAACGGCACCGATAGAAATTCGATCGAGTCTATAATGAGCGAGGGGCTTAGGCCTTCAGGTAGGCATTATGTCCACCTTTCCCTCTCTTCTGAGGTCGCTGAGCAGATCGCTTCGAGAAAGTCGAGCGATCCGGTTCTGTTGAGAATATACGCTAAGGAGGCACACCGCTCGGGGATAGAGTTCTATGACCGGACTCCGGTTATACTGACTGAGGCAGTGCCGCCTGAATTCCTCGAAATTATTGAGGAAGAAGGAGAGGAAAAGGCGATGACTTATGGCCGCAGAAAGCGCCGCAGGAACTGGCTCTGAAAGGGGACCGAGCGATGAAGGTGGGGAAGGTCACAAGGGCAGGGCTTGTCGCGGCCCTGTATGCGGCGCTTACGGTTTCACCCTTCCTCTCTTCCATAGGCTATAGCCAGTGGCAGGTCAGGATCGCCGAGGCGCTCACTGTTCTTCCTTTTCTCTATCCGGAGACCATCTGGGGGCTCTTCTTCGGATGCCTTGTCGCCAACCTCTACAGTCCTTACGGCCTCGTTGATATATTTGGAGGAAGCCTCCTTACACTTGTCGCTGCCTGGCTTACCTCGAAGGCCCCTTCGGTCTACCTTGCGCCCCTGCCACCCATCCTTATCAATGCCTTCGGGGTCTCCGTATATATATCCCTTATCTCTGATATCCCTTATCTTCCTATAGTCCTCTCCATAGGTCTGGGCGAGATAGTCGCCTGCTACGGTCTCGGACTCCCCCTCCTTCTGGGTCTCAGGAAAAGGTTGGGAACACACCCTTCTGCAAGCTCCTCCCAGAGGTAAACGCCGATGCTCTACGATCAGGGAAAGCAGCTCAACCTCTTCGATGAAGCCAGGATCGAGCTTCTCGATCGCCTCAACCCGAGACAGCTTGAGGCGATAATGCACTTGGGAAGCCCGCTCCGTGTCATAGCTGGCCCGGGGACAGGGAAGACGGAAACGCTCGCCCGTAAGGTCGCCTACCTCATAGACAAGGAAGGAGTCATTACAAGCGAGATACTGGTCCTCACTTTCTCGAAGAGGGCAGCCGAGGAGATGGAGTACCGTATATCGAGGCTGATAGGGAGGAGCTACGGTGAAATGTGGGTCAGCACCTTCCATGCCTTCTGTATAAGGATACTCAGGGAGAACTACCAGCTTGTCGGCCTGCCTCATAGCTTCAAAGTACTGACTGGATTCAAGGAATGGGCCATACTCAGAGAGATATTTCAGGGCTCACGCCTGAAAAGTTATTTCGACTCCGTGAAGGATAAAGGGGGATTCATAAATGAGGTTTCCTCATTCATAAAACTTATGAAACAGAACCTGATATCTCCGGAGGATTTCTCCTCAATAACCGGAGGGGGGAGTTTTCCGGAGCCTTTCGATGATATAGCCTACGTTTACAGGAAATACTCGCAGATGACGGCAAATCAGAATTACCTCGATTTCGGAGACCTCATCTCCAAGGCCATAGATTTCTTCCAGGACCCGCATAGCAGAAGTGCCGCCGACGCATGCAGGGAGAAGTTCAAACATATAGTAGTAGATGAATTCCAGGACACCGATCCTGCCCAATTCCACCTCCTGACCCTGCTTGGACAGGGCAAAAGGGACATATGCGTCGTAGGGGATCCCAAGCAGTCCATATACAGATTTCGGGGGGCAACCCTGGAGAATGTAGGAAAATTCCTCAGTGTCTTCCCAGATGCCGCCACGGTGGAACTCGATTTCAACTACCGTTCGGATTCCCAGATACTCGACTTGGCCGAAAGATTCTATAAGTTCAGCCTGTTCGAAGATGAGCGCTGGACTCCTCTGACGTCGAACCTTCACCATTCATCTGGGAGCTTGGTTACCATAACTGTGGAACAGACGAATGCTGACGAGGCTTTCTACGTTGCGAGGAAGATAAAATCACTTGTCTCGGGCAGGGAGGCTCGGCTCAGATTTGAAAGCGGGGAAGGGGAGGGACCCTTCTACACATATAACGATTTTGCCATACTTATGAGGAGTGTCGTCGGGAACGCTGGCCCTTTCAAACAGGCCCTCGACTTCTACGGGATACCGTATAAGGTCATCGGGAGCGTCGATTTCTCGCTCTCGCCCTTCGTCGGCTACCTGATATCGATACTGAAGCTCCTCGCGTTCCCGGATTCGGACGAGGAGGGGATAAAGGTCATAACTTCACCTTATTTCGGAGCCTCCCGTTCGGATGTGAAAAGGATACGCGATGATGCCTCCCAAAACTCCAGGACGATCTTAGGGGAATTGCTCTACCTCTCCAATGGTGAAGAAGATCTGCTTCAGGACAAAAGCTCGATCTCGGCCATAACGGGCTTTGCTGAGACGTACAATGCCCTCAGCTCTTCCACCGAGGTGTCGCTTACTGTTTACAGGGCGATGTCCGAACTCATCTTGAGGCCGCTTTTGGGGAAGAAGGACGGTGATATGAACATCGAAGACGAGTTCTCTAATTTGAAGAAACTACTGGATTTCTCAGTGGAGTATGAGGAAGTAGCCGGTAAGATCGGGCTTGGAAGGGATTTCAGTAACTTTGTCGGGTACCTCGATGATGCGATAGGGTTCTATG
>CAZTBA010000105.1:0-15554 GCA_964611725.1 uncultured bacterium
GAACTGTTCTAGGTGCCTTTGAAGCCCCCGCTCGTGAGCGGGGGTAGTTCACTGGAAGGGATATCTTACTCCATGAAACGCAGATCGGTGTATTAACCGTATTTACATAGATCCCTGAACCGCATTATCTGGCCAAAAGTGAAATCAGAAGAATTGCCCGAAAAAAAGCTGTTATGCCAATGCGAGAGGGTTCTACCTAAACCAATTCCCGCAAAATCACAACAATCCCGGAGAAGAGAGAGACGATTAGCACGGCATACCTCGTATACCCCTTGTCAAATTTGGCTACCATGTATTTCGAAACCATGAACCCAATGATGATTCCCGGCAGGATCATGAGGCCCGCAAGTAATTCCGACCTGCCAAATTTCCCCACCGCAGCCAGTGCGACAAGCGAAATGCCCGCGCCCACCGTGAAGAACCCCGAGAGTGTCGCACGGAGAATGGATCCCTCCGCGTTCTGATATATAAGACCCATTGGAGGGCCACCTATCGATGCGGTGGTGCCCATGATTCCGGATAAGAGTCCTGCGGCCATAAGGTTGAGTGTGTTCATACGAAACTGCCGGTGGAGGAGACTCACTCCTACTGCCAGGACTACGAACGCACCGAAAACGAGCGATAGCTGCCCCCTGTTAACGTTCGCAACAATGGCAACTCCGATCGGAGTTCCCAATATCCTGCCAACGAGTGATATCCTCAAACCAAAGAAGTCTACAGAAGATTTCTCCCGCAAAAGCATCAGAATCGACAGTACAGTGGCGCACAGGATCATTGGGCCGGGGACGAAGCCGGGGTTCAACAGCATGAGAATGGGCGCAGCTACCAGGGCGGATCCCAATCCAACGGAGCCCTGAACCAGGCCACCCGCCGCCACGGCTAGATTGGCTATCAATATCTCGATTACACTCAATTCCATAAGTATTATAACAATCTTCGCACTCAGTATCAAGAAGATCGTTCCGGCGATTTTCGTGCTTTACGCATGCCCCGCGCCTTTATATTCATGAGTGAACGGCAGGCCAAATGGCTCTTCAAATGGGCGGAACGGGACCATGCGGGCAATCTCCTGGATTCTGTCCAACACATCTTGGGACAGGGGACCGGCATCGACAGAGTGAACGTTCTTTTGAACTTCGTCTACGGAACGAGATCCCATGAGCACGGAGGATATATCGGGGTTCGAGATCACAAACCGCAGGGCCAGTTCCGGGAGTGACATCCCAAGCTCTCGCACAAAAGCATACAGGCGCTTGAACTGCTCACGCCGGGGGGGTGAAAGCCAGCGAGCGCCCTGCTCGACCTCCTGTGTATAGCAGCGCGCCAAGGCACCCTGCTGCAGCGGCGAGCCAATGATGATGCCTATTCCCTGCCTCTTCGCCTCAGGAATTACTGAAATAGTTGCTTCCTGCCAGAGAAGACTGTAGTTGAATGCCGTAAGTACTACATCGTATTCTCCCGTCGCTACGATATTCGCCAGGGTATAGGCAGTCGTTCCTCCGAGTCCCGTGTGACGAATGATTCCCTCCGATCTGAGTTCAGCCAGCAGTTCACAGACGGGCCCGTGGAAATTCTCCCAGTCCGGGAACCAGTCGTATTGTCCAGGCCGGTCCGGCTCATGGATCATCAGAATGTCTATGTAGTCTCGTCGCAGCAGGCGTAGACTTGTTTCCACTGAACGACGAAGCATGTCTTTGTCCTGTGGGTTGAACGGTATGGGCCGTCCTCCCAACTTTGTTGAAAGGATGTACGGCTCTTCCACGTTCTCCAGTGCAGCGCCCAGCACTTCCTCGCTGTTTGCGTATCCGGGTGCAGTATCCACGTAGTTTACACCCAACTCAAGAGCACGACGAACGGCGAGGATCCCTTCATCGCGCTCGGCGCCAACGGAGGAAATGAAAAGTCCTCCCATCCCGAGCTCACTGACTTTCAATCCTGTTCTGCCCAGCGTGCGATATCTCATCTCTGTCTCCTGTCAGATAAATGTCAGAATACCACGGCTCGCCCCCTGTTCTTGACCATACAGGACGGCCAGTCCGCTCGTCAGGCCTTCTTTCCGCGCTGCTTTTCCTCGAACGAGGGGAGCATGCCGCTGGAGTTGGCCATGAGTTCATCGAGCATTTTCTCCGACTGCTTCGGTGGGATTGCGGTTTCATCCACCTGCATGGCCTGGAGTGCGAGCTTTCTGTCTCCCTTCACCGCAGCGTCGGCCACCAACTCCTGCCAGGCAATGCGTTTGCGCAGGAGTGCTTCGAGTGCCAGAGGAGCTTCACCCATCCAGACGGGCCTCACACCCATCGAGTCCGTAACCGCCTCCACCTCGAGCACTGCGTCCTGCGGCAGGTTCGGTACTGCATTCCGGTTGGGCACATTGCAGATGTGTACATTACGCCGGGCTGCAGCCATGTCGGCGATCAGATATGCCGTTCCCTCTCCGGCAGTGGGATCGGTGGGGTTTTCAGGGAGTGTGACCCCATCAAGCTTTCGGGCATATTCCTTCAACATATCCTTGCGTGACATTGCCCGATCGCGTATCCGCACCTCCTCCAGCGTTTCCTCTCCGGCGTACAGCGGCCTCATGCGTTTGCCAAATCCCTTCTCGCTCAGACCGAAAGGCAGGTTCGTCGGATCCTTGACCTGGGCAAGATACGGATAGAACTCGATAACGTGGTCATCTTCAGGATAGACGATCCAGTAGCCGTAGATGTTGCTGAGATCCGTGCACATCCCATGGCCCTGTGAAGGCGTCCGTTCCCGGACGGTTTCCCAGAGTCTCGGCATGACATCAATGCCCTTGTGGCACATCCGGATGAACCAGTAGTAGTGGTTGGTACCGATCCAGACCGTTTCGAGTTCGTGGGGTGGAATACCGAGGATGGAAGCCGCATGTGCAATGCCCCCCTGGACGCCGTGGCATATGCCGATTACACATCGGACGTCCGAGTATTTGTTCATGGCGCGGCACAGCACGGCCATGGGGTTCGCATGGTTGAGCAGAACAGCGTGTGGCGCCCGCTGCTCTATCTCCCGGCAGATGTCGAGGTAGATAGGAACGCTGCGGAATGCAGCCATCATGGCCGCAGGCCCACAGGTGTCACCTACGATCTGCGGCACGCCATGCTTTGCGCATATCACCTTGTCGCCGAGGTGCACCGGCGATTCATAGTAGCCACTGGACCCGGATGATCCCACGCCACCGATCGAGCAGAGGACGAAGTCGCTGCCGTCCACTGCCTCAGCAAGGCTTGTTGAGTTCCTGAAATGGAGTTCCGCGCCTGCCTCGCGGCTCAGACGCTGGCCCATCTCCATCATCAATTGTGCCCGATCCGAATCTATGTCGTAAATCGCGATTTCACTCCCGTAGATATCCTCACACACGACGAAATCTTTAATCGGAAGCGTGAAGTACAATCCTCCGCCTCCCAGGCAAGCAATCTTCATTTCTCCCCCCGTTGCTATTGAGGTTTCTTCGATAGTCCTTACCCTCGATATCTCTTCCACGACTCGATAAGTGCGAGCACGTTCTCCCATACCTCGTCGGACGGATCGCGGACATTATCGACGGGCGAAAGGATAAAGCCTTCAGGCCCCAGCGTCTCGATCGCCTTACGGACAGCGACATCGATGTCTCCTTTCGTGCCTCTCTCGACAGTGATAAACCCGTTGACACCGCCCCAAGTGCACATCCTGCCCCGAAGTTGTTCGCCCATCTGCTTCAGATCCGTGCCCTTGCCCTGGACAGGGTCGGGACCGATCAGGACGTCGATATCGAGGTCGATGAGCATGTCGTGCAGAGGCATGGAGCCACTGGTGAGGATGTAACCGTACTTCGCACCGGCTTTGTGTGCCATACGAACTTCCTCCCGTATGATCGGGAAGAAGAACTGCCGGTAAAGTTTCGGCGACCAGAAGTCCGTTCCTTCGTACCATGCACGGCGGATGAACAGATCGACGCCGTAATCCAGGAATGCCTGCATCCGCGTTCTGTTCCATGCATCGACGATGTTGAGGAGTTCCTCGAGGAAGGCCGGCTCGTCGATCGCCATCATCACGGCGTTCTGGAGTCCGCAGAACCACGCCAGCGCGTCGCCACCGACGCCCCAACCGCCGGTGAGCAGTAGGTCGTGCTCCCTGGCCAGTTCCTTTCCTCTGTCCCAGGCTTTGTGGCAGATCTTCAGATCATCTCCCGTCGGTGGCACAAGGAGATGGCGGAGGGGGGCGAGATCATTCCTGGTTTCGACAAGGTATTTCGAACATCGCGGCGCGAGGTAATCATCCATGAATGGGACGTGAAAGTCACCCCCGGAGGCATCGCCGTAGGGCCAGTCGTCGGTCTGGTTGACCGCAACGGACAGCGTCCCGGAAGGGGTGGAGTATTCTCTGTGGAGCACGGGATAGCGGCGGCCTTCCGGGGTTTCAGCCCATTCTCGTGACTTGACACGCTCATCGAATCGCACCGGAAAACCCGGTGCATCAGCATGTCCGATCTCACCTGTGTGTGGCGCAAAGAAGCACAGATCGACAAACGTGTCGATCCCCAGTTCGGTTTGCGCTTCGATGGCCGCACCCGGATCACCGTGCTTTGACTTACTGTTGAGCCGTTCATCCAAAGCGCTGAAGATCATGAATGCCATAGGGATATGATCCGGCTTCTCACAATTCAATGCCGCAAGCATCCGCTCACGGGAAGACATTTCATCGGCCATTGATGTCTTTCTCCTCTGGTGTCTGAAGAAGAGCCAATCCGCTGGGAAATCGCGCAGCGATTCTTCATCGGGCTCAGCAGGATCCAGGTTTTGATGGTTGCCGGCTCTGCTTTCCTCCCTGCCACAGGATAACAACTACAGCTTATACCCGATCTTTCGCAAGAATTCCTTACGATGCGCCACATCGGCATCCGTTTCGATGCCTTTGGTCCTGTAGCCGTCGATCACGCCGAGAATGCCACATCCCTGCTCGCTCTCGGCGATGATCACCTGAGTCGGATTGGCGGTGGCACAGAAGATATGGCAGACCTCCGGCACCATTTTGACCGTATTCAGCACATTTATAGGGAAGTAACCCGGGCCGAGAATGATGATGAAGGAATGCCCCGCACCGAGCTCCATCGCATTTTTCTTGGCGAGCTCGATCAGCTTCTCGTCCGTTCCCGATGCTCGGACCAAGGTCGGTTCACTTGCCTCGCAGAACGCAAGTCCGAACTTGATTCCCGGCACGCTCTGAACCAGAACTTCGTGGATGTCTTCCACGGTCTTGATGAAATGCGTTTGTCCCAGGATAAAGTTGAGGTCATCGGGCTTGTCGATGGGAATCAACTTGAGTTCCATGGATCACCTCCTGAGAATGTTGGTGACATTGTGTTGCTCCGACTGGAAGATGTAAGCCATTATGAATAAGATACGAAGATATCTTACGCTGTCTCCTGAAAACACAATCAGCTATCCAGAATCCGGCGATTCAAATCCAGGATCCATTCGCGCTGGGACTCGTCATACCATACGAGCCGTGTGTTCGGCCGGAAATAGCCTGTGGGGATAATGCCCCAGTGTCCCGTTTCGATCGCCTTATTGACGGCTATCTCCTCACCCCAACGGCCATCGCGTGTCATCGGAAATCGGGAGTTGAGCGGCGGATAGAAGATATAACCTTCATCCACCACAAGTGGCAGACCCCGCTGATGTGCGAAGTCTGCGGCTGTGAGGAAGCCTTCCTCTATCGATTTTTCAATTCGCTCCCTGCATTCATCATAATGTGCCGCACACCAGGCATCGTATTTCTCCTGATCGATGTTCTGGTAAAACCACGCGATGCCTTGCCAGAGTTTCTTTGTATTTTTCCCCCTCTGGCTTATCTCCTCCCAGCTCATGATATCGTCCTTCAATAAGGACTGCAGGATCTCATTGCCTTCAATGATCGGACCGGTCTCGTAGGAATAGTCCTTTAACCAGGGGCGAGCCCTGGCCGCCTTCATGGCGTACTGGGTCACGCCATCGCTGTATATGTGATGGTCGGCAACCTGTGCATTGTCCGGCAGCATATCGGGGAGATTCCTGGTGATACCGAGGTCGACTGTGATGAGGAAGCCTGGATGTCGTTCTACCAGAAGCGCCAGTGCCTCCTGTGCGAGCGCACGCAACGTTTCTGGAGCAGCAGGCTTGGGGCCACCATTCAGCCATTCCTCGAACGATGGATCGCCTTCGTGATCTTCGGCCACGCTACATGGTGTGCAATCCATCTCATTTACAAGTTCGACCAGTGCCAGCCGGTGGGCCAAATCCCGCTCCCTCAGATCATCGAGAAGCCAGTTCCACTGTCTGGCCAGCATCATAAGGCGCTCGTTGTGGGGGACGGAGATGATTTCCCGGCGCAGGTGATCGTCGGCAACCTCGGTTATGAAATCCTGATATAACCAACTGGTGCCGATTATGTAAAGGTCATGTTTTTCAGCCAGTTCGAAGAGGAGCATGATCCGTTTCCAGACATTATGGACGCCTCCGCCCCTGGCATTCACACATTGCATGTTCGAATTCGCTCCGCTCAGACGGGCGTCGAACCTTATGTCTCCTCTCCGTTTGCCGTTCCAGTCGTACAGGAGCCCAAGCCCCATGTCCGCCCGAACGCAATTGAAACCACGCTGTTTCGTTTCGCGCATGCTGTGATCCAGGTCCCCGTAGGCTTCATCAGGCAAAGCTGAAGTAAACCAATCCCAGCCGTAATAGCAGATCGCAAGCCGTTTCGGTAAGTGTGCGGGTATCGTAACTGACTTCTCACCGGATTTCGTAATTTTCACTGCTACCTTCCTCCCTACCTCGTGAGTGTTTGATGATTAACCGCGTCGGGCCGGATATCATGACATACAGTCGCCTTGGAAGTCATTGTGAGAGCGTCCACAGGTTGGCCCTTGCTCCACGGCGATTATACCCTTTCCCTGACCGTATAACGTCCAACCGCTCCCAGTATTCCCCAACTGAGAATCCCGCCCACCAGCGCGAGTGCATAGAGCCAGTAAGCTCCCCAGGCATCATAGAACATTCCCCCCAGCGGAGCAGACGCCATCGTGATGATGTTGCGCAGGGTGACGGTATACAGAGCCAGAACGGTGGCACGCTGGCCAAAAGGGGCCTGTTCCCGAATGAAATCGACCAATGAGACTATGAAGAAACTGTAAGACACCCCCCCGATTGCGCGCGCTACCAGAATGGTGGGTATTCCGGGCATGAGCAGAACTGCGCCCATCAGGAGTGCACGTAACCCATAGCTGGCACGTAAAACAGAGATAGCACCGAAGCGCTTCAGAAACCGATCCGCCCAGAGCATCCCCGGTATTTCCATAAGCGCGCCCACCGTCGTCGCCAGCCCGATTATGCTTTCCCTGGCCCCCAACTCGTCCAGATAAATCGCCTCGAACTGGTAGATCCCATTGCGGGAAATCCATCCCACTAACAGCGCCACGGCAAGCGCAACCATCACCCTGTCCCGGGCCAGCTCTGCCATCACCTGCCGCCCTCCCGCCCGGCTCTTCGACGTCGCGTCAACAGCCCTGGAGAGCTGCGGGAAACCCAGAACAACAAGACTCACCAGCATTCCGACCACGTATCCCACAAACGCGGAGAACAAACCGGTTTGCTCTACCAGCCAGCCACTGGCGTAAGCCAGGACGGCCCACCCCAGGGATCCCGCCAACCGTACGCTGCCGAATCCCGAGCCTTTCCTCGGCTGCTGAAAGTCCAGCGCCATCACGTTCGAAAGAGGCTCAATCCCGGAGACGATCATCGCGTTCACCGCCACGATGACCGCCATACCTCCAAATGCATGCTGTTGACTGAGCAGTGACACCGCGACGGCAGTGCCCAGCAGCGCTCCCTGGAGCAGCCTCTGCGGGCTCGCGCTCCGGTCACTCCAGCGTCCCCAAAATGGTGCCACCACCAACCCCATCAGGGCCGCGATAGTCCCTAATAAGCCAATCTCCGTCCCGGTCAATCCCTGGCGGCGATAGAATAAATTCAGAAAGGGAAGCAGAAACCCCCAGCCTCCGTACACCACAAAAAAATAAAGGCGTAACTGCCCCATCGCCTGCTTTTCAGATCTCGGAATTGGTGCCAGCATATCCCAACTTTCTGAATCGTTGTGCTCTGTGTCGCACCGGCGGCGGGAGCCCGGAGCGCTCATCGTCTTCGGTCTTCTGAAATAGATTTCTCCTTGTCCTGGGCATGCCGGAGACCCGAAGGTCTCTTTGTCTGATAAGCTCCTTTGAGTGATACCCTGGAACAGGATATCTGTTTACCTATGTCCATGAATTCTATGTAATTAGCATTGTGCGCAATATCAAGCCACTTCAATCTGATTTCAGAGACTGAAACTCCCCAGCAATATCAAAACAGAAGAGGTAGTGAATATTATCGGACAGAGTTTGAACGGTAGAAAGCTGACCTTGAATCCTGTCAACAGGGAGATTACTGACAATGTGTTAAGCATTACGAAAGAAAGCCAATAGATGGTTTTCGAGATCGAACTGGTATAGTCCATGTATGTTACACAAGAGACGATAGCGCCTATAAAGATAAGAGACACCCCCTCGATTACCCACTCCATAGTGATAATTCTTCTATTATCGATAGATATGTCTCCGAATCCTTTAACCACGGACTTTGTTGGGAACAGATGGGCTATTCCCCACAAAAGGGTGAGGATAGAACCCAAATAGAGCAAAATTTGATTGATCATAAAAACCTCCAGGGTTCAATTGGCTTCGTTTAGCCCAATCCGATGCCACTCGCGTCGAAGGGCGTGGACCGCCTGTCGCCATGAAACCCGGCATAATAGCGTCTGGTTACATAAGCCTTTTGGACGATTGGAGGGCCTTCGCCCGCCTGCTTTGTCAGCCTCTTCTCACTTCGATCCATTCTCCTCCATCCAGTATTTGACGGCATAAAAGCGTTCAAGATCAACTGGTATCCCATCCGACGTAGGGCTGAGGACGAAATTCGCTTCCCGGAGGCGGGGGGTAATAAGCTGATCAAGCGCTGGGCCGATATTTTCTACTGGTCCCAAGGCAAAGATCGTGGGATCGAGACAACCGATTATAATGAGGTCGTCTCCGACGATGTCCAAGGCGACCTCCCACGGCGTGTCTCCCGTTGGGGGAGGCGTCAGGAAATGGATACCGTCGCAACCGGTTTCTCTGATCATGTCCAGGATGCCACGCACGTGTCCGCACATGTGGATGATTGCGGTTTTACCGCTTCCTTTTACCATCTCCACAAACTCGCGTTGGTGGGGCATGTTGTATTTCTTGTAGATTTCGGGACTGATGTAGAACGTGCTCGTGTTCTCAACGAGCGTTACTGACTTCCATGGTCCGCTGGCGAGGTATTTGAAGGCCTCACGTTCACGCTGGTGGATCGTCCGGATCAATGCATCCACCTCAGCCGGATGGTCATGCAGAAGGTAGTAGAAATTCTCAATCCCCATGTCGATCTCGAGCAGTCGAGGTATCGTCGAAGGTCCCCAGAATCGTGTCACAACGCCGTCGTTCCCGATGAAGCTGTCGATAGAAGCCAGCACTCCGGATTCGTCGTGGGGCAGAAAGGTCGCACCCTCCCACATTTCCCGATAGACACGGAGTGCTTCAAGGGAATCCACCGGGTACTTGACCGGGTGTCCCTTCTCAAAAATTGCTCGTAGTGTCCCGCTCGGCGTCTTCCACTCCGTGATGTATCTGTTATCTTCTTGCCGTTCGGATACTCCCACACTGGGATCCCAGCGCAGCTCCGGAGACTGAAAGCAGTACGGCGTATTAAAACCGTTCAGGAGGAAAATATCGCAGCCCAGGTGACGATAGAAATCGATGCCGCCATTGCCCCTGAGTTCCTCGGGAAAACGGTCAAGACTCGTATTGTCCACCAGAGTAGACCACGGTAGACGGTCCGTTGGTTGCTTCTCCATTACGGCATTCAGACGTTCTCGCCCTGTCATCTCCACCCCTCGACTCTCCAGCGATGAAACTCAGCCGCCCGGCACCACTTGCGTGCATAAGGCTCTCTCGCAGCCACCTGACGGCATCTCAGCGTCAGAAGAGATCTTTTAAGTACTTCCCGATTTTTTCGCGTAGCTCCGGCGAAATCTCGCGATCGAAAGGCCAGGGTTCCTCCGCTGCCAACTGACCGATTATCCCGCAGGCTGCTTCAGCCGCCCAGGCAATCTGCTCGAATGAGACTGCGTCGAGATCGTTATACTCCGAGTGATGATACCAGTAAGCCTGGAGGTGTGTTTTGCGTGTGATCCAAATGCCAGGGATTCCCTTAGCCGTGAACCAGAACTGATCCTGATAAGGGCTCACACCAGCGATGGCCTGGCCGAACTGCAATTTCTGCTCGACTATATCCTTGACATAAGTATAAAGGTCTGAGGTGCCTGTGCACATAACCGTGGACATGCCGAGATGAGCACCTATCCCGTCGAAATTGCATGTAAACCCGATCCGGTCGAGATCCTGTACCTGTGTATTGACGTAACGGTGCGATCCAACCGAAAGTTGCTCCTCGGCTCCGAAACCGATGAATCGGATACTGTGGCGCCGATTAAGTTTTCGGAGGCGCCTGGCACACTCCAGGATAGCTGCCATACCGCTTGCGTTATCATCGGCGCCTACCCCGATAGCAACAGAGTCTATATGTCCGGATACCACAATAATCTGTCCATCCCCATCATCCCCGGGCAACTCGCCCACCACATTCCATGAAGTTCCTGACTTCATCTTCCCTGAGCATGTCAAACATACACGTGTGACCCCGTCGCGTGCCAGTGCCCAGGCGTCCATCAGGGAGATGTAGGCCATCGGTTTGCGGATGAGCTTCATAAACCTTTCACCAACACCGTTAGCAATTGGCCAGTCGGTCTGCAGGCGTGTATCGACGAAGATAAGAGCTCCCAGACCTGACTCATGGAGTTGTTGAAAGACTCGTGCCGATTCTCCATATCCGCCCAAAAAGAGACCGATCTTGCCGTCCAGATCGTTCCGACACAGGCCCTTCTCCCAGTCGACAGGTTCGAAGAGAACTAACTCCCCTTCGGTCCCGCCAGGTGGTGTGGTGGGGGAATGTGTAACCTGCTGAACGGGGATCGGCAGCTTCCTCTCTTGCCCCGAAGATTTGGAACTCCGTGAAGTGAGAACAGACAGTTCTGCGCTCTCCGGGAGCCAGCAATTACAGGGGAAGGGCAGCTTCTCGACTCTGGAAAGCCCGAGCCCGTTGAAGCGTTCCAGGATGTAATCCGCCACCCTTTCCTCTTCATGAGAACCTGCCAACCGTCCGCCCACAGCAGTGCACATAAACTCCATGTCCTGTGAGATTTGTGCAACTCCCTTCCTGTCTTTCAGAGTCATCATAGGCTCAGCCCTTCTTCATGTTTTCATCATTCGCGGTCAATATCTGCATTCCCGTGTCGAAGGCTAAAGGAGTTAAGGGTGACCTAATTGGCCTGTTGCTCCTCGAAGGATTCGTAGATACGAGCGTTGACATCGTCGGACTGTTCAATACTTGCTGCGTGCGCCGTATTGATACTTCGATTTTGATGTCAGGAACATTCAGGCTGCCGCCACTCTTTTCATTCTCAGCAGATGTATTCCAACGCCGATCAATGTGAAGAGAACTATGCTCAGTAGCCCCTCAACAGTCGGAGCAACCAGGAATTCTACCCCGCTCTCCATCTTGATGAGATCGTGCGGAAGGAGGCCGGTGAGGAAGGCGCCGCCAACAGTTTGCATGAGCACCGCAGGCCACACGGAATGGGTCAAGATCCTGATCTCACCGTAGACGATAGACACGGCAATAGTCCCGGCAAGGAAACGCGGGACAAGCGTTGTCAGACTTTCCGTCGTGTAGCTCGTGATAGCCGAGAGATACGGGAGATGCCACACTCCCCAAATAAACCCTACCACTGCGTGGGCCACAAAGACGTTCAGCCCAAGCGTATACAACTTGGGCGCAAGATACCCTCGAAAACCAGACTCCTCAAAGATATTCTGGAGAAACTGGGGGACGATAGCAAGCGCAAATGCCTGAACGAATAACCCCGTTTTGTCCGACGGGGAATCAGTGAAAGAAACGGCGCCTGACGCAAGGCCTATCACAAGAATGATCGCAATGCAGATCGGATAGACCAGGATACTGACTGCATACCACAAAGCGTTCCCTTTTATTGCCGGCCTTATCCCCAGATCCTTCCACCCGGACCCGGCGAAAGCGCGCAGAGGAAAAGAGGCGCCAAGGGGAGCAATGATCCAGATGAGTTGGCCGATCCCCTGTGAATGTGTGTTTCCCATAAGGTAATCCAACCATCGCCCGAGCCAGCCAAGAGCAATCACCAGGAAGGTAAAGATCGCCAGGTTGCGTCCTATGCGCTCATTGCTTTGAGTTTGGATATCCATATGAGGGCCTTCCGGTAATGTGACAAATCGACGAAAGCAACAGGTGTTGGGGGCGAAAACGCGACAATAGGGGATAGCCCTGGGCCTTGCCAAAGAGCGCAACTGGTATGCAGATAGTGTAGATCAAAAGGGATATACTCTCAATGCTGTATCAGGCATTGCTGCAACGTTTTCTCTTGGTCCGTAAACTTGACTTAAATGCTGCAATTGCCCTTCAGCACGTTGACGGACCTTGAAATTATCTCTATACTCTTGATTATAGCTTCCATAGGGTCCCTGCAAACAAAAAGTATAAAGACAAAAGGCAAAAAAATCAACTTGATTTTGAATACCTATCTTCCGCACCCTTTCAGAAGTCATTCTAAATAAACCTCTCAGGAAGGTGGCGCTCTCTGATGGTCTTTTGCAGAATTCCATGTTTTCAGAGATTTGCGAAGTTAGGGTGCGGAAAATAGGAACTAACGATGGATGCGGGTGATGGGGTTGGCATCCAAGATTTTGTCGGCTACGGCCAATTAAACAGCCCGCGATTTTCTATTTAGCTTCTTGCAGCTCCCTTGTACCTTCAAGTAGTTTTTCAACTTGGTAATCTGAAGCTTCCGAAACCTGTTGCAGACCTTTAACCGTCTTGTAGCAGGTGATAATCTCTGATCCTAGTCGTTCTGGCGACGTTGGGTCGTATGTTATAGTTGCAGTGACAAACATCCACCAGAGTAGTTTTTCGAAGGCTTCCTTATTGAACCACAGGATCCCATGATGGCGATTGACCTGCAAGACGCGTTGCACATCGTTGTCTCCGAATATAGACAGCAAAACTTCATACATCCGGCTCGTGCTGTCATTTTCAAACCAGCGCTGGTGTGCGGTGAGAATTTTGACTACGGTGACCTCGTAATCGGCTGCCTGTTCACTTAGTCCTAAGTCACGTAGCACACCTGTCAATATCCGTCCTAGCTGCCATTCGTCGAGCCAACTTCGGCTTTCCTCCTCAAAACCAACTCTCGTCACTGCCTTGCCTAGATCATGGACAAACAGCCACCCAAAGAGCGTACCCCATGTTGCCGGATTATCATCAAGTTCTGATCGCAGATATACGCCGACCTCGCCATCAGCAAGCACTGGCAAACGCAAGGCTAACACCAATCGATCACGTATCTCTCGTGCAACCGCTGCATCATCACTTTGTCTGCTAACAAACTCTCCGATTGTGCGCAATAGCACCTGCGCTTTGCCTTCTACCTCATGGAGAAGTACCTCATCGGGTGCAAGATCGGCTTTGTCTACCCTCTCTTTCATCAACTGCCGGAAGAGGTCGACGTTGACCAGTTCGATAAAAGAACGGTGGACTGGTTGCAGCAGGATTTCCAGAAGCGCCGTGTCGATACTCGGTACGCCACGTCCGTTCAGATAGTCTGTCAGGTGTTCATAATGACGCCACTCGTTATCTTGGACCTCTCGGAAATCGAGGAAAACATGGCAACTATAAGCCCCCAGCTCGATGTAAAATCCCTCATCACACAACTCTTTGCTGTTTCGGATATACTCAAACCCCGTCACATTGTCACGAAAGATCGTGAAGTAGTGCCCGTCCCGATGTAGCGACAGACCTTCACCTAACGTGCGCTGCGCTATTTGTTTGGAACCATCAGAATTTTTGATAGCAGACCCAACCGAGGTGCGGATCCATCCGCGCGCTTCGGCGAGTTTGTTATGATAGACAATCAACGTGTGTTCATCCCTATAACAATTTGAGTATGCGAACACATTATCGTTGACATACCCCTCTGGTGTCCAATAGTCGTAGAGCAAAAAATTCTTGACTTCGGCGAAGAGATATCTCCGATGAAGCAAGGGGAAAATCTCCTGCTCGTGCCGCTTAACAAGATGGTGGTCGGGGGTTTCGTCCCAATAGGAACGGCGGTACTCCATGCCGTACTTCTCAGCAAAACCCTCGATCTGTCCGTGCCCGAACATCGGAAGTCCGGGCATAGTGACCATCATCGTACAGATGCCAAAGTATTTGTCGCCTTTGCCGAACTGCTCCACGGCAGTATGCTCATCCGGGTTGCTCATGAAATTCACGAACCGCTTGAGAACCTCAGGGTCAAACTCTAGGGTATTCTTTATTACCCATCGATACTTGGCATTGTCCTCGTCACGTAGCATGTTCATGAAAGCACTATTGTAGACACGGTGCATGCCCAGCGTTCGCACGAAATAGCCCTCCATTAGCCAGAAGGCCTCCGCTAGCAGGAGTGTGTCAGGTACTTCCTGCGCTACGCGGTTTACCACCTCACGCCAGAATTCATCCGGCATAGCGTTGTTAAACTGCTGGCGGGTTAGGCCGTGTTCTGCACGTGAGGGAATGGCGCCGCCGGTACCAGGTTCAGGGAACCACAGTCTCTGATAGTGCTGCTTACTCAGTGTCATTGCTGCATCGAAGCGGATAATGGAGAATTCCCGCGCCACATGTAGGATCATCTGGATCACGGCCTCGCGCACTTCAGAGCTCAGGAAATTTAGTTGGGCAGTATCATTCCAGGGCATGTTGGTACCATCGTTGCCGTGGTAAATGAACTTCCCGCCACCTGTCCACGAATCCACCCTTTTGAAGACCACAGCGGCATCGGAGCGATCAAAGTAATGGTCTTCGAGGAAAATCCCCACACGCTCATCCAAAGATAGGTTAGAACCGTTGAAGTTGTAGGATGGGAAGGGACTGTAGTCCAATGAGATGAACCAGTCCGGGTGCTCGATGACCCATTTGGAGTCGATGCCCACATGATTGGGTACCATATCACTAGCCAGGCGGATACCACGCAGCCACGCCCGCTCTTTCAGATTGTGTAGTGCATCGGGTCCGCCAAGATCGCTCGCGATCTCATACTCGAAGATTGAGTAAGCAGATGCCACCGCCTCCGGGTTGCCACACATCTTCTTGATGCGCTGTGAGGCCGAACTGCGCTTCCAAAGGCCGATAAGCCACAATCCTGTGAATCCCCAACGGGCCAGCGTGTCAAGCTCCTCATCAGGAATTTGGTCCAGACGGGTGATGGAGCGCTGATACTTTCTGGAGACCTGATCCAGCCAGACATGCACATTTTTTGCCAAGAGCACTACCTTGGGC
>CAZTBA010000106.1:0-15482 GCA_964611725.1 uncultured bacterium
TTCAATAAAGCTCCTGAAGGCGTCGTCTCTGCTCTGTGTCCTGCTTTTGGCCCTGTCAGCTCTACTTCAGAACAAATTCTCCGTCATGTCCTCTTTCTTCCTACTTGGGTTCTTCGTCTCGATATTCTGGCCGACGATCCTTGCATACAGCTCCGAGGTCTTCCCCAAAGGCGGAGCGACTATGTTTTCGCTCCTGGGGGCCGCTGGCAACGCCGGTGGTATGATATTCCCCGCTCTGGTAGGTGTAATAGCGGACGGATGGAATTTAAGAGTTGGAATAGGTATGCTCTCAATTCTTCCCCTTTTGCTGGCGTTGACCTTCAACATCATGAAGCGGGACATCTCCCCTTCAAGATCAAAGCAGGTGAGGTAGACTTAATATTCGGTCGCCCTCGCAAAATATGTTAAGGCAGTGATGCTACCTTTGGATAACCCCATTGAGGACTCGCCTGCCACCATCAGGTTTGCAGAACACATAGCTGTTTGAGATGTGATGCGGTAGATTTGTCCAAGATCCCATACAGAAAATCATTTAGGCGCGGTAGTTAAGTAATTTTTACGAAGCTTCTGTTATTTGTTCATAGAACCTCGACAATATATACGCGGAGGAAAATATGCCAAGCTGATTTGCTGCAGTAGGAGATGAAGGCAAAATAGTGATTCACCTGCATAGCGGAACAATTTTCAGGGAGAAAAGGGAAACTCGCTGACCTATAGCCGAGCCAGCGGGTTCAATTTGGCTTCCTGAAGTTAGCGCAGCAAGACCATCCTCTTCGTGACTGCTCTTTTGCCGCTGCCAGTCTTCATGCGATAGAAATAGATTCCACTCGATACAGGCGCCTCTGCGTTATCCATTCCGTCCCATCGGACCTGATAAATGCCCGCATCATAATCGCTGTCTGCCAAGACACGCACCTTCTGACCGAGGACATTGTAGATTTCTATCTTCACGTGAGATTGCTCCGGGACGTTGAAGGAGATCTGTGTGCTTGCGTTGAAAGGATTAGGGTAGTTTTGAGAAAGCAAATAGGTTGACGGTAGACTTGTGGCAGTCTCCTCTTCAACAGCAGTGGGGCCGAAAATTACCCCACCTTCACGATAGATAGCCAAGCCACCACCATAAGTCCCAATCCATAGATTGCCCTCTTTATCAATGGCAAGAGCAGACACTTCGTACGTTGTAAGAGGCGAGTTATTCCTGTTATACTCGGTCCACTCTTCCCCATCGAACTTGGCAACGAAGAACTTGGCAACAAACCCAAAACCCCAGTCCATCCAGGTGCCGACCCACATATTGCCGTGCTCATCGAACGCAAGAGCCGTGACCACCGCACCTTCATATTCGTCATACACTATCCAACTTTCTCCATCAAACTTGGCCAAGCCACCGTAGGTCCGATACTGATCCCAATCGAAATGACCAGTCCCAATCAATATGCTTCCCCGTTCATCAATGCCAAGGGCATTAACATAGTTATCTGGCAGCTCCGAGTTATCTGTATTATACACCGTCCAGTTGTCTCCATCAAATTTAGCCAGGCCACCACTAACCCAAGTTTCCTTTGCCCGGTCCCGATAGGATGCCATCCCAATCCATGTGTTCCCTTGGTCATCAGCGGCAAGGGCACAGACCCAGTTAGCTGGCAGTTCGGAGTTATCTTCGTCATAGACTGTCCAACTTTCTCCATCAAACCTAGCCAAGCCACCACGAAAAGTCCCAATCCATATGTTTCCCTGTTCATCGATTTCAAGGGCAGTGACATGGTTATCTGGTAGTCCGGAGTCATCTTCGTCATAGACGGTCCAACTTTCTCCATCAAACCTAGCCAAGCCACCACCCCAGGTTCCAATCCACAGACTGCCCCGTTCATTAGTAGCGAGAGCTCTTATCTCGTTGCTTTGCAGGCCAGAGTTGTCTTTGTTATACCTTGTCCAGTTTAACCAGTCAAGCTTGGCGAGGCCACCACGAGTTCCAATCCATATGTTGTCCTCTCCATCAATGGTAAGGGCAGTGAGACTGTTGCTTGGTAGTCCGGAGTTGGATGTGCTGTAAGCCGTCCAACTTTCCCCGTCAAACTTAGCCAAACTCCTGGCAACTCCGTTCCAGTCAATCCAAGGGGGTTCCATCGCAATCCATAGGTTCTCCTCCGAATCCACAACAAGGTCAGCTACAGCTCCGCCTGTCACCGCGAATTCGCTTTTCTTATACGCCGTCCAGTTTTCTCCGTCAAACTTGACAAATTCACTCCCGTCAGTCCAAACCCACAGGTTCCCCTGCCGACTGATAGCGAGGTGACGGATCCAGTTATTCGGCAGGTCGGAATTGTCTTTATTGTAAACATCCCAACTTTCTCCATCAAACTTAGCTAGACCTTTGCTCTCTGCATATTGACCACTCCCAATCCATACGCTTCCCTGTTCATCGATGGCAAGGGCAGTGACATAGTCATCTGGCAGCCCGGAGTTGGATGCGCGATAATGTGTCCAATTTTCTCCATCAAGCCTAACCAAGCGAGAATCGGTCCCAATCCATACGTTTCCCTGGTGATCAATCACAAACGCATCGATATGAGTGACGCCAAACCCCACCTCGTACACGGTGCAGTTGTCTCCGTCAAACTTAACCAAGACAATGGCGACAATGGAGCTATACCACTCGTTCTCCCCTGGCTCAGCGTAAGCCCCAATCCACAAGTTCCCAAGTTCATCTACTGCAAGAGCGAGGATATTGTCGCTCGGCAGCATAGAATTTGACCTGTTATGGAAAGTCATGTCACCTGTGGCTTTATCAAATCTTACAACTCCCACTCCTGTTCCGACCCATAAGTGCTCTCCATCATCTGCGAGAGCTCGGACATTGTCACCATAAGTGAAGGTTATCCATTCAGTGTCGCAGGCTCCCCCGGGAGTTTGCACCGGGATTGGGGGTGGATAGACGTACTCTATCAGCCTCTCCGACGGGTTGCCAGCCACATCCTCAGCGTAGCCATATATCTTGAAACTTGAGACTATCTCGGGTATCCAGTGACCGTAGTAAAGGTGCTCTCCCGGAGAACCCTCCCAGGAAGCGTCTTTAACAAGCGATATCTCCGACACGACCGAATCTCCAGGATCTGTCTTGACAATCGCTTTCACATCAACAAGGGGACCTGGTTCAAACACACAGAATGTGATCTCGACGGAGTCACCTACTGCTGCGTATCGTGTCGTCAAGTCAGCACGAATATCCGGAGGTGTTATATCCTCCCCGACAACGTTGATAATCAGGCTATCGCGTTGCTCAAATCCCTCGGAAATAAAGGAAAATTCGAAGGATATCTCATGTCCAGAAGGCGTGTCGGATGTCAGGGCAAACTCTCTTGACAAGTAAGCTTCTCTAATCTCACCAGGGAAGACTTCTCCTAACGAGATGGACCCGAGATCAGAACCCTCTCCCAGGTTGACGAAAGGGTCACCCGTGGAAATCGCTGCAGTCAAGGACTGAAATATCAGATCCGTCCAGTTCTTCACCCGGAATCTCAAGCGAAGACGATCCCCAGGATTGGGAGGGCTGCCCGTCGATACCCATTCCTGCGGCGTCTGGTATCGGAGCAAGACGTAGTCGTAAAGCTCTATCTCCTGTGGAATTATTACGGACGCTGATACAGCTCCGTTCTCCCTGTGGATCTCATTAACAGCTATGCTTGAGCCAATGACCTGCCAATCAAGATCACCTGAAATAGCATACCCCTCGTATCTGCTCGAAGGATTTGTGTTTTCAGAGAACGATGTGAATCTCTCCCCGTCAAAGGGATCTGTTGAGTCACCGGTGTTGCCAACGTGGGAATCTTTGTAACTCTCATCATGTGACCAGAAGTCAAGGTTGTCCTCACCATACAGGGGGTCTGGCTCCTTGCCAAGAGAATAACCTGCATCCCTATACTTCCCATCTGCACACTCAAGATCGACACTCCATCCTGTCACATGCCATATCAGAAGCCCACTTCCAGGGACGTTTCTGTCATAATGAGATGCCGAAGCATCCCTGTTGGAAATGAGGTAATACTCCTCATCAGAGAGTGGGATCTTGTATACCTTTCCTCCCTGGAAGAGTGGTAAAACCGAGATATTTTGAGATTGAGTCACTACCTCGAGCCTTTCGTTATCAGCTCCAATCCATCCAAGCTTCTCAAGGCTATATGCACAGAATGGATTGGGCCCATCGTTCCCATCCCATCCCCATGCCCCATGTCCCATGATACCCCAGGCACCTATGCTTGCTGAATCCTCCTCCGGAAGACTTGGATGATCTGTACTGTAAAGGTCACCCAGACCCAGAAGATGTCCAAACTCATGGCTCATTGCACCTATTAGCCTTTCGAAACTTGATGACTCCTGCACCGTTCCCAGCCTTACCCTTATCCTATCTCCTGAATTGCCCGTGTCGGAGCTTATGAAATCAGCACTGCCAAGTCCCAGATCGGCTATGCCAAGAGCTTCCCCCAAAGGTATAAGACCGGATGGTATCCTGAGGAGATTCACAAACACTAAATCGACATATCCGTCATCATCTCCTGAATTCGCAACACCATCAGGACCATCATTATCAAACCTGCTGAAATCGACATCTGAATCGACCTTACCGAGGAGCTCCCTTACAACCTGGCCATAGGGAAGGTACTTATCCATATAGTAATCTGCAGGATGATCCGAGACATAGAGATTTGGGAGCACCTCACCTTCTACCTTCAACTGTCCACAGGACATCTCATTGTAGAAATGTGAGAAACTCCCAGGAATCTCCATCTCAAAGATGTCCTTGGAGTAGGATGGAGGAGAGCTCATATCGGTATACTCGTCTGGGAATCTCACAAATATGGTAGGAGCTTTGATATATCCTCTCGTCGGGAGCTCGCCACTGCTGGCTATCTTGGCGCGGCTTCGGTCACGTTGAGTTTCATGACCACAGATAAAGGTACCACTTCCAAAGGCAGGGAAAGCCCAGATCAAGAAGAAATATACTGACACAAGGATTGATGATATTAACGTTCTTCTCAGCATTTCAGACTCCCTCACTGACATTCTAACTACACGACAGTGTTCCTCCGATGTTACCAGTGCCACTGATTCTTGCACGCATAGTTAGTCTCTACAAAACAGAAAGCCCACCGTCATTTCCCTAAAAGGGAGTAATCGGTGAGCTGGAATTTTGAACTTGCATCACCACCAGTGGAGCTAACAGTGAAATGTCAACATGTCAACCACTTACAGAGGTATTCTAAAGAAATTATCCCTTCATGTCAAGAGCTTTTGCAGCTATCCGATGCAGAAATAGTTGACCGCTTCACAAGTGCATCCGGTTTTCCCACACCTTTCAGCTACTCCAATGTTTTGACACAGGATGATAAACCGACAAACATAAATTGATAGCCGAGTCCTGGATCCTATGAGCTCGCACCGCTATCTTCACCCGCGCGTTCCCGGAATGCGTCCCGGCGTTGTTCGAGATCGAAGCTCTCCATTGCATTATCGCGGAGCAGCATGCGCCCGACCTCGACAGCATAATCCTCACTGAAAAGCCCATTTTCTACCTTCTCGCACAGGACCCGGGCTATCTCCCTCCGCGCGATGGCAGCATGACCGTAGCTCCCCTCGACGAAGATGTAGTCACCTCCAAAGCCGTGAATCTTGCTGGCAGGAACCGCATCGAGCATGTCCGAAAGCGCACGCCTTCCGGCGGTAGGGCTCATGACCCACATCCAGCAGAAGTCGATGGTTACGTTGGGGAAATTCTTTCCCAGCGTGACGAGCTCTTCCTGATATGGATACGAGATATGGTAGATGTCAAATTTAGTCTTTGAGTACTTCATGAAAAGGTTTGCCATTAGTGCAGCACGGCTGTTGGTGATGAAGTTACCGTTGCCTTCCTGGAGGCCGGTGTGGAACTTCATGCGAATGCCGTACTCACCGCACTTGCGGCAGATGTAGTGGAGGATGAAGTCCTCCAGTGCCTTGATGTCCCTGCGGTCGGGTCTATCGTTGAAGGCCAGGAGCCGATTGAATGTCCCTTCAACGGCGCTCTTCGGGACATCCTCCCACAGGAGAATCCTGTCGTAAGCGCGGCCGACCTTGAAGGCGCTGGTGTACCTGCCGTCACGCTCGAAGTAGAAGTCTATCACCTTCAGGTAGTCATCGAGGCTGAGGATATCCATGCCGGTCTGCTGGGACAGTTCCTGGAATGGGAATGCCGTGAATGAATCCACCATGTCGCAGATGAAGCAATCGAAGTTGAAGTCGGGATTGAAGATCAGCTTCGGCCCGAACGGGTTCTCCATCGCAAAGTCGATACCGGCTTTATCAAACACCTTGCGCGTGAAGCCGGGCTTGATCTCCCTGCGCATGGCATTGGTGAGGTCGTCCACTGTGCCCTCGGAGAAATCCTCGACTCCGTAGAGATCCCGGATGGCGATTCTCAGCGTCTCGGAGTATGCCGTATTCCATGATTTTCTATACCACGGTTCGAGGAGTTTCCAGCGGTCCTTTGGACTGAGCGAAGGATCGGTCCGAACCTTTTCCATATCTGCGGGCGGCATGCCTGCACTCATAAGGTCAGAGCTGGCATAGTGGGCGAAAAAGCGGCCTATATGGATGTCATCGCCTTTGGGGAGTTCTCTTTCCCTCTGCAGGTGCTCGTGGCAGTCGATCATGGCGATCGAATCCAGTCCCTTGCGGATGCGTCTGTAAAGGTCGGTGTCGTATTTTGCTGTCATCTGCGATCTCCTTAAGATAATATTTTATAGCAACTTGTATTTCATAAAGTAAACTATCTCTACCTCGTATGGCGTATGCCATTAACCGACGTAAGGGCAGGGCATGCCCTGCCCCTACAAGAGAGTGGTTATTTCACGAATTAGTATTACTTCAAAGAAGTAGGAAATATTTGGGTTACCTGTTAAGCTGCTGCTTAAATTTCTCCAGTTCCTCTGTCATTTCCCTCCTGAGCTGTTGCTTAAAACCTTCCACGTCATTTGCCATTTTGCTCCGCATGTCCTCCAGGAGCTGCATAAGTTCCCTGTCCCTCCTTTCCGCCTGCTTCATCATCATTCGTTTCCAATCCTCTAACATCTCCTTCTGCTTTCCCTTCATTTCCTTCAATTCCCTTTCCCTCAGCTCCTTCTCCCTCATCATCAGTTCTCGTCTTTCTCTCAATCCCTCCTCTATCTCCATCCTTTCCCTGTCCATCCATTTCAGATCCCTGAGCGATCTGAACCTTTTCAATTGCTCATCAGTCAATACACTTTTAGCATCCTGTTCGGCCTTGATGTGCAGGAATTTCAGCCCGGCCTGAAGCTTGGAGATCTCCTCGAGTTTTGACTTCACCTTGGGGAGATCCACCTTTTCCGCTCTCAGAAGTTCCTCCAACTCAATCTCAGCAATTCGCAGGTCTGCCTCGGCCTTTACCTCAGCTTTCCTGAGTGAGGAAAAGCTGGATTCCAACTTTGCGACCTGCTGCTCTGACAGGTCCAGCTCCCCCTTAAACTCAAGATAAGGCTCAATAGCTTCAGCGACTGCAAATGCGCACAGCAGAGCTGCTACCACAATCAACGGAAGCGCAAATCTTTTCATCTCCGAACACCTCCTATTATCTTGTCCAGGCCTGATCAGTCGAATTGTCTGTGCCAGTTCCCTTAGAAGAATTTCAAACCTTTGAAGAAAATACCTAAAGAATACACAGACAGCTTTTCAGGTCACTGGGCGAGTTATAGGTCATTGACAACCCATGCTAACAACGTGAGTTACATCTATAATTAACAAAACATTCGGCGCAAATCAAGAGAAAGTTTGAGACAAGACATCGCGCCTCAGATGATACATAGCTCCACCATGACGACGGGGATGTTTCCAGCATTGAACAGGGGTTAAAGAGAACAGACGGGCAGGCCGGAACATATGAAGGTTAAGAAAATAGCTGGGTAACACTTTGGTCATTGATTAATAGTGTCCTGCGAAATTTCTGTAGAGGCAGGGCATGCCCTGCCCTAACTATGAAAGGCGATTCAGTTCTCTTCTTAAATGCCCCAAATTTCACGGAGAATTGCCTTTTTTCAAAGCTCATAGCCCATCGAGTTGCGCCAAATACAGTTGCTAAGTAGCGGTAAAATACTTATTTTTGAGTTACGAAAGCCATAGCTACAGCACTGGAAAACAGCGGTTACCGGCATAGCGGATATTGGCAAACCAGTTCGCACAGCGGATGACGTAGGTCATTGCCGTTGCCGGACTAAGCGGGCGTAGCGGAGATTAACAACGGACTGGACGCTGATCGGGAAATCGCGCCGCCCATTCCACGGCCCGCTAGCTTGACAAAAGGACTGAGAATGACCCTTGAGATAAACTACTACGACATTAATGTGCACAAATTGATGTTGCGCGATAGCATACGGTGTGAGTCATTTCGCCGTGCACTTACTGAACTCGTCTTGCCAGATTCGGCAGTTCTTGATATCGGTGCTGGCACTGGACTGCTCAGCCTTTTCGCGGCACAGGCGGGTGCAAGAGTCGTATACGCTGTGGAAAGGACAAAGACAGCCGAACTCGCAGAATGCATCGTCTCGGAGAATGGTTTGACAGATCTCATTCGAGTGTTCCAGGAGGATATGGCAGCGGTTGAGCTTCCAGGGCAAGTTGACGTAATAGTCTCCGAATGGCTTGGCGGGTACGGGATCGACGAGAATCTCCTGCCTGTGGTAGTCCAGGCCAGAGACCGGTGGCTCAAACCGGGAGGGACCATTATCCCCAGCACTGTCTCTTCCTGGCTGGCACCGGCGTACGATGAAATGCTCGAGCAGGACATCCAATTCTGGGAGCAGTATCCTTACGGTATGAATCTTGCCGCTATAGGAGACAGAACATCGAGACAGCTACATTGCTGCCGTAACAATGTAAAAGAGGAACATCTGTTGGCAGATCCTCAGCGGATTTGGGAGATCGACTCCACAAAGATTACACTTGAGGACTCTATGGACAGGTTCGAGGCCAGGTTGGATTTCACTTGTCGAAAGAGCGGTCCCTGCAATGCCCTGGCCGCATGGTTCGAGGCAATTCTGAGCAAGCACATTATCTTGTCGAACAAACCTTCGAATGAGTACACTCACTGGGGACGCTGGATCTTTCCCATCGGAGCATGCCTTCAAGTGAAGGAAGGGACGAATATCGGTGTACGCTTTGTGTTGCAACCGGAAAGTGCGGGACGCTCCAGAGCTTTTTGGGAGGTCAGCGTGGAAGACTACTCATTCTCATCGGAGGACATCACGCAACTCACCAGGTAAGGGGAAGTTGTCGGCCAACAAACGGATCTACTCCGGACGGATTTTCTTTCACACTTCAGATATCCTTCGTGCCAAGGAGTTGCCGTCATGAGCCAAACGTCTGTGGGAATTCGAATTCCGCAGGTGGAATTCTCCTTTTCTATGGGCGCGAGTTTGGCGTATCAGCTTGAAAACGCTGTTTTAGGTGAGAAAACCAAAGCAGGAATGAGCTTCTCTGAGCACACTCTAAGAGAGCTGAGAACCCTGACGGACAGGTATGAGTATTTCGAACATATGAGGATGTCTTTTGTAGATGTGAGAGAGGACAAGGTCGATGAAAGTGTGCAGAGGCTTTTCGACAAGCTGAAGCTCCTCTGGGTAGAAGCTATGAAGAAGGCTGTTGAGGAATACATACCTCATTGGAGGAAGATATTGCCCACCATCAAGGGGAATGCTCAGCCGATCATAGATGCCTGGCAGGATCAGGGGCGAGTGATTCTGGTGGAGATAGCCAGGCTATCGAGGATTCCATGGGAGCTGGATAAGATTGATGTCTATTTTCTTGAACCTGTCCCTGGTGGAGGAGGTGATGCCCACCCGGAGGATAGAGCGGTGTCTTGGCCTTCGGTCTCTATAGAAAGGAAACCCTTAGCAGATTCGTTGAAAGGTCTTGCCCATGAAATTGCCCATCTCAACATTACACCCACTGCGCTTCCTTTCGTCTCAGATGGAGATGCCAAGAAATACCTGGCTTTTGAGTTCATGACGGATATCATAGCCCGGCAGGTGATGGTAAATCTCCAATTATGGGCGGACTTACGATTGTTGGAGATGGTGCGGGACACGGCCAAGGTGTGGTTAGGCTTCTATGATATGAAGATTTACTATGACCCGGATGTTATGTCCAAACGGATTATCTCTTGGCTTCAAAAATACTTGTGTAGTAATCAGAAAGCGGCAGAGGCTTTACCCGAGCTCCATCATGTCCTTCTTTAATGCAAAACCGCAGGTGGCATAGAAAAGACCGTGCAGGAATAGCGAGCAGCTATACAAAATTCCTGAGTGCTTCATCCGTTTTGTGGTGCAACGTTGCGCGCTCTCTTACCTTTGGGGATAACCACCATGTCGAGACAACTAACGGGGAAAGGAGCCGAATTCCGCCTTTGCGGCAGACCTTACGTTCCAGTCCACATCAACGGAAAAGGACCATTTTGGCTCCTTTTCGACACGGGTTGTACTGGTTGCCGCATCACTCCTCAGGTTGCGAATCAACTGGGACTAGTGGTAGCCGAAGATGACACAACGTGTCTTCCAGAAATAAGCATAGGGTCTGCTCGCTGGGAAAACGTTCGGTTTGGCGTATACGACGAGTCTCCGACTGCGGAACTCCTGAAGCAAGACTTCGATGGCTTCCTTGGTAACGGCTTTCTCTACTACGTCCGTGAACAATACTCCCTGGTGATGAACTATCCCAAACGCACGATTTCCTTCAGATTGAGAACACAGCTCAAAGCGGCCTATCAGAGCGAAGAAACTCCAGGATGGAGACCAGCACCTGTTGCAATCACACTTGAGAACTACTACACCATTGTGCCGGTCCATATCCAGGGACAAGGGCCCTATCGCTTTCTGCTGGATACGGGTGCCTCCTATAGTATAGTGTCGCGAGAGATTGCGCAAGCCTTCGATCTACCGAAGGGCGAGCCTCATTCAGCGAGAGGCCCCAGTGGCGCCATAGATGCCTACGGGTCATGTGTTGCCACTCTTTCGGTCGGCGACGCAGGCTTGAGCAATTTGCCGGTCAGCGTGATGGATTGCACTCAAGTTTCGGGGTACGTGTACGATTGGGTGGATGGGTACCTCGGCACGAATTTCCTGGAGCATTTCGAAATCACGTTAGACTACTGTTCCCAGAACATCACCCTGTACGAAGGATCCTAATCGGCCTTCCTCTGCTGCCGAGGTTGTCCCCACACAAGGTCGTGACAACATTTTGGAATAAGAGGAACATGACCAGCGATTCGAAAAAGAGACAGAGTAAGACCTCGATAGATCCTGAGGTTCTCAATCTGGCGCATGAAATGGCTCGTGAAAAGATAGCTCAAGGCGCCAGGGCAGTCCTGCTTATGGGGAGCCATGTGCGTGGCGATTCCTACTCCGAGTCGGACATCGACCTTACATTCATTGGCAGAGACGAAGAGTGCAAGATGCAACGCCGTGGGGAGTTTCTGGTGTCGGAGTACTGGCGGTCCATTGATAGCATTAGAGGATCGTTTCGGGACCCTTCGGAGGTTGGTGGAATCATTCCGGCCTTGCGGCGTGCACTTGTAATCTACGATCCTGATGGACTTGCTGCACAACTGAAGCGGGAGGCTGAAGCTTGGACATGGGATAAGATTAGCGACCAGTGCGATGTATGGGTTGCTGAGCAGATCACTGGTTACACCGAGGAAGTCCACAGGCTGGTCGGAAATCTGAAGCTCGGACGGGTCTGGGTGGCTGCTGTTGTGCGCTGTGTTCTTTCAGTTCGCGTGGGAATGATCTTGGCTGTTTATCTCCGGATCTTCTATGAAACAGAAAATCGGCTGTGGGACCTTGTAAGCGAGGCAATGGGTGATCGCTGGACCCGGGTGCAAGGAGCTGCATTGGGTACGGGGGACGAAAGCTTTGAGGAAACGTGTGCAGCAGCACTGGAGCTGTTTGCCCTTGCGGCATCGAAAGTGAGGCATCTTCTCAACGAGGAACAGTACAATGTTGTTGCACATGCTTGCGTAATAGCTGGTCATCCTCTGAAGGATCGGCACAAAACTTAGCGCGCTAGCAATGTAAAGCACGACATTGGCAAATTAGTGGAAGGACTAATGACAAAATTACCTCCAAATGTTGGGAAATAGCGGAATTTCTCTGAAATCAAACCCTCGCCTTTATAGCGTTTTTCAAAAATTGAAAATAATTTTGGATGAAAAATCCCCAAATGAGATTTCCTGCTTTGAGCAATCTGTTAGCCGTATATCCCCCGATTATCTGAGATTATAAAAGGCTCTCACATCTCAGAAAAAATCCTGGAAATCATTTCAAGGATCTCCGTAATTCTCTATAAACCTTTTTGCGAAAAAGTGGGGCTTAATTATAGAAGGCCTTCTGTTTCTGATATAGACAAGGAGTTGACTTGGAAGAGCTCAAATCACTGGTAATTAGAGCACAAACCGGCGACCTGGAAGCCTATGGCAGGATTGTTAGAAGGTTCCAGGACATGGCTTATGGCTACAGCTATTCCATCCTGGGTGACTTTCATCTAGCCCAAGACGCAGCGCAGGAAGCATTCATTCAAGCGTATCGTGATTTGCCAAAGCTCCGTGAGCCGGCAGCATTTCCAGGTTGGTTCAGAAAGATCGTCTTCAAGCAGTGCGATAGGCTCACACGGGGCAAACGCATTTCGACCGCGTCGCTGGAAGCTGTAGTCGAGACGGTATCGAAGGATCCAGGTCCAGATGAGCTTATCGAGGAACGTGAGATAAAGGATAGAGTTCTTGAAGCGATCCGTGCGCTGCCGGAGGACGAACGCATCGTAACCACACTTTTCTATATCAACGGGTATTTGCAGAGAGAGATTGCTGAATTCCTTGAGGTGCCAGCGACGACTGTCAAGAATCGCCTGCACGCCTCAAGGAAAAGACTGAAGGAGAGGATGATTGACATGGTGGATAAAACAATGAAGAGTTTCCCCCTTCCCGGAGACTTCACCGAGGTTGTCGTACGCGGAGTCGCTTCGGAGGCTGATCTAAAAGGTGCAGAGAAGCTACTTGGCCCTGGATATCATGGGAGAAGGGCTCCAGAGTCCTTTAAAACGGTAGACGCAGCGCAGCGAGCTAACATCTACGTGGTAGGGGAAAAAGGCAAAGTGGAAAGCGCAGGCTATTTCGACGAGACCACCTTGAGCATCGGCTCAACTGTGTTAAGGGCTGTTAGACCACGTGAGATGGCCGGTGAAGGTGTGGGCGTGCCAGATCCTGTTTTCGTCAAGGGGTTTCAGGGTTGCTTCAAGATGGCGAAGGAAAAAGGCATCAGCATAAGCGCTGTCCATGGCTCGCAATATGACCATGCCTTCTGTGGCTTCGTTCCTTGCTTCTACTATCCCGTCGTAACGTTGCAGTGCGAACGGGCCAGGTCCATAGTGACCCGTGCAACGATTGCGGAGGCAAACAAAGAGCAAGAACAGGCGGCCTGGCAAGCCTGGCAGCTTGACCCTTACGCAGTCAAGATGTCCGCGTACATTGGTGGCGGAGTCGCTCACGTCGTCCAGCAGGATGGCGGGATAGTGGGATATGTCAACGTGAACCGCAACTTCGTGCCTGCCGATCACTACGGAATGCCATTCGGCCACATCAATGATCTTACTGTGCAAACTAGAGAAGCTGCACTGGCGGTGATTCGCCTTGCAGGAGAGCTTACTGAGAAAGCTGGTGACAGCGAAATCTGTCTTATGCAGTCACACATGACGCCTATCACCCAGACGATGCTCAGTCTGGGAGGCAGATACCTCCTTCGGCCATCGTGTGATCTTGTTGGCCTCGATGCTGAGATGGTAGCAATTATCGACTTAATCGGGTTGACCAGGGAACTACAAGGTGAGTTTCAATCACGGCTCAACGCCTCGCCAACTCACCATGTGGACGGAAGTTTCTCAATTGAGATGAGCGGTATGACCGTCGGTTTCATAGTAGAAGGGGTGCATATAGAGATCGTTGAACAGAAACAGCCCGTGCATCGTGTCCTGCCCAGGTGGGTCGTTACCAGGCTCTACATGGGGTATTACTCGGGTGAGAACGTGCTTGACATGGGTCCCATTCCATATGACAGAAGTAACGGGAAGACTCCCGATAACCCTGACCTGGACATGAAGGAGCTTTGTTTGCCCGAGAACGAGGTGACGTTCTTCAAGTCACTATTTCCGAAACTATGGCCCTTCTCGTGGCCCGACCCGGACGTCTGGCCATGGGTCATTGGCAGGGAACATCCCCGCTATCAAAACGAAGAGAAGAAGAGCCTTGAGATGAAGGCTCAGATTGATGGCCTAAGGTTCCCCTGGATTGGATATTAGCTATTAGGTCTTCAAAATTTGCCTACTTCTTAAGACATTAAAAGCTATGGAAATTCCCTTTTTTGTCTATACTCTCTTGATAGTCCTAAGATCCACTATGGAGATTCCTTTCACTCCAACTTACAGATCCTCCCAGACATTGGATTGGCCTCTTTCGAGTGGCATGCAAGGCCAAGATAGAACGTACCTTCCAGCTCCTTAAGGGAGCGAGCCAATGCAGGAGTACTAAACCGGGCAAAGAGAGGTTTGGATTGTTCTTCTATACCTCAGGAACGAAATGTATAGAGCACAACACCTTAAAATTCATCGCTTCGGCAAATCGTCAAGTATCAGCCGACGCTCTCGAGAACGTTGATAAGTGATAAACCCACTTACCCCAAATGCTTGTGAAATTATGCAGCCTCTCATTTTCCGGATCTCCATATCGACGCCCAAGGTTAGAGAAACTAGCAGAATGGAGATACTGTGCGCCAGAGAAATCACCTTGGACATAAATTTCATAGAGTGATGCTAAGCCCTTCTTTAACGTACCTAACCGAAATAATGGGTTAGCCCATGCAACATAGACATCCTGTTCCCCATCTATTATAAGCGGAGTCACATTGTCGGGATAAACCTGTTCATTTGATAGGAGATCATTCTGAGCAAGTCTAACCCACTCTTTCTCAGGCTTATAGATCCTGCTTATTGTGTGCACGACACCGGCATCAAGGTTGAGCTTCTCTATATCACTCCAAGTTGGCCGCAGATGTTCATATTGTCTGGCTCTGCCTGCATACGCGAAAATCATAGGTGCGAACTTTTCAGGCACAGGACCTATCCTGGCCACCAAGTCATATATGTCGCGCAACTGATCGGCATTTCCAGTGTGAAGCATGGATATCCAATTTACCCCTATTCCTGCTGCTATGCAGCGTTCAGCACAGGTAATCAGATTTCGGTAGGCCCCCTTATGTCCAGCAAACCAGTCGTGAGTGGATTCCAGTCCATGGAGTGTTAATTGAACAGATCTCAAACCCAGATTCTTCAAGGTATGCAACAGATATTCCCATGACTTATCTCTGGCAATCCGAGTGCCATTGGTAGCCATACCT
>CAZTBA010000107.1:0-15457 GCA_964611725.1 uncultured bacterium
GTGCCGTCCACCTCATACTTCTGGCCAGTAACAACGACGGTTACAGGAATCTCATGAATTTGGCCTCTATAGCCTATCTCGAGGGCTTCTACTACCACCCCCGGGTCGACAAGGAGGTCCTCAAGGAATACAGTGAGGGGCTTATAGCCCTCTCGTCCTGCCTTAAGGGTGAGATACCCTTTTTGATACTGGCCGGGGATATGGACGGAGCTAAGGAAGCCGCGGAGGGCTACAGGGAAATATTCGGTCCGGAGAACTTCTACCTTGAGCTACAGGACCACGGTATAGAGGATGAGGCCAAGGTGAGAAGCGGGGTTGTGGAAATCTCCAAGGATCTCGAGATCCCGCTCGTAGCTACGAATGATGCCCATTACCTCAATAAGGAAGACGCCCAGGCCCACGAAGCCCTACTCTGTATCCAGACGAATAAGACAATCCAGGACACGGACAGGATGAGGTTCTCCTCCGATCAGATGTATTTCAGGTCCCCTGAAGAGATGATCGAGCTTTTCAATGATACCCCTGAAGCCATCGAGAACACACTCAGGATAGCCGAACGCTGTAACGTTTTCATAGGCTTCGACAGCTTCCATATGCCGAGCTATCCTCTTTCTTCGGAATATACCAGTCCCGACGATTACCTTGAGACCTTAGCCAGAGAAGGACTCAAGTCAAGGTACAGCGAGACAACGCCCGAGGTCGAGGAGAGATTTAACTACGAGTTGAACATAATAAAGGAGATGGGATACTCGGGCTACTTTCTCATAGTGGAGGATTTCGTGAGGTTCGCCCGCGAAAATAATATACCCTGCAGGGGTAGAGGCTCTGCGATAGCGAGCCTCGTTGCTTATGCCCTGGAGATAACGAACATCGATCCCATAGAATACGGGCTTATATTTGAGAGGCTTTTGAACCCCGAAAGGGTAAGCATGCCGGATATAGATGTCGACATAGCTGATAAGAGAAGGGACGAGGTTATAAAGTACGTTAAGGAGAAGTATGGGACGGACAATGTCTCTCAGATAATCACTTTCGGAACAATGGCTGCCAGAGCTGTTGTGAGGGACGTCGGAAGGGTGCTCGGGATACCCTATAGCGAGGTCGATAGAATTGCAAAGATGATACCGCCGGACCTCGGGATGACGCTTGAAAAGGCCATCGATACAGTCCCCGAGCTTAAGGAGATAGCCGAGTTAGACGGCGTCGAGTCTGAGCTTATCTCCTATGCCAGAACGCTTGAAGGGCTCACCCGCCACGCATCCGTCCATGCCGCGGGTATAGTTATAACCCCGAGTGAGCTGACTAACTACGTTCCGCTCTTCAAGACAAACAAGGACGAAATAACGACCCAGTACGACTGGAAGTGCATAGAGGAGATAGGCCTTGTCAAAATGGACCTTCTGGGGCTTCGCACATTTACCGTCATATATGATACAATCTCAATGCTCAGAGAGAAGGAAATCGATATAGATCTGAACTCCATTCCTCTCGACGATGCCGATGCATACAGGATCTTCTCGAGGGGTGAGACTGTCGGGGTATTCCAGTTTTCGGGATCTGGGATGACCGAATATGTAACGAGGCTCAAGCCCTCCTGCTTAGAGGACCTCATAGCTATGAATGCCCTTTACAGGCCCGGTCCACTCGGGAGCGGCATGGTAGATGATTTTATACTCAGGAAACATGGCGTTAAGGAGATAGAATATCCCCATCCCCTCCTTGAGCCGATTCTCAAGGAGACATACGGCGTCATAGTTTACCAGGAACAGGTGATGAGGATAGCCAGGGATCTGGCCGGTTACACCCTCGGAGGAGCGGACCTTCTCAGGAGGGCGATGGGCAAGAAGGATCCCGAGATAATGGCAGATCAGAGAAAGAACTTCCTCGAGGGGGCAAAGTTAAAAGGCATAGACGAGAAGGTAGCTGGAGAGATATTTGAACTTATGGAATACTTCGCCGGGTACGGTTTTAACAAATCCCATAGCGCCGGGTATGCCCTTATCGCCTATCAGACAGCCTACCTCAAAGCACACTATCCGAAGGAGTTCATGGCAGCAAACCTCACGAGCGAGATGGGCAACAGCGACAAGGTGGTCGAGCTCATAGAGAATTGTCAGAGAATGGGGATAAAGATACTTCCCCCCGATGTCAACGAGAGTCAGGCCGGATTCACGGTGGTCGAGGATGGGATAAGGTTTGGACTGGGGGCTGTAAAGAACGTCGGTCTCAATGCTATAGAGTCCATCACAAAGGCAAGGGAGAAGCATGGGCCTTTCAGAACTATATACGAATTCTGCGAGAGTGTAGACCTCCGATCGGTTAACAGGAAGGCAATTGAGAGCCTTATAATGGCTGGAGCCATGAATTCCCTTGAGGGCCATAGGGCTCAGATGATAGCAGCACTTGACAGGGCAATAGAGTATGGGCAGTCGAGCCGTGTCGGACAGAATCAGATCTCGCTTCTCGATATGGTCGAAGGGAAAAATGGTTTCTCGCTCACACCCCCGCTCCCTGATACACCCGAATGGTCTGAAGGGGAGAAGCTTGCGAAGGAAAAGGAGATGCTCGGATTCTACGTCTCCGGACATCCCCTTGAGAAATATGAATATGAACTGAGGGAATTCACGACCCAGGATATAGAGACGCTGGTTGATTCAGGGAACGGAGCTGAGGTCAGGATCGGGGGCATAATAGTAGCGTTTAAGACAACGACCGACAAGAACGGCAAGCAGATGGCCTTCGTATCGGTTGAGGACTTTAACAGGGTAACTGAGGTCCTCGTCTTTTCCGACCCATATGAGAAACACAAAAGCCTCATAGACGTTGACTCTATGGTCATGGTAAGAGGAAAGCTCTCGTCGAAGGATAGGGAAACAGTGAAGATTATAGCGGACGAAGTGCTCCCCCTGAGCGAGACAAGGGAAAGGTATGCGAGTTCCATAAACATAAACCTGATATCTGCAGATCTCAATGAAAATACGATAAATAATATAAAGGAGATCCTGGAAAGTTACAAAGGCAAATTCAGCGTCATATTCCACGTGGACACGTCCCAGTATGGCAAGGTGGCTATAAGGTCGAAAACTCATACGGTATCCTTGAGCGATGATCTCATAGATGAGTTTAAGAAGCTTGTAGGGCCTGGAAATATATGGCTTGAGTGAATCGGGAACTTTCGACCGTGTTTCGGAGTTCAATAGACCTGACACTTGGCGCGTCGCTTGACAAATTTTCGATCTTCCATTATATTTACGGCTGTGGTGTGGGGGCGATCGGTTTCGACGGGGATGACGGAGGTAGGGACAGCGTGCCGGGGATTTTCTGGTGCCCTCGTTAAAAACACCGGGAATAAAATTTAATTGCAGACTATTCTTATGCAATGGCTGCTTAATTAAAAAAGCAGCCCGCTCCCACCGGGCTTCGCCCGCGAGCCTGATGGGTAGCGCCGCGAAGGTGGGCTAGCCGGACCCTTTTCCCGGAGGATTCGGCGAAATCTCAGGGATAGCGTCTTCAAAGATCCCGTCTGACGGAGCTTGGAAGATGCGAATTCTAAAAGTCAGACTACGCACGTAGCCGGTCCCACTGAAGTATCTTCGGACGTGGGTTCGATTCCCACCGCCTCCACCATTACATTTCAGGGCCGATGCACAAGTAATATAGGCCCGATCGGGCTTTTTTCTTTTTCTGCATCCCGGAAATTCTGTTATTTTCCGGACCCTCCGCTGCTTCAACATCCGCTAAATCCTGTGGTAAACAAACCTGTTGACTTGATAGAAAATTATAATTAGTATTAAACCTGAAAAAGGATTTGCTTGCCATTTCGAGGAAACTGGGAGGAAGCCTTGATTAAGATAGGTGTCGCAGGCCTTAGCTGGTGGGGAAAGATACATCTCGAAGTCCTTACAACACTTGCCCACTTCAAGGTCGTCGCACTATGCGACAAGGACAAAAGCACCCTTCGGAGCTGTGGGGAAAGATACGGTATAACCAACCTTTCGGAAGACATAAACGATTTTCTCGCCGAAGATTTCGATGCCGTGGATTTGATCCTGCCCCATTTTCTCAACTGTGATGTCGCTGTAAAGGCGGCATCCTCGGGAAAACATATCCTTGTAGAAGAGCCCATGGCCGGCACCCTTGAGGAAGCTGACAGAATGATCAAAGCCTGTAGGAAAAACGGCGTAAAGCTTATAGCAGGGGCCAACAGGCGCTTCTCATACGCTGTTCAGAGGGCAAGGCAGATACTCGATGCCGGAACCATAGGGAAACTCTTCCTTGTAAGAGGGTCTTACCTGAGGTACATCGACTGGGTTGGCCCCGAGTGGCGCTTAAACCGGAAGCTTATGGGTGGGGGAGTCCTCATGGACGGCGGCTTTCATACCATAGACCTCGGATGTTACCTCGGAGGGAGAGTTGTTGAGGTTCAGGCAATCATAGGGAAAATCGGGCTCAGCGGAAAGGCAAGGGGTGGGGACACTGCGGCAGTCAGCCTGAAATATCAGAACGGAGCGATTGGCCATATAACCGTCACAAGCGGCCCGTCCGTGCCGAGGGAGGAAAGGATCTTCCTCCATGGCACTAAGGGCGTGATAGGCATAGATTATAACCTGAACAGAGCTGTACTTATGGATGAGCATGGGAAGAAAATCCAGGACTACCGGGTCGATGGAAACCCGAGCTACCAGTCCCTCAGGGAAGAGCTAAAGCATTTTCATGATTGCGTGAGCAAGGGAAAGAAGCCTATCTCCGGAGGGGAAAGCGTGAGAGAATCCCTTATGATCATAAAGGCTGCCGAGAGATCCTTTCTGCTTAGAAAGCCCATAAGGCTGAGTTACAGTTCGTTCTAACGAGAAAAAGGAAACTTATGACACAAAGGCGCAAAACCGAAATTGTCCTGAGAACGAGGGGCCGAATGCCCAGTGTGTCAGAGATGCTCGACTATTACGGAAGGTCTGACGTGCTTTCCTTTATATACATGTACATGCTCAGCCACCCGGTTGCCATGATTTTTTCGGAAGTCATGAACAATGACATATACACCACCTCCATAGTGAAACCCAAGAGTTCCCAGGAGCTTCTCGAAACGATAGAGACTGAGGTGAGATCGAGAAAATATCAACCGCATGCGAAGCCTGTAAATTACATATCCTTTCACCAGGTCCTTTGGCCCACCATATCACCGGATAAACCCTTCAGCAACGACATAGTTTTTGAGGCAGACGCCGAAGATGGATACAGGGTATCCCTCAGATCCCTGAAGAATGTTTCGGGGAGACTTGACGATTTTGGGATTCCATACAGGGTCAAATTCAGCGGCGTTGGGAGCTCGAAAACCATAATACCCAGGGAAGTATTCCCCGAAGACATCCACTCCAGGTTCCCTGCGGAACATGGAGACAGCCTGAGGAGAAAGCTTTGTGGCTTCCTGAAGGGGGATTCTCCCAACCTGGAACAGCCTCCAGCCATAAGGATCCCTTATTCCCTCAACGAGCTGACAGGCCTGGTGAGTCTCCCCATAGAGCCAGGGGACATGGAATCTTTCAAGCCGTGGTGGGCCAACCCTAACATAGTAACAGTAGACGAAGGGTGGTACGACATCCCCGGAGATGCCCAGGAGAGGTTCGCCGGGTTTCTGGACTTCGTCACAAAAATGGATGAGGGCGTCCCTGAAAGGAAAACCGCCAAGCAGCATGTCAGCAAGGGTACAAAACCAAAAATGAAAATCCAGGTCAGCTCTGCTGAGGATATCAAAAAGATGCTCGAAAGCCCCGAAGAACCCGTCCGCGCGGAGGCCGCCTGGGAGCTTATGCTGTCTGAAAGGCCCGAACCCGAAGCCATAATTAAGTCCCTCGGGGACTCATCTACGGATGTAAGATGGTTCGCGACCGAGGCACTTGCCAGATCGGATATACCCGATAGAGTGGAAAGGCTCATCGGGATGCTGGAAGATGAGGACGATTTCGTGAGGGGAAGCGCAGCCGATGGCATAGGTTCAATCGGGATTGAGGCAGCACTGTACATACTTGGGAAGCTCTCCGGTGGCGGACACATCTGTTATCTCCCTCAGGGAATGAAACTGGCCCTCAGAGCATTTGATGGGGATGTAAAGTCGAAGCTCTGGAAGATGGCGGAGTCCGATCCGGCTATCGCCAAGGGGGTCCTCGTAGCCTGGCGTGCCTTCTCACAAAAGTACGACCTGAATGCGGGCAACAAGCTCCTGGAACTTGCGGAAGGACATCTCTCTTCTGTCGATGACCAGATGAAGACTGAGCTGCTCTCAGAGCTTCTCTGCAGGTTCTTTTATCACGAAGATGTCAGGGGCAGGGCCGCAAAGCTTATGAGGAAGATAGATCCGAAAATCTCCTCCAATTATACGGATGAGATTGAGATGGAAAAGGAATACCGTGAGTTTATGCACTCCGGGTTTAGAGATTTTCTGTCCAGGATAGTAAATTGGTTTTAAACTGTCTTCTCCTGTAGACTGTCAAACTACTGGATCCGATTCGGAAGGGCCTCTCCGGAAAACCTGAAGCAGGGCAAGTTTCAGCAATATTTTTTGGTTTCTTTGCTCATGGCACCTGAGATTTTTCAATCGCTACTGCCTTTTCAGATTTTTATCTGTGGAGATGCCTCGGCGAGGCATCTCTAAAAAAGAAAAGATGTTTCCTGAAAAATAGCTAAGGAGGTCATCATATGCGGAGCTTCAAAATCCTATATCTCGGGATGTTGGTATTTACCTTAGCCACATTTACTGTCACAATGGATGCCTTGGCGGATTCCCGAGTTGACAAGCTTGCCGCATTCCTCCGAGGGACAAATGCGATCATTTCAGAGGCATCAAAGCTCGCAGATGAATCGGGAGATGAAAGGGCTTCAGAGCTTGCCGAAAAGGCAGATGAGTGCTTAAAACTGGCTGTGGATGCTTTCAACTCCGATAGATACGGAAAATCTTTTGAGCTCGCCCGGCGGTCGCGGGATCTGGCTAAAAGGTCAATCCGTATTTCCTGGAGGAGCCTGCCTGAGGGTGTGAAGTTCGAAAGATTTGCCGAGAAAGCTGAGAAGGTGTTCGTTCGCGCGTCCGAAGAGGTTGAGAAGTCAGACAAAGAAAAAGCCAAGGGGATCCTTGAGAGAGCGCTTGCTCTAAAGGAGAAAGCCTACGGATTAGGATCGGAAGGGAATTACAGGGAAGCTATAGATACCCTGCGCCAGGCTGTAAAAATTGCCTCGGAAGCCATACGTGTGGCCAGGGGAGAACCGGACGAAGGCAAGCTTCTGAGGGAAAGGGTAGAAGGTGTCAGGGAACTCGTCGGGCGTGCGGTGAAACTTGCCTCCGAAAATGGAAACGAGAAAGGCATAGAGCTTGCGCGCAGAGCGAGGGAAGCCTTCGGAGATGCCTTATCCGCCCTTGAAAAAGGTGAGCTTCGTAAGGCAAAGGAACTCCTTGACAGGGCCTCGAAATTTGCCAGGAGGTCAATGAAATTGGTCAAGGAGGGCGACCGGGAAGACAAAGATAATGCTGCATCCGGAGAGACAGAGGGCAGGGTCAAGCTCTACCGAAACCGTCCAAATCCCTTTAACCCGTCGACCGAGATATCTTACTTTCTCCCCAATGAATCATATGTAACCCTGAATATCTACAACACTCTCGGCCGGGAAGTCCGCACTCTCACTGAGGGCCACTATCCCGCAGGAATGCATAGCGTCACCTGGGACGGCAGGGACTCACAGGGCAACGTTCTGGCAAGCGGCATCTACATATACTCCCTCCGATCCGATGACGCGATACTTAAGGGAAAGATGCTCCTGCAGAAGTAAAGCATGACAGGGACATGGTACACCGTCACAAAGGTGAGCTTGACAGCTTTAGCAGCTCCCAAGTTCGCCAAAGGCGGTAATCTGTCTTTTAGCTGGAGGATCCTTATGCTTTTTGGATGGATCAACCTCCTGCCAAATGACTCCTGGAAGACGGACTAAGCCTCTAAGATCATCCAAAATATTCTTCTTATCATTTTACCTACTCCCCTTTCCAATAATTTTCTGAACTTTGACAGAATTCTCCCCAAATTTGACCAACACGGTTTTGAGAACATCACCTTCTTTCTTTGCCAATGGGCCAGGAATTATTCCTTCAACTGAAATGACCTTGTCAAGTTTCCCACCATTACCAAGAAGCAAAATATGACTTTTTCTATGTCTCCTCGGTAGAACTATTAAGTCATCACGAACAACAACTTGATCGCCGCTTGATGAATACCTAAGACCGAACTCCCATATCTCCTCACAATCTAGACTTCTCAGAAACTTTAATTCTTTGCCCTCCAATAATATAAAACTTCCAGACTGTGATATATCCAATGCTACTATCCCTGCAAAATCCTTTTTCCAGAGAATATCTCCCCGGTTGCTTAATAGGAAAACAATATCCTCCTCTATTGTCCCAAGGTGTAGCACTATTTTACTTCCATCCTCTGAAGATTTTATATCTATGATATATACACCCGGTGGACTCCGAAAGTCCCAATGCCACCGAAGGCCAAGTTTCCAGATAGTGTTACCTGTGGAAGAATCAAACATGTATAAATTCATGTTCCACCTATCATAACAGACTATCCTCTCATCATCAACAAATCTCATGCCAAAGGGTTGCCCTACATCCATATCCTTTTTAGACCAGAGAATACTGCCATCCTCGCCGCTTATCATAGCGGGTGAATACTCATATCGTCCATTAGCATCATTCGCTATTACATACTTTCCGCTTGGCGAGATCTTCTCAGGAACGATTCTTCTATATTCCACACTCCAAAGAACTCTTCCGCTCCTGTCAAATAACGTTGTGGCATACGGTCCTGCTATTCCTTTGACTAAGGTCAAAACTATCGAATTTCCATCCTTCGATATGAGAGGTCTCCACGCACATATCCTCTTTTCCCAGAGCTTATTCCCTTCAGAGTCATATACACAGACAAGCTCAAGATCCGGGAAAGACGTAACCAAAGTATTATTATACCCTTCCACAAATCGATTTGCTTCAACTCCATGGGGGAATTCTGAACTCTTTTCTATTTCTATCTCTGAAAAGGCTTCCTGAAGTGGTATTATCTTTTGAGCATAAACTGGAGTTGTTGTAAGCAAGCATGCCATCCAAATCACAATGAGCTTCAACTCAAAACTATTTCTCATCATGGGGCAACCTCCTTGTATGCTTGAGATAAAAGGACTCTTCCGGATTCAATCGCGAACCTTACAAGGTCTTTGATCCCGATCAGGGGTTACCATTCATCATTTACTGCTAAAATCGACGATCCTGATCTGTGAAAGTTTTCCTTGACAGTTCAGGGCAATTTTGCTAAATTGTTGTCACAATTTTTGGATAAAAATCAATTTAAGTTGATATTTACTTGAAACTCGCCGTTTTTAGGAATATGTGCCAATAAATTTCGGGAGCCCCTGTATAAATTTACGCTCAAAAGGGCTTTCCCACAAGGCTGGAGCTGATGCTCCCGAGTCTTTCGGCCTGAGGAAACCTATTGCGCAATCGGGGTGGGTTTTTTCAAACAACGGGATATCTGATATGAAAAGACCTTTGTCTGAGAAGAAACGCAGACAGAGGGTGATAGTTGAGATTCTGAGGGGCGAGAAGGCTGGAACCCAGAAGGATATCATTTCCCTTCTAAAGGAAAAAGGGGTTGCAACGAGCCAGTCGACCCTCTCGAACGACCTCAGGGAGATCGGTGCGATCAAAGTATCCACCAGGGATGGCAAGTTCAGGTACCATCTACCAGATGAAGGGCCATCTCTCCCGCGTGTCGAGAGGATGCTGGAACAGGAAATGAGGGATTTCCTGATTAGCTATGAAATGACAGGGAACCTGGTTGTCCTCAAAACCACCTCCGGAAACGCTCAGGGGCTGGCGGCGGCCCTCGACAAGGTGAAATGGGAAGATGTGCTTGGCACCGTGGCTGGTGACGATACCATTCTGGTCATATCGAGGACGACCGCAGATGCCCGGAAAGCCCTCGGCAAGATAAAGGAAATCCTAAGGAGTTGATCCCTGGCTAAATCCGAACCTGGCCCAGATATCTCATCCTTCGGGGTGGGTATGGGCCTGTTTTTCATATTGCGTTTTCCGAATGTATGTTTGCAGGAGGTAAGGTGAAGAAGGTTGGAATAATAGGAGCAACGGGGTATGCGGGATTTGAACTCTACCGAATCCTCAGAAGGCATCCCGGAGTTGAGATAGTTTTCCTCACCTCTGAAACTTACAGCGGGCAGTATCTCTCGCAGATATACCCCGTTATAATGGGAAAGGGACATGACGGAAAGCTCATCTCAGCCAAGGAAGGGATCGATATCGAAGTTGATCTCGTCTTCTCCTGTCTCCCACACGGTGAGTCGATGTCGATAATACCGATCTTTCTGCAGAAAGGTGCAAGAGCGATTGACCTGAGCGGAGATTTCCGGATGGATACCTCCGAGGCTTACCGCACCTGGTATGGAATGCCTCACTCTGCGCCTGAGTTGCTAAATAGGGCTGTCTACGGGCTTACCGAATTGAATCGAAGGGCTATAGCCAAAGCAGATCTTGTGGCAAACCCAGGATGTTACCCTGTCTCGGTAATAATGGGCCTTATCCCTCTTCTTGAAAAACACCTTATAGAGACTGACGGGATAATAATCGATTCCAAATCCGGGATATCCGGAGCCGGGCGGACCACAAGCTCGATCAGGGCCAGGTTCGTCGAATCGAACGAGAACGTTGCCCCGTATAACATAGGGCGTTCACACAGGCATCTGGGCGAGATCGAGCAGGAGCTTTCCAGGATAGCGGGTGAAGATTGCCGTACGGTCTTCGTCCCACAGGTCGTCCCACTAAACCGTGGCATACTTACCACCATCTATGTTGAGCTCCTTAAGGACCTCGGAACAGAAGAGCTTGTCTCGACCTACCTCGAACGCTACAGGGAAGAACCTTTCGTAAGGGTTTCCCAGGATCAGATACCGGAGATAAGATTCATATCCGGGACAAGCTACTGTGATATCGGTGTACTCAGGGTCCCCGGAACGGACAGAGCTATAATCATATCCGCAATAGATAATCTCCTCAAGGGGGCCTCCAGTCAGGCGGTCCAGAACATGAATGTTATGCTCGGATTCGAAGAGACCATCGCCCTACTATGATTGCGGGTACATCAGGCGAAAGCTTGTAGAAGGGGGAGATAATCCTGAAGCTCCCCATTTACTTTTTGGAAGAATATGAAGAAGATAATAGAAAAAACTGACATACTTATAGAAGCCCTCCCGTATATAAGGTCTTTCAGGGACAAGATCGTCGTCGTCAAATACGGCGGAAGTACCATGGGTGATGAAGGAAGTGTTCTTGTAGACGTTGTCTTTATGGAAACCGTTGGGATGAAGCCGGTTATAGTACATGGAGGAGGGAGATTCATCAGCAAGAGGATGGGGGAATGCGGCATAGAAACGAAGTTCGTAAACGGCCTGAGGGTCACCGATGAAAGGACGATGGAGATAGTTGAAAAAACTCTTGTCCGAGAAGTAAACCGTGATATATTAAAGGCTATGGGAAAATTCGGTGGAAGAGTCTTGGGGATATCAGCCAGGGAAAGCGGGGTACTGAAGGTGAAAAAACACCTTGAGCCGACCAGAGACTGTCCCCAGGGCTTGGACATAGGGTACGTTGGCGATATCGAGAGCGTTGATCCGAAACCCATACTTGAGGCCTGCCGCTCGGGATTCATCCCCGTAGTAGCACCCGTAGGTCTGGGGTCAGATGGGAAAAGCTACAATGTTAACGCCGATACGGCCGCGGGGCATATAGCCGCAGCGCTTAAGGCCGAAAAGCTCGTCCTCCTCACAGATGTAATCGGCGTCCTAAAGGATCCGGGTAATGAAAATACACTCATATCGACCGTGCGGATATCGGAGGTGGATGAGCTCATAGAGAAAGGCATAATAAGCGGCGGGATGATACCGAAGATAAGGGCCTGTCTCACAGCCGCAAGTTCCGGGGTGAGAAAAATGCACATAATAAGCGGAAGGATAAGGCATTCGCTCCTCCTTGAGATATTCACCGACCGGGGTATCGGAACCCAAATATTAGCTTGAAGAAAACCGGCGAAGGGAGAAGGGGATATGAAGACAGATGAGATAATAAGCAAAGCCGAGCGTTACCTTCTTCAGACATACATCCGTCCCCCGATAGTCCTCGAGAGGGGCAATGGGGTGAACCTTTTCTGTCACGATGGGGAGCGCTACCTTGACTTCATGAGCGGTATCGGGGTTAACGCCTTCGGATATGGCGATTTCGACATCCTCGAGGCTATCTCCAAACAGTCCGGACAGCTTATCCACTGCTCGAATCTCTATTACACTATTCCCCAAGTTGAGCTTGCAGAGCTTCTGATAGAAAACTCTTTCGCTGATAGGGTCTTTTTCTGCAACAGTGGAGCCGAGGCTGTAGAGGCCTGCATAAAGTTCACCAGGAAATGGGGCAGTGAGAACTTTTCCCCCCCGAGATACCAAATAATTTCCATGTCTAATTCGTTCCACGGGAGAACGTACGGCGCCCTTTCAGCCACGGGTCAAGAGAAATTTCACAAGGGATTTGAGCCACTCTCCCCGGGATTCTCGTATGCCGAATTCAATAACCTTGACTCCGTTGAGAAGCTTATAACCGACAGGACCTGTGCTATTATGGTGGAACCTGTCCAGGGTGAAGGGGGGGTAAACGCAGCCGAACCTGAGTTCCTGAACGGGCTCAGGGAAATCTGCAACAGGAGGGACCTCCTGCTCATATTCGACGAGGTCCAGTTCGGGCTGGCAAGGAGTGGTTCCCTGTTTGCATACCAGCACTACGGAGTTGAACCCGACTTAATGTCGCTTGCGAAACCTCTCGGAGGCGGACTCCCCATAGGTGCGGCACTCACGAGACAGAAGGTGGCCGATGCCCTGAAACCCGGTGACCACGCGTCTACTTTTGGTGGCAATCCCGTGGTCTGTGCGGTTGGAGCCAGGGTGATGAGGAAGCTGATGGCTCCGGGTTTCATTGAAAGTGTCAAAGCTACGGGAGATTATCTCCACAGCAGGCTTCACCAGTTCAAGAAACGCCACAGTGAAGTGAAGGAAGTCAGGGGATTCGGGCTGATAGCCGGGGTGGTGACAGAGTACGATCCGAAAGCTATATCAAAGGAATTCCTCAAGAGGAAGGTCCTTATATGCACTTCCGGGGTGGATGCTGTGAGGATGATCCCACCCCTGATCATAGATAAGGAACAGATAGACGAGGTCATCGACATATTCGATGAGATACTCACCCAGGGGATCGACAGAGTTTGAGAGTTGTCCAGGGCACTTCAGGTGCCCAGATAGAATCCGCTTAGTTTGATTCGACAACCTATTAGATCTAACCAACACCAGCCGAAGAGCCTAAGACCTCCAAGAGTTACCTGAGCGGGAGCTTTGTGGGGGTAAATAAATTGAGGAGGGTATCTATTATGAGGGAAGAGGTGAAGAAAGTGGTGCTCGCTTATTCAGGCGGGCTTGACACATCAGTTATAATACCCTGGCTCAGAGAGAACTACGGCTGCGAGGTCATAGCTATGGCTGCAAACCTTGGTCAGGGCGAAGAGCTTGAAGGGCTTAAAGAGAAGGCATTAAAAAGCGGGGCAAGTAAAATATACATAGAGGATCTGAGGAAAGAGTTCATTGAGGACTACATATATCCTACGATGCAGGCCGGTGCGATATATGAGAGGAAATACCTCCTCGGCACATCTTTCGCACGCCCCATAATAGCAAAACGCCAGGTCGAGGTGGCCCTGAAGGAAGGTGCCGATGCCCTTTCACACGGCGCAACCGGCAAGGGTAACGACCAGGTCCGATTCGAGCTTGCCTACAAGGCACTTGGCCCGCATCTCAGGATAATAGCCCCCTGGAGGGAATGGGAGTTGAAGTCAAGGGAAGATGAGGTTGACTACGCTGCCTCAAGGGAGATACCAGTTCCTGTTACTAAGGCAAAGATATACAGCCGGGACCGCAACATATGGCACTTAAGCCACGAGGGAGGGCCTTTGGAAGAGCCCTGGAACGAGCCGGAGGAAGATATGTTCCAGCTCACCGTCTCCCCCGAGGAGGCCCCTGACAAACCCACATACGTGGAAATAGAGTTCGAATCGGGCATACCCAAAAAATTGAACGATAAACCCATGGGGTCTGTGGAGCTACTGGAGAGCCTCAACTCCATAGGCGGTGCGAACGCTATCGGAAGGACCGATATGGTCGAGAATCGCCTTGTCGGGATAAAATCGCGTGGTGTCTATGAGACTCCCGGCGGAACAATACTCTACACGGCACATGCAGAACTCGAATCACTCGTCCTCGACAGGGATACCCTGCACTACAAGGACATATTGGCACAGAGATATGCGGAACTCATCTATTTTGGGAAATGGTTTACACCCCTTAAAGAGGCAATGGACGGGTTCGTGAAGGTCACACAGAGGAACGTTACAGGCACTGTGCGGCTCAAGCTTTACAAGGGAAACTGCACAGCAGCTGCAAGAAAGAGCCCTTATTCGCTCTACAGAGGTGACCTCGCCACCTTCGGGGAAGATAAGGGGGTTTACAACCAGAAGGATGCAACCGGATTCATAAACCTCTTCGGTCTTCAGGACCTGGTCAGAGCAATGGTGGAGAAAGGTGAATGAAGGTAGAACTGGCGAAATGGTCCGGATACTGCTGGGGGGTTAAAAGGGCGTTCAGGCTTATAGAGAAGGCTACCAGGGAATCCCCCGGAAAGATTTACACCCTTGGTCCGATAATCCATAACCCCCAGGCTGTGGAGAAACTCAGAAAAGAGAAGGGGATCCTTCCGATATCCGATATAAGCTCCATGGATGAGGGTACCCTTGTCGTAAGGACGCACGGAACCTCTCCAGATATCTTGAAAGCGGCAGCCGAAAAGGGCCTCGATATCATTGATGCCACCTGTCTCTTTGTGAGGATTGTGCAGGAGAAGGCGCGCTCCTTGATAGAGGAGGGTTACCAACTCGTAATTATCGGGGAAGACGATCACCCTGAAGTATCCGGAATACTCTCACACGCGGGCGGGGAAGCGCTCGTCCTCGAAAGAGAGGAAGATGTCAGAGGTCTCGACAGGATGAGGCGAGTGGGTATAGTTGTACAGACCACCCAGGAACCGGAGAATTTCCAGAAGGTGGTCTCAGCACTCCTGCCGAAGTCCAAAGAGCTAAAGATATATAACACAATATGTGACGCGACAATCCATCGCCAGAGATCAGCCGAAGAGCTTGCCAGAAGGTCCGACCTGATGATAGTCGTCGGCGGAAGGAACAGTGGAAACACCAGAAGGCTTCAATCGATAGCCCTCAGGACCGGTACGAGGAGCTACCACATAGAATCCGCCGATGAGCTCGAC
>CAZTBA010000108.1:0-15295 GCA_964611725.1 uncultured bacterium
CCGCTCAACATCCACTCCTTCATAGTGGCTCCATTTGCCCGAAAATTCAGGTGTGCCATACCAGGGATAGTAGAATGCCAGGATTTTCCTGGGAACTTTCTTCCATCTAACGAGGATACGCTCCTGTACCGGATTCATCTTTGTCTCCCTCTCAACAGGTATCTTCAATTTAGCCCCACAACCCATCAGAGCGAGGGGCAGAAACAACAGAAACGGATATATTACAAATTTCTGAAGGTCCATAGAACCCTCCCGGAAAAGATAACCACAGAAGTAATCTCAATCAAGATAGAAAAAAGAGCATAGGACTCCTCCGACTTTCCGTCAATGAAACCGAGGGAAAAGGCTCCTATGCTCCTGAGATGATAAGACAAAACTAATTCTCAGTCAAGTTTATTCTGAGACCAAAACCCCTGCTATTGTGGCGACCGCTGCAGCACCCTTAGATCCCTGAATGACAGATTAAGTAAGAGATTATCCAGGCAACATTTCAGGTTTTTCAATCTGCAATTTCAAATCTACGATTCATAGTTGACTGATGGCCAAATGCTTACATTGACTCGGATTTCAAGGAAAAAGGCTATTCTATACATATATCCACCCTGTCATTTCCATCCTCAACCTCGACCAGTTTGCCCGACGGAACTCCCGATTTTATCTCCTGCAGGATCTTATCGAGGTCTATCCCCTTCCCCTCAATCTCTTTCCTCTTCGAATCCGGCACAAACTTCATGGCCATCTGCGCAAGTGACACCGGGAGGTTTACCTTGACCTTTTCTTTGCCGTTCTCCACAACTTTTATCCTTATCCATTTTGGCTTTCCGAGTGGCTGAGAAATCTCCCGCTCCTTTCCCTGGGAAAACTCCAGTGCCTCAATGAGCCTCGCCCCCTCCTCAGCAGAGAGCTTACCATTTTTCACCATGTCCAGAATCTTCATCCTTTCTTCGTTCATCTCCGCACCTCCGGGTTGATCTTCCTGACCATGTTCCTGTGATAACTTGGAGCGGGCTTCAGATCCTTCCCTACTCGCCTCAATCGCATCCAAGAGCTCACTTGCTTCCCCGGCCCCTATCTTCCCATCCGAGAGCATACGCAGTATCGAAAACTTCTCTTCGTCCATGGGACATACCTCCCGGGAATAGAAAATTAAAACAGAAAATCACTCACCTGATCTGAGGTTTGAAAGCATCTCCGCCGCCTCGGAGGCCTTGATGTCTCCTGATTCGAGCCTTCTCAGTATCTCGCGTCTCCTCGCCGAAACGGTCGGCTCCTCCTCTATCTCCACATCATAGCCGAGCTTCCTCAAAACAGAATTCAGCCGGCTTTTAACAGTGGGATAGGAGATTCCCAGTATTCGTTCGACCTCCCTTATGTTGCCGCGACATCTCAGAAAAGTCATCACAAATTCGAGGCTTTCAGGATCGAGCCTGCAGAAAGGGCAGAGCGAGAAATTCCCATCCACTCCCGTGCCACACTCCGGGCAGTTCAGACGGCTTACCGCCATCTCAGACCCACACGCAGGACACTTCTCAATAACCTTCCTCATACGAGACCTCCTGACTGTTTTCAAATAATTTAATAATAAAATTAATTTTGTCAAGTATTTTTTTCAATAAATTAATTTATTTCAGTAGAATATTTAAAATTTTTATTTTTGGATTTGATTAAGTATGAAGGGAAAACCACATAACCATTCGTGAGTCTAAAAGGATCCTGAAACAGGTTCAGGATGACAGTGGGATGATGCCCATTTTGACAACTTATGATGCCGAACTGGTTTCGACATATCCTGACAAGCTCTACAATAATGCAGGGGCGACTGTCAGTCGCCCCTGGTAAGGTAAATGGAATCTCCAGGAGTTCAAATGGGTCTAGTATATTTCAGGACAAAGCCTTCCCCTTTTAGAAAAGTGGTCTGATGATCTTTACGGCAAAACGCTTCTGTGTCCTGTCCTCGTTCGGATCTCCGAGGATAAGGAAGATATCCGTACCCGCCCGGACGGCCTGTCGATAAGTAAGACATATGTTAAAATCACCCTTTCGTAGGACAGACCAAATCCCAGCATCTCTCTCATTGCTAAAATCGCAAAGATGCATGAGACGTAAACCAATGCCATATTCGCTTGTAAAATCATAATTGCCTGTCAGAATAACAAGCTCCTTGTATTCGGTCCCCTCCGAAGGCTCCTTCATCCTCCTGATTTCACCCCGAAGCTTGAAGCTCAGGGCTTCAGTGGCTTTGTAGCCCTGATTCAGGTTCATATAGAGATAGTCAGCACCAGCCTTTTCCCCGATTGATAACTCGACATTACCATTCTGATGGATGTCATCTTCATTCCAGTTCAAGCCGAGATTGACTGTCCTGTCTACGTTAGACGAGCGTTCATAATATGACAGACTGGCATAGATTTCCGAACGGTTCAATCTCCTGATCGAGATCCCCCCACCGAGGTCCACTCCCTGGTGCATCAAGGTATCGGCATGGCTTTTGGCCTTGTCTAAACTAATCCAGACATTATACTGTCTCAAGAGTCTTTCATCATATCTTTTCCAGAAACCCGTGTCAAGATCAACTCCCCAGTAGTTCTCCTCAGGCACAAAAGCCGTCCAATTCGTATAACCTTCTCCGACATTCTTGAAATTGGCCTCAAAGTACAACCCTCCCATCCCACTTGACCATTTCTCTATATCCATCGAGAAGATATTTCCGTTCTTTTTTCCGACAATGTTTCTCAAGAATTCAAAACCACTGTAATAGCCTCCCTTTTCCCTCTTATGAGTGTAATATCCCCCGAACCCAACCGTAGAGTTCGAGCTATCGATTTTCGACGTATGAGTTCCTCCGATCCACACACCGCTATCAGAGGTAGGATCGTATTGGAACTTGCTGGAGAAGTCATTGCGATGCTTTACATCAACAGCGTCAAGTATCCCAATCCTTGTCTTACCGGTCCTTCCAAAGAGCTTAACCCCGGCATCTATATCCTCTATCCTCCGGGTGTAAAACATCGAAGATCCGGGGAAGAAATCCTCCCCCTCAGTGAAGAAAGGCCTCCTATCCGCTATGTAGCGTTCTGTATAGGAGAAATCTATGCTCTCCACCTCTTCTTCAATTGTCTTGAAGTCCGGATTGAAAGTCAGGCTTGCCGTAAGCCCGGAAGCAAAGAGCTGTTTTACGTTAAGTCCTGCGGAGATCTCCCTCCTGTAGTCCTTATGTGTTATTCCGAGAACATAGGGAAGAATTACCGGAGGATATTTTACCTCAGGGAGCTCGAGATCTATCAGATCCGCCATCTCATTGGAATCCCAGTTGGGACCCAAATCCGGCCAGAAAATCCACATATTGTCCCTGTGTGGGACACCCCTTGCAGCGTAGATACCCATAATGGTCGCATCCTTTGGAAAGCGCAGGATGTTCCAGGGGATGGCCATTTCAGCTATCCAGCCATCTTCCACTATCCTGGATTTCCCCTCCCAGTCCCCCCGCCATTCGACCTTCGTCCCACTGCCTCCCGGAATCTGGTCAAACTGCGTACCCCCTGCTGTGATGTCAAACCAGTAGCATTCCTTGTGTGTGTGGTATGTATCGAGTCCCAACTCGACGACGTCATCCTGCCAGATCATACCACCACGTTTCTTCTCCATAGCCTTGATCTTGTTCGGCTCGCTATCGAAACAGTAGAAGGCCACATAGAGTGCTTCCTCATCGTAGCAGATATAGAACTTCGTCTTTTCAGGAGAAGGCTCAGGTTCATCCTTGTCCATCCTCCAGAAATCCAATGCCTTATATGCCTCATCCCAGCAGAGATCATCCAGGTTACCGTCGATCACCGGAGGGGTGCTGCATATTAGAGCGTGCACCACGGGTGGTGCATCTCCTGGTTGGTCTCCCGCGTAGACAGCTTTCCCCCATGCCAAAATGAGGAAGAGGCAAACTACTAAGAGGCTTATTTTGACTTCAAAACACGCAATCTGATTTTTCACAGGGGACATCACCATCAAATGTAAGAAGGTTGAAGATGAAAGGGCTTCTGGCAGTAGGATACAAGGTTTACCACATAAGACACCGCAACGGATGAAAAAGTTTCACTGAGGATGAAATGGCTTTTAGCAGGGGAATTTAACACCGGTGGAGAGATATGTCAATGAAAAGATTGATATATGAATCTATTTTCTAATATATTTATAAATTTCCTGATAGTTCCTGTATATTGATGAATCTTGGGAAATCATTTGTGTAACAGTTTGCGGGGACAGTATAATCTGGTGTGGACAGCGGGAGATTTACCTCAAGCGTCCCGGATATCAAGAGAAAACTCTACGGTCACCCCGTTCCCTGTCGCTTTGTTAAGTGCTGTATAACTGCTACCATCATCCCTTGTTCCCCAACCACGATGTCCTATATCTCTCTTCATAAGAGCCAACCCATTTGCGTTGGCCTCCACATCGAATGTGGCCCGTTCCTCCCCATTGATGATAACCCGGCCATCGTCCGTCCAGGTAGCCTCCGCCGAACCTGATCCCATGTTCAAACCGTTCTCGAACGCAATATTAATCAAATTGTTTCTGGACATACTGGCCAGGAGTTCACCTTTTACCGCATCAAGGCTTTCCTCAAAAGTGGGTTTCAGGCCACCTTCGCTGACAGTCCCCTGGCGTATAAGCTCAGGAGTTGCCCAGACCGGCGTTTTCATCCGATAGCTTAGAAGAATTCCCATGCTTAAACTAGTCCGTAGGGTTCTGACAGACTTACCTCTCCGCAGGGTAACTTCGGCATAGCCATTTTCCCTTTCCGACTTGAACACCACCCTCTCCGGTTTTATTTTGAACTCCTCGATTATGGTCCTTATAAAATCGTAAGTCCCAGGTTGTGGTGTAGGCTCTTCGCTATAGGCATTGAAGAAATAGGAATCGAGAGTAGCTCGGGCATCCTCAACCCTTATCGTGAGCGATATAAGTCTGGCCTTTTCCGGATCTTTGCTTTTCGTGGATGCGAATACGCTGAATCCTCCCTCCTTATCCTTATCCCATGAGGTAGCTATAGACCCTTCCGGAAAACCGAGACAAATCTCTGTCAACACATTCTCCGTAAAGCTTTCATCAGGGCCTTTCCGCTTCAAAATCCCTTCTACCATATGTGCCACCTCCTCTTTCAGCCTCCTGCGTCCCAGGTTTAGCCTTGCCTTAACCGTACTAACGGGGACGGAGAGGTAGGACGCCATCTCCTTATAGGAATACCCATTTACGTAGAATAGTGTAACCGCTTCGCGGGTTTTGTCTCCAAGTTTCTCCATAGCTTCCTGAATCAATCCGAGCAACTCCTTTCTTTCATATTCCTCATCAGGTTGCACCGGTGATTGAGACATGGACTCCAGAATTCCCCCCTGAGATTCTGAAATGTGTTTATTCTCTACCATCTGTATTTCATTTCTCCGAACCTTTGTGTTGCAAAGGTTAACTGTGATTCTGTAAAGCCAGCTCCCGAACTTGGACTTGTCCTTCAGTGTACCGAGGTTCGCATAGGCATTGATGAAAGCCCCCTGGGCTATATCCTGTGCCTCGTCGAAATCTTTGACACGACTGAAGGCAGCGGCGAAGGTTGCGCTTTTATGTTTTGAGATCAAGTCTGCAAAAGCCTTCAGATCTCCATCCAGAGTCTTTGCTACCAGATTCTCATCCGACTCAGTATCTGTGGTCATATTTCACTTCTCCGCTATCTTCACTGATGGACTTCTCTATTAAAAAGAGTAGAAAAAGGCTGAAAAGGTTAGGTACATTATTTGAGAAACTTGTGTTGAAGCTAACATTTGTGGCATAGCTGGAGGGAAGAGAAGTGACTGTTTGGCAATATCTTGCATTTTGCAGGATGATATGTTATATAGAGATGACACGGATGAAGCTTAAGAATTTATCCATGCAAGGATCTACGGACGATTGATTCTATGAGATGCCGAAACAAGTTCGGCATGACAACTTATCGAAAATGGCATCATCTCAATGTCATCCTGAACTTGTTTCAGGATCTCTTTTAATTCACAACATTGCTCGATTACTTTGCTAACTTTCATTCGGAGCGTCTCCATCGCGAGGGAATGTGGAAGAACGTTTCTCCATGAAACTCATAATTGGAATATATGAGACCGGGAATCCCGGAAGTTTTCAGAGGCAGAGTTCAAAAGTCAGCAGTGTAAATTCACCCATCTCTTCATAAAAGAATCTCTCGGATTTTTTTAACCTGAAACCCTTCTTCCTGTAAAGTTCGATCGCAGGCTTTTGACGGTCCGTCGTATCCAATACGACCTTTTTGAAACCTTTACTACGTGCGAAATCCAGCAGGTTATCCACGATGATCGAGCCGATACCCTTCCTTCGGTAGCCGGGATGCACGCGCATCCTCTTTATCTCCCCAGTCTCGTCGTCAACCTTTTTCAGCCCCCCGATGGCGATCGGCTTGCCATCTTCCTCGACTACAAAGAAGGTTCCACCGGGCTCGATATATGCCCCGATTACATTCTCGAGATCATTATCCCATTCAGGGGGATGTTCCCCGTAGCCGTATTCCCTCATACCTGACACATGAAGCGCCATAACATATTTTTGATCTTTTTCCTCGTAGGTTCTTAATTTCATATTTCCCCTTCCACGCCTCGGCCGGTGCTATCCTGAAACCAAATAGAGATTTTCAGACCATAGTCTATGAAACTTATCTTTGTAAAGCAAGCGCAAAATAGAATATACAGCGGCGGATCAGCGTCATCAGTGGCTTATCAGTGCGATCTGTGGTTCGGAGGCTTTGTAGAAGTGAATCGGGGCCGAAAATGAGAGGCGGCAGATCAAACGGTCAGTGTACTGAATCACCGATAACGCTGATTTGCACCGATAGCACTGAGTCTCGCCGGCCGCAATTTCCACCAAAAAAATTTTCTTGACTTTTGAGACGATACTGAGTAGATTTGGGCGCTTCAAATTCAGCTAAGTTCCCCCGTAGCTCAGCTGGCAGAGCAGGTGGCTGTTAACCACCGTGTCGTAGGTTCGAGTCCTACCGGGGGAGCCAGATTTTAGAAATGCCGTCTTCTTCGGGTAAGGCGGTTTTTTGTTTCTGGTAGGCAGTGTTGGTAAGTGCAAGCACATCAAAGGGCTTACGATGATCCTAACAGATCTTACCTCGAAATTGGACAAACCGACAACTTCTGTCCTGCAGCTTGCTGGTGAACAGAATCTTTTGCTTTCAAGCACGTGTCTAAATGCCATCCATCATCTGTCGCTCAGGGTTCTGCTCCCTCAGTATATCCTGCCACTGTCTCAAAGTTATCCTATATAAGCAGACAGGGATTCCCCTGCAGATAATCAACAAGATATTTCCACATAAGGCCTGGCTATCACCAGCAAAATACGAAAAGGCTCCTCCTCTCCAGACCTTACTAGACCATGGAATAGAAATTTCCTGTCATACAGGCCGACTCGCCTTCACCTTTGCGGTCCGCGCGAAAGCTCTATTTCTCGGAAAGGTCGATCCGCATCCGGTCGAACAGCGCGTCATCAGTCATCGGCAGCATCTGTTCGCGAATTTTCTCGAAATCTACGGCAATCCGATTGTTGCCGGTCAAATCCCAGAGCGATGTTTTCATCTCGCGCAGCGCGAGCGTGGCCGTGATCCAACTGTGGGTCCAGCCGATCTCGTTGGTCCAAATACCCCAGCCGGCATCTCCGTCGGAGCCCCAGTAGTCCCATTTCTTGTAGTCGAATCCGCGATACCACGTGCCGTCGAGCTCCGGACGCGTTTCGCTCTGAATCTGGATGCGGATGAAGAAGTCGGCCATTTTCGCGGCCGACCGCGCGTACCGTTCGTCGCCAGTTGCGGCTGCGGCCTCATGCATCCCGATGAACGCGAAGTTGATGCTGTAAAGCGTATCGGTCGCCGGATCGCCCGCTTCGTGTGTGATTGCGCATTCGCCCGCACCATAGCCGTCGTTGGAGGCGACGATTATTTTCGGAATCTGCGGAATCGCTCCGCAGTCATCCTGCAGATCCATGACATAACATGCAATGGTATCGAGCCACCGGCGGTGTTCGGGGGTGTCATCCACGCGTACAAGCCATGCCAGCGGCAGGAGCATTCGGCAGCGCTCCTGCTCCACACGATTGGCTTCAAGCCGCCAGTCGGGATAGGCCCTCATCATCATTGTCAGGCCGGTTCGCGCCTTTTTAAGAAGTGGCGTGAATTTCGTCTTGTCGTACAACCACAGATAGGTGGCCCATATCCACGCTTGCATGTGTGGGCAGTAATCAACCATGTCGCTGTTGTAGTAGTAACGCCATCCGTTTTTATTCAGATCGGCGCCGGAAATGCACACACGGCGGAACCCGTAAATTCCCGCCGTGCGAAAATTGGCGAGGATGGCGCGGACTATCAGCTCGTCCCACCTGTCGAAACCCAGCAGCGATCGTGACGCAATTGCGCTGAGCAATGAACGTGCATTGTCGTCGCCCCAATACTGTCCCTCCACATCTTCCGTATGGTAGGAGAGCAGGCCGTAGGCCGGGCTTTCCGTATCGGCGCGTTGATGCGCGCAGATTGCGGAGTTGAAGAACACCAGATCGTTTAATTTCTGCGATAAGACCCCATATTCGGGCCTTTTGAAGAGCGCCTCTCCGAATGCCAGCCCCATTGCGGCTTCGAGATTGCAGTCGGTGCGCGCCACTCTGCTTGCCGCTTGGCTGCCGTCGAAGAAAATTCGTTTGGAGATATAGCACTCGCCGATTCCATGGCTCCCGTCGCCGTCCGGCCACCCAGGGAGAATAGGATCAACACCGCTCCCTTTCGGCCACGAGGGGTGGAGGAACAGTCGCGACTTCAGGTAATATTCGACGCCCCGCCGGATCACCGATACGGCGGCGGCGGCCGGCAGCGCCTGGCCGGGCTCGTAGAGCGGCCTCACAGTGCGGGTCCATTTCAGAAGGGGGGCAGAGGTCTCCGGTAGAAGCCGGCCGAGAATCATCTTCCACACGAACGGCCAAACTCCGTAGGGCGCGTAGCGCGCGGTAACGAATTGAGAAAGCTTTGTGGTGGAAACGAGCAGATTTCCGCGGGGATGGTCGAACAGAAGAGGAGCAGCCGGCGACGGAAGTCCGTACGCGGCCGAGTCGTACCCCTCTACGCGACCAAGAACCAGGTGCGGGTTGTCGGCCTTCGCCGGCAGGTAGTGACAATCGTGGATCATCATGATCCGCAGTTTCGGCAATTCCGGACCGAAGGCGTCGGAGGCGACGACCGTCCGCTCGACTATGGCACCGTATTCGCCGGTCTTCAGATAGGTGATTGCGCCGAGGTCCGTTTCCGGAAGCCACGAAGGAAACTCGACGTAGAGCCGAAGGTTCTTCCGAGCGGCCGCTTCGGAAAGAGCGGCATCGAACGTCGTTGTCTCCTTCGGATATTCGTCCGCCAGCAGGAGGATACCGTCGCCGTTTTCGGCGGCCTCCACGGCCGCCTGCGGCGTGTCGAATCGCATTACCTCGATATTATTCCGCGTCAGGACGCGGAAAAGATCGTTATCCGGGCGACAGCTCAATAGTAATTTTTGCTTCATGGCGTTTTCCTTTGTTGGAGTATCCAATTCGTCGCATCGTTCGGTTTATCGGCAATAATTTCCACAGAAAACACATCGTTGTCAAATGACAAACCCGACCTCATAGTTAACAAATAAGGTATCTCATAACCATTGTGGTTGAGGCATGTCCAAGGTGGCGCTGAAGTGCCTCTGGATTTCCGGTCTGGCGGAGCCACTTAATTACATCTGAGTGTCGAAGTAGATGAGGATAGATCCTTTTGGGGAAACCTACCTTGTGGGACAGTTCCTTAAGAATCTGCCAGGCCCTCTGCCGGTTTATGGGGAAGAACTTATCTTGAGCTTCGAGCCTTTCCTGGTAGGCGTATGCCTGGAGCTTCTCTGAAAGCCTCTCAGGGCAGGCAACCATCCTGGGTTTCCGCCCCTTGCCAATGACTTCCAAAGCCGGACGGCCTTCAAACTGTCTTATCCTGGATGGTGATAGGGATAGGGCCTCCGAGATCCTTAAGCCCGTCTGGTATAAGACCTGTATCAGGAGGGAATCCCTCTCCCCTTTCCTACTCTTCTTAGCCTCTTCAATAAGAAGTTCGGCTTCTTCTTGCATAATTATAGCATAGAAAAACTCCCCTGTCAAAGGGAAAATGGCCTTTTCAGGGGGAAAAATTATGCAAAATTGCTACTTTCGTTTAATTTTGATCTTTCGGTAGCTCGGCTATAAAATCATCTTCATGTTGCCGCCATTGCAATCACCCGTGATCGCAAGATCGTATAGCTTTGTTATACTCTCCTTCAGGAATTTTAACCTTCTCGAACCCAAAAATCAGCCTTTCTCCAGTCCGCGGATCATCGTAAGTGAAGACAAGAGTTCAACCGATGGAGACATTAGCAGATTCCCGTATCAGTTTACGAAGGCGGGCCAGATTGCGGAAATGCCGTCTCCTTCAGGTAAGGCGGTTTTTTGTTTAATGTTCTATGTTCACGCCAAAAATCGAAGAATATATTCCGTGACAACTTCGCCTACGAAAAATGCTTGACAATGGGGATAATTATTCTATAGTTTGGCTATAGGACAATATCAGAAGGAGGATCTTTCTCTTCATCAGACGAATTAGAGTTGGGTTTTCTTTCTGAGTGTTGATATAATATAAATATGTTAGCCCACTGGTAGGTGACACGCCCTGTGGCTGTTTTCCTCCGGTGCGTGATGCAGATGAAACAGACGAGTAGATTCAAGACCGATGGTGTGATTTCTTGTCGTGTTCTCCTTGAACAACGCTCTGAATGACTTTGGAATTGAGAGTTGGAGAACGCGGTTGAGTTGGGAGCAAAGGGGGTGGAGATGCGATTATGACCGAGTACTTTGAGATCATTCCGGGCGAATCCATCGGCCCTTTCAAGCTTGGGATGACGAGGGAGCAGATCGAGGAACTGGACATTCGTCCACGGATGGACTTGGAGAGCGAAGAAGGTACGTACTACCCGTTGGTAGACACCGACGCGGAAGAAATCCGATCAAGTAACGGCGGCTTCCCTAATCCCGGCGTGACCGTCTACTATGATACGTCAGGCACGTGTGACCGCCTTGAGGCGATCTTTCAATACTGGCCCTTTCCGCCTGTATTCACTCTGTGCGGTCACGTTACGAATGGTATGACAGGAAGCGAGGTGATATCTATACTCCGGTCCATTGCATCTGATGTCAAGGTCTTTTACGCGTCAATCTATTCTCAATCTGCGGGGATACGGGCGACGAAGTGGGAAGCCACTGACGATCACATCATGTGCATCGATGTGATGCCGAAAAAGGAAACAACATCGCACGCGGGCTAACCCAGGGTATATTCCAACAAGGGACATTCGAGCGTGGCTGAGATTTCGATCTTGACAAAGGGATAATTCAATGATATTACAGGATATTACGACAAGGAGAGCTTTTCCTCTTTCACACGCAATAGGTGCGCATTTGAGACATTTTGCTGTATCTAATACGTTTCCTCTGTTCCAGGCCAAGAGGTCCAGTACCAATGCCCAATCCAGATCCAACTATCGAACGTCTGAAAGAACGTGCCTGGCAGGAAGTAGCCGCAATCAATCAGGCGCTGGCGGAGGGGCGAATCGATGAAGATGGGTGGCATGAGGCTATGGCATCGCTGATCAAGCCAGCATATCTTGCTGCAGAGAATCCCTACGCCCAGGCTGGTCATGGGGGCAACGCGGCGACCTGGGAAGCCTCGCGAGGTTTCATTGCCGAGGCGATACACCGGAGCGGCACGTTTCTTGATGTCGGTTGTGCCAGCGGTATTCTGATGGAAAGCGTTTATCGGTGGGGTGCGGCCAAGAATTTGAGCATCGAACCATACGGTCTTGATATCGTTCCGGAGTTTGTTGAACTTGCCCGGCGCCGTCTACCGCATTGGGCAGATCGAATATACGTGGGCAACATCCGAACATGGCGACCGCTGGGCGATCGATTTGATTTTGTGTTGATACGCCCTATATATGCACCACCCGGTTGTCGCGCCGATATGGTTGGCCATGTGATCAACCATGTGCTGAAGCCTGGCGGGCGTCTCATTGTCTTTGTAGGCACGGAAGAAGTGGGGTTGAGGTGTGTTGAGGCAAACATCACTGACCACGGTTTCGTTGTGCACGGCCGAGTTGAAGTACCGCATCCGAAGGATAGCCGTGTGGTGCGTCGTTTATTTTGGATAGAGGGCCCGTGCAGCTGAATTCACGCGGAGAGGGATCATTGAACTGCAAAACCGGCCTAACCCCTCATTCAGGCCGACCACCTTCGGCGTGGGTATCCGTGAACTCTGACCCTGATTGGCGCTGTAGTGCAAGTGTCGCTCCGAGCTAAAACGGCGGCGGCTCAATTCGACTGCTATGCGAGAACGAACAATGAAGCATACCATCGAAATTGACGGTGAATGCCGAGACATCGAGATTAAAGCGATGGATGAGAGCCTCATCGTCTGGCGCAAGATGTTCGAAGCACCACTGACCGCGGATAACATGGAGACAGTGGATCCCGAGTATCTCGCAGTTGGTCGTGCTGACGGACGTTTCAAGGTGTTTGAGAAGTTCTTTCGCAAACAGATCCAGATGGTGGGCAGCTGCATGATCCTCGCCTGGGACGGCGATGGCATCATCGGCAAGATGCACTTTACCACCCGAGAGATGCACGAAGCGATCGGTGGACCTGAGCGATGGAATACCCCTACCTGCTACTGTGTGGATCACCATGGGTTTGCCCCCAAGATCCAGTCCTTCAGCGATGAGGAGGTAACGCAACTGCTGGCGTCACCTAGCCACACTCTTCGCATTCTCTGCTTCAACATCGGTCATACGGATCCTAAGTGGCATGGCCATGGCATTGCTAAGGCCATGGTCGAATACCTTCAACGGTGGGCACGCGAAAACAGTTGGCGACGAATCGAAGCGCGATCCTGTCCCGACATCACACCGAACTCGGTGGTCGGAGACTGGATGCTACGCCGCGGCCCGTTCGAACGACTTGGATTCCACGTTGTGGAGCGGTGGAGTGTTCCGACTGAAGAAGCGTCGCGACGCCTTCAGGAGATCGAGACCTTCCTTTCCGGCACCCAGAAATACCCGAACTGGTGCGATTGGTACGCTCAGAACGTTAGTCGACTGGCCGAAGACTCACCTTGGCGGTCGGAATACGACAAGAACTACGTCATGGCGTACGAAGTGCAGCAACGCCCAACAAGCCTTCGAAGTGACGCTTGACAGCGTGCTTCAAGGCTGCCGTTATCCGGACAGAGAAAAATGGACCCAACGAAAGCTCGCGCGGCCTTTCCCAGGCTTCTAAGTGAGATAAGAGAGGTGGTGTATCGGTACGATCCCAGTGGGCTCTTCGCCATAGGAGCACCAAAGGACGAACACGACGATTCGGTCTATAAGATCATCTCACTCCTTCAGCACATACACAGTGAGGAAGAGGTACCGCAGGTTCTCGAGAAGGCCATGGGCGGCTGGCTTGCAGACAACCCGGAGGCTTCTGAGGAAGTGTGGACGGCAATGGCGCCCGAGATCTGGGACGCATGGAAAGCGTTTCTGGAGAGGGCTAGATAGCACTCTGATGCAGCAGACGGTCTTTGGCACCACTGAACGGCAAATTGGTTTTTGTGCAAGGATGAAAATATTCATTGTAATATTGGGGTTATTAGGCTAACCTGCGATGTGAGGAAATAGATGGGGAAGTGTTTTGGAATCGTTGTTCGGCGTGGTGTATGGTCGTTTTATCCTGTTAGCATCAAAACAGATTGTTTGTGGCTTATTTCGAGTCTGCCAAGTTTACGCATTGCCCAATATTCGACTCAAGTTTTAACCTTCTCGAACCCAAAAATCAGCCTTTCTCCAGTCCACGGATCATCGTAAGTGAGGACAAAAGTTGAACCGATGGAGACATTAGCAGGTCCCCATATGAATTCACAAAGGGGAGCCAGATTTCAAAAACGCCGTCTCCTTCGGGTGAGGCGGTTTCTTGTTTGTGGTAGGCAGTGTTGGTAAGTGCAGGTACATCAAGGGGCTTACGATAAACTTTCTATCCTCCCAGATGTGAAGGAGCAATGAAGGCAGAAGCGTGGGACCAACTGTGGCGCGGCAAAGAGAGGCAGTTGCTCTGGAGCCAGCCGGATCCTGATGTTGTGGATTTGATGCCTCAGCTCAGAAGAGAGAGTGTCTCGCGTGCGCTTGATTTGGGTTGTGGTCTCGGCCGGCACGTTATCCTTATGGCAGGCATCGGTTTCGAGGTCTATGGACTCGACCCCTCAAGCTACGCCGTGGAACACTGCATCGGGTGGCTCGAAGCTGAAGGGCTTCAGGCTAACGTCATCCATGGCGAAATGTATCCCCTTAACTTCGCCGAAGACTTCTTCGATTTTGTCCTTGCGTGGAATGTGATCTACCACGCAACAAGGGCACAGATGGTCGATGCATTGGCTGAGATCTCCAGAGTACTTCGTTCCAAGGGACTGTTGTATCTCACGCTCAACAGCACGAGAAATAAACACTTTGGACGAGGAAGCGAGGTGGAGCCCGGCACATTCCGAAATCCGGAGAAGGAAGATGGCCAGCATCTACATCACTATTCTGATGAAAAGGATGTCAGATATCTACTGGGCGGTTGGCACATAGAGTCGATCAGAGAATCCGAAGAGAGCCTGACAGGCAGGCCATTTCCTGGTTCCTGGCATTGGATGATTCTGGCAAGGAATGTCAAGCAAGTCTCATAATCCACAGAAGTGAAAGGAGGTAATGTTAGGCTCTGGCAGCTTAAGAGGAAAGCTCCACACAAGCGTTTCAGCCTCCCTTCGACCTCTGAGGAATATATGGGAACTTCAACAGATACAAAAGGGCTCTTCATATAGTTTTAGATTGCTATGAGTCACCTCAACAGCATACGACAGCCTGCTTCCAGCCAGGCTCATCGTGTCTCCCACAGAGTTTGAATCCGGCACACCCTACCGTCAGGCTGTCCAGCAGAAGCACAAGGCAATCTATTTTCAACGTATCTCTGCTTCTATCACCTTATATATCGTGACTTCCGGTACTTCAAACTCAAGCTTGTCACCACTGATGAGCGGCTCTAAGCTAACAGGGGAGCTGGCATCGGGATCGTACATCTTGAGCGCAACTTTCCTGCCCGAAACGGACAGCGGAATCGACACACGGATATCCTTACAGGGGATAGGTCCTTTCGG
>CAZTBA010000109.1:0-15239 GCA_964611725.1 uncultured bacterium
ATATCGATTGTCAACTGAATTCGTTAAAAAACTCTATAACCCCTGTGTAGTTACAGTTGATCTATAATCAAGCCAGGGGAGGGATATTTTATGTCTGATAGGATCAGCAGGCGCGATTTTGTTAAACTTACGCTTAGAGCTGGAGCCGGGGCTTTCGCTGTGGGAAGCTTTGGTTACCTGCTCCACAACAGGTCTGATGTGGGATCCGAACTATCGAGAGGGGAATGGATCAGAGATTACACTGTAGGTGGATCGGATCTTCTACCAGAGATGGTTATAGTTAAAGGAAATTCTCCTGGAAAACTCGTAAGGGCAGCGATCGATTCGCTCGGAGGCATGGGAAGGTTTGTATCCAAGGGAGATATAGTGGGTGTAAAACCCAATATGGCATGGGACAGGACTCCCGAGCAGGCTGCTAATACAAACCCTGAAATCATCAGCAATGTAGTGGATATGTGCTACAGCGCCGGGGCAAAGGATGTTATCGTCACCGATTCTCCCTGCAACGAACCGAGGCGTGTTTTCCAAAGGAGCGGCATAGCTTCCGCTGCCCGTGAAGCTGGTGCGAAAGTCATACTCCCCAAGGAAAGCCTGTTCAAGACAGTTTCCATAAAGGGGGAAGTACTTAGGGATTGGCCTGTCTATATACCATTGATCGAGGTCGATAAGATCATAAATATACCGATCCTTAAGCATCATAACTTTGCCCATGCTACTATGGCAATGAAGAATTGGTACGGCATACTTGGTGGCCGTCGTAATCGCTTGCATCAACAGATAGACCTGAGCATAGCTGATCTGGCGGACTTTATGAGGCCCACCCTTGTGATCCTCGATGCTTTCCGTGCCCTGGTGACAAATGGCCCACAGGGAGGGAGCCTGGATGACGTTAGACTGCTCGGTATAGTTGCGGCCGGCCTGGATCAGGTAGCTATAGATGCCTATGGAGCAACCCTCCTTGGGCTGAGGCCGAGCGACCTGGGATATATCAGGATCGGTGACGAACGTGGGCTGGGAACAATGCGTTACGATAGTCTTAGAATTAAAGAGGATACGCTATCATGACAAGACCTCGCTCCTACATCGTCTTGAGATATTTGAGGAGGATATCACAGATATCTTTTCTCATTTTTTTTATTCTGCTGATTGTAGAAACGGAATACAGGGGTAATTTCTCAGAAGATGCCACTTCAGTGGTAAGGTTAACCTACCCCGTGAGATTTTTCCTGGAAATAGATCCTCTTGCAGGAATTTCCACCGCAATATCCACCCATTCCCTCTACAGAGGTCTGATATGGTCCTTCTGGATAATGATAGGAACAATTATAGTAGGGAGGTTTTTCTGCGGGTGGATATGCCCTTTGGGGACGCTTAATCAGATAGTTAGCCGGCTGAAGCGTACGCACTCAAACGCCGTTGAAATAAAGAGAAACCGCTGGAAGAGCTGGCAGAATACAAAGTACTATATTTTGGTCGGATTCATGGTAGCCGCGATTTTCTCAACGGCAATAATAGGACTCCTCGATCCCATATCGCTTATTACGAGGTCTTTCACTCTTTCCATATTACCGGCTTTCGAGTATGTACTCCGCTCGGGAATAGATGCATTGCGTGGGATCCCCGGGGCATCTTCCGTGGCAGGGACTCTGGATATAGCTGTCAGCAGAAGCATTAGCGGCTTCAAACAACCATATTATAAACTAAGTTTCCTTTTCGGAACTGTGTTTATACTGGTTCTTCTCCTTAACCGCTACATAACACGTTTCTGGTGCCGGAATATCTGTCCCCTCGGTGCTCTCCTCGGTTTAGCATCCAGGCTTTCCATCTTCGGGATGGAGAAAGAACACGATAAGTGCACCCACTGCAACCTCTGTGTGCTTAAATGTCACGGGGCCTCAGAACCTCAGGGGGGAGTCAAGTGGCTCCCCTCCGAATGCCTTATGTGTTTTAACTGTCAGGCGACCTGCCCGGAGAACGTTATAAAATTCAAATTTTTCCCTGTACAGGAATCGATAAAGGGATCTACTGACTTCTCCAGGAGGAGGTTATTGACCGGAGCTGCTTTCGGGGCTGTTGCCCTGCCACTTATGCGATCGAACATAGGGCTTGATGTAGCTAATAACCCGAAGCTTATCCGTCCTCCAGGTGTTCTCGAGGAGAAGGAGTTCCTTAAAAGATGCATAAGATGTGGGGAGTGTATGAAGGTATGCCCCAACAATGCAATACATCCCACACTGTTTGAAGCTGGTCCTGAAGGTATATGGACACCAACACTTGTCCCGAGGATCGGTTACTGTGAATATAGCTGCGTCCTCTGTGGGCAGGTCTGTCCGACCGGGGCCATAGGGAGGATAGATGAAGATGAAAAACTGGGTAGAAAAACTGGTGAACCGATCCGGATAGGTACAGCTTTCTATGACAGAGGCAGATGCCTACCGTGGGCTATGAATATAGAGTGTGTGGTCTGTGAGGAACACTGCCCGACCTCCCCGAAGGCTATAAAACTTGTGACAGAGAAAGCGATCCAGAGTAACGGAGAGATAAAGACCATCAGGCGTCCTTACATGGATCCTAAGCTGTGTATAGGGTGCGGTATATGCGAGAACAAGTGCCCGGTGGTCGATAGGCCAGCAATATATGTTACCAATATCGGGGAAACGAGATCTAAAACCAATAAGATGCTCCTTGAGCCATCGAGGGTGAATAGGAGAGGGGACAGTTAGTGCAAAATCAGACTGATGGGAGACGAGGATGTCTGTAAATTTGTCTTTTTTCGATAGTAATTGTATGATCGGAAGAAGGATGAAGTTCAGCTCGGAGGAGATATTTGAAACAGGGGATTTCCTGAGAGATATGGATTACTATGGGATAGACGAAACACTTGTTTACCACGCCGTTGCCAGAGAGCATTCTCCGGGCTTGGGAAATGAAATTCTTATGAAAGAGATAGGGACAAACAAGAGATTTCATCCATGCTGGGTAGTTATGCCAAATGTCACTGATGAAATAGATAAGCCAGAGATCCTTATCTCAAAGATGCTGGAGGCAGGTGTCAGGTGTGTGAGAATTTTCCCTGGTGAACATAAATTCAGCTTGGAAAACTGGAGCTGCGGCGAGCTTTTCAGGGAGCTCGAAGCGGTGAAAATCCCTGTTTTTGTGGAGAAAGATCAGATAAGCTGGGATGAAGTTTACGAAATCTGTACGGAATATCAGGATCTCCCCATCGTTATTACATCGATAAGGTATAGGGAGGATAGATACCTTTATCCACTTTTGAAAAGGTTTAAAAACCTCCATTTTGAAATATCCTGGTACGTGGTACATATGGGAATAGAGTCTATCTGCGAGAAGTTTGGTCCGGAAAGGATGCTCTTTGGAACCGGTCTACCTTCCTTTACCCCAGGCCCTGCTTTGACATCAGTTATGTACGCACAGATCGATGAAGAATCGAAAAGGATGATTTCTGGGGATAGCCTGAGGAACCTTTTGGCGGGAGTGGAAGTGTGAAATCACGAATACTATCTATGGCTAAGTCGGGTAAGAAACTCCAAGATATTTTTGTGGTTGACATTCATTGTCACCTTGGATTCTGGCCAGGTTTCCACATACCCGAAAATAATATTGATGGGATGATAAAGGTCATGAACAGGGTAGGGCTGGACTCGGTATGCATTTCATCCCACGCTGCTCTGAAGTCGGATTTTGTTCTCGGCAACGATATGGTATATAATGCTATGAAGAAGTACCCCGGTAGGGTATTAGGATATGTCTTCATAAATCCTAACTATCCCGATGGCGTTCTGGACGAGTTGGAAAGATGTGAGAAGCTTGGCATGAGAGGAATAAAGGTACACAGAATTAACGAATATCCCTACGATGGCCAGAATTACAGGCCAGCTTATGAATTTGCCAACGAAAGGAAGTGGCACCTGCTCGCCCATACCTGGGGACCAGATGCAAAGGTGTTTAAGGAGCTTTCGGAGGAGTACCCTGAGGTGAGTTTTATAATGGCACATTCAGGTGTAGTTAGCTTTGAAACTTATGTTGAATTGGCCAATGGGCGGAAAAACATCTACCTGGATCTCGCGACTTCGTACGTCGGCTACGGATGGGTAGAAAGGTTCGTAAGAGAGGTAGGAAGCGATAAAATCCTTTTTGGAAGTGATATGCCCTTTATATCGGCGACAAATCAGGTGGGCAAGGTCCTGTATGCAAGGATCAGCGATGAAGACAAGATTAAAATACTCGGAGGAAATGCACGCCGAATACTGAATATCGATAATTCTTAGAAGGTATAACCGACAGAAAAATAGATCTTTCCAATACCCTCAACTGATCTTCCGTAACTTAGTGAAATTGGGCCTACAGGGGTACTAAACATTCCACCTATCCCGAAAGAATGCTTTACATCTGAAAGCTTTACCTTGTCTACTCCTTTCCATACACCCCCTGTATCATATCTTAAGCTCAGATAAAAATACTTCGGTACCCATATCCTATATCCGAGGTTTGCTGAAAGGAGCTGTCTGCCGTTAAACTCTCCCCAGTGATATCCGAATAGGGTCTCTTCCCCTCCGAGTTTGAACATTTCTGATAGGGGAAGCGTCAGATCTGCCGTCCCCCACTTTATAGCACAACTCAAAGTGTGCTTCCGATCGATCGTTTTATATAGATCCGTGAAGAGAAGAAACTTGGTGTAAGATACGGAGCTACCCAATACCCTGTTGGAATATTCGAGAACGAATTCATAACGATGACCGTTCTGTGGGAAAGGAAACCTGTCTATAGTATCTGTTATCGAGCTTAAGATTATACTAACTATATTGTTTCCCTCCAAAACCTGCTTCTTGGAGGATTTCATCTCTACCTTTTCAGCTTTCAATTTTGCCACAAATTCACCAAGTCTGTATATCTGTTGACCGAAGGATATCGAGATGCCAGACCTGTTTTCCCTGTCTTCATGCATCAATTCACCTGAGGAGTAAATCGGAATAAGATCAGAGGAGTGAAAAAGGCTAAAGTTGTAAGTTAAATAGGTTTTAAGTATACGATCAGCACTATGCTCAATTCTATAAAGGTGTCTTTTCTCTCCCAACATTGCCAGAAGCGAAAGCCTTTCACCAAAACCAAGTAGATTATCCTGAACAAGCTTTGCAAAGGCCTCCGCCTCTTTAGCTCGGTTAAAGTGGAAACCAAACCGGACGATCCCTATCTGCTTTTCTTTAACCTTTATAAGAACCTTGGCGCCGGATTTCCCCTTTACTATGAAAAGCGAAACGTTTTCGAATAACCCTGTTCCATATATATTTCTAATGCCAAGTTTCGCCTTACTAATGTTAAATATATCACCGCTTTGGAGGGGAAATTCCCTTAATATAACCATATCATGCGTTCTGCTATTTCCTTCCACGTCTACCTCTTCAATTCTACCCTCATCTATCTCCAAATTAGCTACCCCTGTGGAAGCATCGAAGTCGACCCTAAGAATCTGCGCAAGCACATAGCCTTCCTCGTAATACATCTTTACTATGCGCTTTAGATCCTCGCTTCCAGTCCAAAAATTCACAACACCACCAAGCTGTGTCTGTACATTCGAGAGGATTTCTTCCGTGGAAAAAATGGTGTTCCCAGTCACTATTATATCATTTATCAAGGGGTTTTCGATAACATGTATAGCTATGTCGGAAAAATGTTTATTCCGTGTAATCTTAGCCTCAACTTTAGGAAAATATCCCAAGCTGTAAATGCCGTTAATAATAGATTTTATATCGCTCTCACAGACTTCGTCTCCGGGGCCTACATTAATAAAAGGGTTACATATTTCCTCGCTTAACTCCCCAAATCCCCTGAGCTTGACTGAACCGATCAGGAATTTATCCTCGAAATTTACCCTTCTACTATTGATTGATCTAAGAGACGACAGGATCTCTGGTATGGCCAATTCCGCTGCCTCTTCTCCTTTTCTCACGAATCCTTCCGAATTGCCCAGACTTGAAAGTGGATCCTCGGGGTCAAATTTGGGCCTTATAACGAAGTCAGATTGTTCCAATAGCTTTCTGTTTTTTTCAGCCATCATTATCGTTGTGACTTGATCGACTACTCCGATAGGGGAGTTGAGTTTCTCAGGGGGAAGCAGCTTTGCTGAGACATCAACTGCTATTACGTAATCTGCCCCCATTTCCCTTACCACATCTGTCGGTATATTATTGACAATCCCACCGTCTACGAGTTTACTATCGCCTATCTCCACAGGGGAGAAAATCAGTGGGACCGATATGCTCGCACGCAGAGCCTCTGATAAATCGCCTTCCTTGAAGATGATCTTCTCGCCGTCCACGAGGTCAGTTGCCACAGCTCTGAAAGGTATTTCTAAGCTGTCGAAATTGGAACTTGCCAGGAAGTTAGCTCCTATAAGGAGGGGAGAAAGAAGGTCAGATATATATTGTCCTGCGGAGAGGGAGGATGGCACGGATATTTTGCCTCCCCTGATCCCTATTTCGAATACATGACTTCTTCTTTCTGATTTCTGAGAAAGGAAAAGGGTTGACCTCTCAGGGGTATTCTGGAACAGGTTGTCCCAATCGATCCCGCCGGATATTTCCTCTATTTCCTGGGGCGTATAACCGGCGGCACAGAGGGCACCTATGACACTCCCCGTGCTTACTCCTGCTATAAGGTCTATAGGAATTCCTTCCCTTAGGAGGACTTTAAGCACACCTATGTGAGCTAGACCCCTTAACCCGCCTCCGCTCAATGCGATCCCGACTTTGGGTCGCTTCAGGTCGCGTGCCGGTATCCAGCTTCTAATTTCCCTATCGCTGAGTTCAGGCGTTAAAACGGAAGAATTGGCTTTACATATATAGATAAGTATAAGGAGAAAAGTTATTGTAGAACATTTACTTAAAGACTTCAAATTAAATATTCCTTTAAACAAGGTTTTCCGTTTTTCCTCCTTCATGACAGCTAATATAGCTGAAAAAACCTATATTGTCAAACTCAATGGTTTCAATGGATTTTGATTAAGAAGAACTTGCGGGAGCTGTGGGAACGAGGTTCCACCAGGGTGCAAAGCGGAGAGGGTATTTACCGGGCGCATACATGGGTGGGGGATATAGCTCAGAATATTCCGCCCAGCAACGGGGGCCGTACGCCGTTCCTGCTGTTACGTAAGGCTATTTTCGATGACATGCCAAATGAACCGGGTTGCAGGAACGGGTAGTGTGGAAGAATCGCGGTCTACTTCCTATTTTCCGCACCCTAATTTCGTAAATCTTTGAAAATATGGAATTTTTCAGAAAACCATCAGAAAATGCCATCTTCCTAAGTGCCTCATTTAAAATGACTTCTGAAATGGTGCGGAAGATGGGTACTTAGCTTCGATCGGGATGATCTGACGGCAGCACAAAGAAGCATCTAGAAGAGGGATGACCCTTCGCTATCCTTCCACCAGGATCTCTTCCAGACTATTCTGCGCGCTACACTCTTGGCGACTTCCTGGCCAAACAGGACGTTTACGGCATATAAGGAGGCGTCTATACCTGTGGAGATCCCGGAAGAGGTTATAACCTTGCCATCATGTACGAATTTTTCATCTACAAGCTGGGCTCCGAATTCCCGTTCCAATTTCCCTCTGGCACCCCAGTGTGTAGTTGCCTTCTTGCCAGATAGGAGTCCAGTGGCCCCTAAAATGATGGCACCTGTGCATACCGAAACTATGAGCTCACAGCTTTCGGATGCGGATTTTATGAAAGGAATAACAGTTTCTTTTGATATCACCGCTCTTCTTCCGGGGCCTCCGGGTATAACCATTACATCAGCCCCTGGATAATCCTCGAAATCGCATTTGGGATAGACTATAAGGCCGTTCGCGCAGAGGAGCCTCCTTTTTCTCTCGGCAAATGTAAAGATTTCTGTCCTGTCATCGCTCGTTTTATTTACCATCCCGAAGACTTCTATTGGCCCAACAAAATCGAGCTCTTCAGCTCGGGGATAAACGAAAATCCCAACCTTCTTTGTCATTTTTCCCTCCGCGTTTTTCTATCTACAAATCCTATTCTAACTCATTGGCCCCTCCATGTCAAGTGATTTTCAAATTTCACTCTATCTGGGATAGGGAAGGGCATAGCAAGGTCGGCCGGGCACCTTATCATTACAAAGATAATTGCTGTTTTCGGGGTTGACATAGCACCCCTTGGGTCTTATATTTTCAGCGGGTTGATGATGAATAAAACCAAAGGACAGTCTAAGGTGAAAAAGCTCAGAAACGTCCGGCTTATAACTCCTGATGGGTTGAGTGGGGGGTATGAGATATCGATAGAGGGTAGTCGGATTGTTTCTTTAGAGAAGCCTGATAAAATCTACCCGGAAGCCCTGGATGAAACTGTAATAGATTGTAAGGGCCTCATAGCCTCTCCAGGGTTCATAGATGTGCACATCCAGGGAGGTGGTGGTTCCTGTGTAATGGATGGCACCTGTGAAGCGATAGATGTAATCTGTGAGACCCACGCCAGGTACGGGACGACCGGATTGCTTCTTACCCCGATCCCCGATAAAGAAGGTGATTATAAGAATCTAAGGACCATCTCTGAAGCAATAGATACGGGGACAGATGGCGCATCCATACTCGGCATCCACTTAGAAGGTCCTTTCATAAACCCTAAGATGAAGGGTGGGTTTAGCCTCAAGCATATAGAGAAACCTTCTGTCGATCTGTTCAAAAAATACGAAGAGGCATGTGGGGATCGCATAAGGCTTTGCACCATAGCTCCCGAGCTTGAAGGCTCCGACGAGGTGATAGATTATATGGTTAGCGAAGGGGTGGTAGTTTCCATTGGGCACACCGATGCGAGTTACGGACAGGTCAAAGAAGCCGTATCTAAGGGAGTATCCCATGTTACCCATCTTTTCAACGCTATGAGACCGTTTCATCATCGGGAGCCTGGGGTTGTGGGAGGATCTCTCCTTATGGATGAGCTCACTGTACAGATAATTGCTGACGGGATACACATCCATCCAGCAGGAGTTGACCTGGCGGTCAGGGCCAAGGGAACCGAGAGGATCGTTCTCATAACCGATGCGGTAAAGCCACTTGACATGCCTGAAGGAAGGTATCCCTCCTTTGGTTACAATGTGATCGTTAAAGATGGTAGCGTAAGACTCGAGGATGGAACTTTGTCTGGGAGCTTGCTTTCGATGAATAGAGCGGTCTCTAACACCTGTAATTTCGCCGGACTGACGCTCTGGGAATCTGTGAATATGGCCTCGCTTAACCCGGCCAGAGTTATGAGGTTAAGCGACAGGAAAGGTTCCATAGAACCAGGTAAAGATGCAGATATAGTGCTTCTGGATGATGATTTTAATGTCCATCTTACCATGGTAGAAGGGAAAATAGTTTTTTCCTCTGATGATCGAAGTATGTAATAAATTTGGAGAGTGCCCGCTTTTAACAAAAATGGTGGAAAACTGTAGAAAAAAAAGTTATATTTCCAGATACTTTGTGCGAAGAGAAAGGGGGTGACTTATAATGAGAGAAGAAGTCGAGAATATTATAGATAAGATTAAGCCCAACCTTCAGGCGGACGGTGGAGATATTGAGCTGGTAGATGTGGAGGAGGACGGCACTGTGAAGGTGAAACTTCTCGGTGCTTGTGCGGGTTGCCCGATGTCCCAGCTTACGCTACAGATGGGTGTAGAGAGGATTCTGAAGAAGGAAGTACCTGAGGTAAAAAAGGTGATAGCGGTTTGAGTCTAATCTTGATGAACTGAATGAAAGGAGGTGATAAATGGTGAAGGTAGAGGTTGATCCTGACCTTTGCACTGGGTGTGAGTTATGTGTGGATACATGCCCTGATATTTTTGAGATGGGGGATGATGTAGCTACTGTCAAGGTTGAAACGGTTCCCGAGGATTCGGAAGACTGTGCTATACAGGCAGCTGAAGATTGCCCGGCTGAAGCTATAACCGTTGAGGAATAGGGATTTCTCTTAATGGGCTTTTTTTAACAGCCCTGAAGGATTGATATATCGATGTCTTGAGGCCTTCAGGGCTGTTTTCAGGGACTTTGACAGATCATCAGTTTTAGCATATCTTAAAAATCATCCGGTAACAGAAGTTTTTCTGAGAGAACCACCTATAAGGGGAGTTCTATGTCGGAACTAAGGAAAGACCCTATCCTGGGAAGATGGGTTATAATATCAACTGAAAGAGGAAAGAGACCGGTTTATTTTGAGGAGAAGGAAGGTAGTAAATCAGGGGGTTTCTGCCCATTCTGTCTCGGCAACGAGGATAAAACTCCTCCAGAGATCCTGGCCTACGGAAGGCCTTCCAATGCCCCGGCTAACAGCCCGGGATGGACCCTGAGGATAGTGCCCAATAAATATCCAGCCCTCAGAGTAGAAGGGGATCTCGATCGCAGAGGTGAGGGAATATTTGATATGATGAATGGTTTAGGTGCCCATGAGGTTATAATAGAAACTCCTCATCACGATAGGGATCCCTCAAACATGGATACTGAGAGGGTAAGGGACATATTCTGGGCTTATAAGGAGAGGATAACAGACCTCAAAAGAGATACAAGGGTGAGATATGTTCTGGTTTTTAAAAACCATAAATCTGAGGCTGGTGCCACACTTGACCATTCACACTCCCAGCTTATAGCTACTCCGATAGTTCCTAAAAGGGTTTCAGAGGAGATTGATGGCGCAAGTAAATACTATGATTACAAGGAGAGATGCGTTTTCTGCGATATGATAAGGCAGGAAATACAAACTGGGAAGAGGATTGTGCTTGAGAATAACCATTTCATCTCAATAGAACCTTTTGCCGCAAGGTTCCCCTTTGAAACCTGGATCCTCCCAAAAGAACATATACCTTTTTTTGAAGAGATGGACGAGGAATACTATCGGGATCTGGCAGGTATATTCAGGGAAACGCTCAGGAAAATAAATAAAGCGCTCAAATCTCCACCGTATAATTTCATCATACATACCACTCCTATCTTAAATAGCTGTGATAATTTCTATCACTGGCATCTTGAATTGATGCCTAAGCTTACCAGGGTTGCCGGCTTCGAATGGGGGTCGGGTTTTTATATAAATCCCACGCCTCCTGAAACAGCAGCGGAATACCTTAGAGAGCTTACAACCTGAAAAAGGTGGGAATTATGTCTCGTCGTGATCCTATAAAGGTGCTTATAGTCTCTTCCGAGATTGTCCCCTTTGCTAAAACCGGGGGATTGGCTGATGTAGTGGGCTCACTTCCCAGGGAACTCCGAGGATTGGGGGTAGAAGTTAAGCTTGCCATGCCCAAGTATTCCGCAGTAAAGGATATAACTGAACGGATATTGGAGCCTGTTAAGATAGCAATAGGGGAGAAATCTGAGACTGCAGACTTCTCAGTTGCCAATCTCCCAGAAACTGAGATAGAGGTTTACTTTATTGGAAACGAGAGTTACTTTGGAAGGGAAGAACTCTATAGGGATAAAGATACTGGCGAAGATTATGCAGATAACGACGAGAGATTTATATTCTTCAGTCGCGCGATTTTCTCCCTTATCGAAAATCTGGGATGGATTCCTGATGTTATACATTGTAATGATTGGCAGACGGGATTAATACCTGCCTATATAAAAACCCTTTACCGGGAGAATCCGCTTTTCAGGGGTATAGCCACGCTTTATACGATACATAACATGGCATATCAGGGTAATTTCCCACTGGAGACACTTTCAAAGACGGGTCTCGGAAGTGATTTTTTCTATCCGACGGGACCCCTTGAATTCTGGGGAAAGGTAAGTTTTACGAAAACAGGCCTGGTATATTCCGACGTGTTGAATACCGTTAGCGAGACCTATGCCGGTGAAATACAGGGAAGCAGCGAATATGGATATGGCATGGAGGGTATTCTGAGAACACGCAAGGACGATCTTTTTGGTATTATAAACGGGGTCGATTATAGTATCTGGAACCCTGAGACTGATGATCTTATACCGCATAATTACAACAAGGATGATTTTTCCGGAAAGCTGAAGGATAAGAAATACCTTCTTGAAAAGTACAATCTCCCTGCAAGAGCAAGGAGAACCCCTCTTATAGGTATGGTGTCGAGGTTGGCAGATCAGAAGGGATTTGACATATTTGCGGAGGCAATCGATGACATAATGTCGTTTGACCTACAGTTTATCCTCTTGGGAACAGGGGAGAAGAAATATCATAAGCTTTTCACAAAGATAGCTTCCGACTATCCGAAAAAATTCGGAGTAAAGTTGACTTTCGATAATGCCTTGGCGCATCAGATAGAGGCTGGGGCCGACATGTTCCTTATGCCATCGAAGTATGAGCCCTGTGGGCTTAATCAGTTATATAGTTTGAAATACGGCACGATCCCAATTGTGCGGGCTACAGGCGGGCTTGCGGACACGGTTATCGATTACAATCCTTCTACTGACACAGGAACGGGTTTTGTCTTTAAAGAATATTCTCCTTCAGCTCTGCTGCAGATTATAGAGAGATCCATTTCTATTTTTTCAAACAAAGGAGTTTGGACAAGGCTGATGCACAGGGATATGGAGGAGGACTTTTCATGGATGGTTTCTGCCGAGAAGTATCTCAACCTCTATAGGATTGCTATTGAAAAAAGGAGAAAGAGTTAGTATCTCATTGGAACATATGATGTTGAGAAACGTTTATTAGGTTGTGGGAGTGTGGATTTCAAATCGGAGGAATCAAAAATGAAAAGAATTCTTGTGATCTTGCCATTGATCTTTATTTTGACAGCGGGATCGATGGCTCAAACAGCAGATTCTGATTCTTTTGCCACGGCTGCGACCGATTCCCTTGAGGAATCTAAGAAACATTTCAGTTTTGGAAAACAGTACGAAAGAAGCAGGATGTACGACGAGGCTATTAGACAATATGGGAAATGCCTGGCATATAATTCTTCTAATGCTTCAGCCTACTACTGCATGGGTAACCTATATTACAAAACACTTAATCAACCCCAGAAGGCAAAGGAAGCTTATAAGTCAACCATAGAGGTGGATCCATCTCATAGCTATGCTCACTATATGCTTGGCAGAATATATTACGAGGAATCGAAATATGATTCCGCCATGGTGGCACTTGAGAAGGCTATCGCATACGACTCTGATATAGAAGAGCGGGCATGTCTTGCCCTGGGCGACCTTTGCGTCTTCAGGGGAGATGACAGTGCTGTGAAATATTACCTTGGAGCTATCGACCTTATATATAACGATACCGGGAGGTTCTTTACCCTTGCGAAGCTTCTCGACAGAGATGGATATCAAGAGGAAGCTATATCAGCTTACAGACATGTTTTGGACCTTGATCCAGATCACGAGGAAGCCCTTTTGAGACTGGCGGAAATCCAGTCCAATATTTTGGCCTATAAGGGGGCTCTTGACTCATATTCTAAACTTATCCAGATGGATCCGGAAAACCGGAACTACTTTTTGACTGTGGCGAAGATATACGAACGAATGGGGGACTCCGATGGAATGCTTAAATCACTTAACAGTTTGATTGAGATAAACCCCAATGATATTAGTGCTATTGCAAAGGTAGCTGAGATTTACCTTGACCGGAAGGAATTGAAGAAGGCAAAGTGGTATATAGACAGGGGACTGAAGATCGACAGTAAGAATGCAAAGTTCAGGGTCTTGAATGGGGAGTATTACAGGGCTAAAGGAAACGATGAGCTTGCAATAAAGGAACTCGAAAAGGCCCTTTCAGATCCGGAGTGGAAAAACTATGCACAGGGCCTTATATGGGAGATAAAACCTCCTTTGACCGAGGAGGAAAAACGTAAAAGGGAGTTTTTCGAGAGAGGCAGGGAGAAGAAGAAAGAATAAGCTTTTTCATAAGCTATTACTTCCCTGGAATTTTTGTTGACAAATTATGGGTTTTTTATTAACTTTTAACAGCCCTTGGGGATAGAAGGAATGCCAATTTACGAGTACGAATGTAAGTCCTGTGGCCATAAATTTGAGGAGCTTGTCAGGGGCAGCGATGACCATATGGCATGTCCATTGTGCTGTAGTAGTGAAACGGATAAGCTTCTCTCTGCATTTAGGCTATCTTCCTCATCATCAAGTAAGGGGTCTGAGGGTTCATCCTGCTCCACATGTTCAGCCAGATCCTGCAGTACCTGCCGTTAGATTGATATGCTTTCCTGTATAACTCTAACAGGGGGTCAAAAATGACTAAAGGTGACATAGTAAATAAGATCTCTATTGCCACCGGGTTGACTAAAAAGGATACGGCTATGGTGGTAGATGGCATATTAGATACCATAGCTGAAGCCCTTGCCAATAATGAGAGGACAGAGCTCAGAGGATTTGGCGTTTTTAAGGTTGTTAGTAGGGCGCCAAGAGTTGCCAGAAACCCAAAGGCTAATAGGGAGATAAGGATTCCAGAGAGGATTATGCCAGTGTTTAAACCTTCCAAGAATCTGAGGAAACGTATATTGAAGAAATAGTCGGGGTGAATTTTTTGGATTGGGGGTGTTATTTTGCCTTGTGGCAAGAAGAGGAAGCATAAGAAAATAGCTACTCACAAAAGAAAGAAAAGGCTCAGAAGGGATCGTCACAAGAAAAAGAAAAGATAGTTTTTCCCTTTAGCATCGAAGGGAAATCCTATGAGGGCTATTAGCTCAGTTGGATAGAGCGTTGGTCTCCGGAACCAAAGGCCGGGCGTTCGAATCGCCCATAGCCCACCAACCCTTGGAAACAGCACCCCTGATCTAATCCCAGATGGGTGCTGTTTTTATATCGGTTGAGTAAGTAAGTCGTCCGGCGATATATTATAACCTGCGTAGTGTTAAAACTCTTGATTTTACAATTTAATATACTATATTATTAAATTAAACTTTTTGGGAATAATCTATTTCTGGGAGAGCTTGTGATAGAAACGCTCGGCAAGAGAGTTCTGGTCCTAAATCAGAACTACGAACCCATAACAGTTTGTAGCGCTAAAAGAGCTATAATCATGATATTTTTAGGCAAGGCTGAGATGGTTGAGAAGGATGACCTTGTCATACACTCAGTCTCGACGTCCATGCCCCTGCCTAGTGTTGTTAGATTAGGGCTCTATGTGCTGGTTCCTCCCAGAAACGTTATTCTCTCGAAAAGAAATATAATCAAAAGGGATAGCCATCAATGCCAGTACAGTGGCGTAAGAGAAGGCCCTATGACTAAACATCACGTCTGTCTCTTAAACACATCA
>CAZTBA010000110.1:0-15207 GCA_964611725.1 uncultured bacterium
CCTTCTAACGTGTGCACCTGCCTCTGTTGTGATCTCCACAACAACCGGCATCACAGCATCACCCAATTGTCGGACCTCCACCGCCAATTTCCCACCTTCCACGGTTGCTCTTCCTATTCCGTAGTCAAGGACCTTGTTGGTGTGCAACCACTGTTCGAAGAACCAGTCCAGATCGGTTCCGGAGATATTTTCTGAAAGCCTTCGGAATTCCTGTTCCGTCACGGTATGAGCAGTACCACCATATTCACCCACCAGCTCTCTCAGCAAAGCAATGAAGTTTTCCCTCCCTATTAGGTATTCCAGCATGGAAATAACGGTATACCCCTTCCCATGCCACATGACCTTGTTTACATCGAATGGCGCTTTCTGGAGCTCTTCCCGCGACTGATCCATCCTTGTATTGTGTCCGGCTCTTGCCGTGTTTACATATATCCCAAACTCATTCTTTCCAATCGTTGCCACCTCGCCAATACATTCCGTATACTGCTGGTCGATCCACATCCCCAGTCCCAATCCGAGCTGAAAGTCACTACCCAGAGGCACGTAATCACTCCAGTAGAGATGACCGAGTTCGTGTGCAACAATGCTGTGTGTCCATGAGACACTTCCCTCACTCTCAGGTGTCGGCAGTTCGTGCATCTTGTGCAGCATCAATACGAATGGCCCTACATTCCCACCCCCTGTCACATCCCGTCTCCCTGGAACCAGACATACGTGTGGGAAGGGGAACGATCCCAACAGATCAGCATAGAAGCGACTCACTTGAGAGGCAACTTCAGCTACGAAAGGCCCCTGGCGAGCTTCGAGATCCGAATAGTATACGCGAATCTCTCCATCAGGGCTCTTAGACGTGGCAACCTCGCAATTGGCGCTACTGATCCAAACCGAATGGTAATGTCGTTTGACATATGCGGTAATATGTTTCCGCCCATCCGAACCTGTCGAGTCTGCCCGAGCCTCTGCCGAGATTGCCGCATTATGATCAGGGGGTACGGTAAGCGCCACCTCGAAAGTCGCAGGACTGAAGATGTCAATGGGATCTGACCAGTCAACCGGCACAGAAAGTATCGGATGCCAAAACCAACAGGCTGCAACAGCCCCAGCATGGTATTTCTCATCGATTGGTACTCTACCAGAGAATTCGAATCTAAAGGACCTGTTATCTCCGGGTCTGATTGGAGTATCCAGAGGAATGTGGAAGATACGACTTTCCTCGCTGATCGTTTTAAAGAATCCAGGAGCCTCCATGAATTCCATGATCAGATCATCTGCCTGTAACTGGCCTTCCTCCAGAACAAAGTATCCATAAAGGCTGTCAAGCGGGGCATCGGTTTGATTTCTAAATAATACCTCCTCCCACCCTTTGATACTTCCGTCCATTCCAAAGAGCTCAACTTCGATCTTGTAGTCGATCATGTTTAAACTCTCCCGAGCTTGAGATTCCGGTATCCATTGCGGCAAGCCGTGCAACGAGACGACAAGTAGCAGGAAAAACCCTGTGGCCAGCGGTGCTGCCAACAGGCGCATGACAATATCTCTTGATTTAGCCATCGCAATTTCCCCTATTGGGCCGGCAACAATAGCCAATGTCAGCATCAAAACATATTGCTTCTCGTTCACTACCGCCCTGCGGGATTCGCATATCCGGCATTATTCGACTCTCAAATACCACGTAAAAAGCTGATCGCGACTGTTGAAACGAGACAGAACAACTTTAGGCCTCTCTGGATTTTCGGCCGTTCGAGAGGCATTCCCCTTGCCAGTTTACATCCTCGCAGAATACCGCTGCAAGGTCACGTTTCCTATCCTTTGACAACCATGCTGATTGAATACCGTGCAGAATTAGCGTACATATCTCGTCTCGTGAAAAACCCATCTTCTCCTCAAGAAGCCGATATTCTTTAGCCAGGCAACTACCAAACATCTTAGGATCGTCAGTATTGATAGTAACGGTGATGCCACGCTTGAAGTAGCGTCTTGCCGGATGTTCTTTCAGCGATCGGATTACACCAGTTCGCAGATTGGAAACAGGGCACATCTCCAAGGGTATGTGATGCTCAGCAAGGTAATCCAGCAAAGATCCATCTTCTTCCGCACGAGTTCCATGGCCTATGCGGTCTACATGCAAATTACGGATAGCTCCCCAGATGCTTTCCGCACCTGCAGCTTCGCCAGCATGGGCGCTGGTGTGAAACCCAAATCTCCGAGCTTCTTCATAGACCTCCTCGAACGGCTCGGGAGGGAACTCCTGCTCCGAACCACCTATCCCAATACCAACTACACCCAAGTTCCTCACTTCGCTGACTTCCGAGAGCGTCACAAATGCTCTCCGTACGCCGGAATCTCGAACAAGGTCAGCTACAAGTGCAACTTCAACTTCCGGGACCCTGGACAGGCCGGTGCGAATCGCCTCCACAAGCCTTTGTGTCTTTAGACCATGACGAGCAAAATCAGTTGGCGAGAAAAAGGCTTCCACGTAAAGGATATTTTGCTGAGCAAGGTCTTGCGCCACTGCTTCAGCGACAAAAGTGAAATCTTCATACTCGCGAAGAAACCGGTTCTTCCATACCCAGGTTTCGATGAAATGCGAGAAGTCTCGGTACTTGAACTTCTTTACGAGAGCCTGAAGGTCCGGAACTGATGGGTCCCCTCCATACTTCCGGATGAGTTCCCACAGCGTAACGTGTGGAATCGCACCCTCAAGGTGCAAGTGAAGCTCGACTTTGAGAACACGGTCAAACCAGCTCATTTCCGATTTTGCTTTTTCCTCGCTACCATTGCCCATCATGCAGGCCCCCACACAGGCGAAAGTCAATTCCGCACAGTGTTTTCCGGTGTCTATTATACTGCATGTTCCACAGATGTCACATAAGATTGGCGATGTTGGCCCTGTTCCGGGACTTCTATCCGGTTCTGATCGTTCACCATCGGCATCCAAATCCTCGCTAAATCAACGCAGTAAGATCATCTTCTTTGTTATCTTTCCCGCACCGTTATCAGTTGTCAAGCTATAGAAATAGATGCCGCTCGATACGGGAACGCTCGAACTATCCTTTCCGTCCCACCTCACATGATGGATACCGGGTGCATATGTGCCCCCTGTTAACTCACGCACGAGCTGACCGAGAACATTGTGAATGGCGATCTTCACATGAGATCGCTTTGGGATACTGAAGGAGATCCCGGTAGTAGCGTTGAACGGATTGGGGTAGTTCTGAGACAGGGAAAAAGCCAATGGCAGCTTTGTATCGTAATCCTCTTCAACGGAGGTGAAGCGCGGAAGAATCACCCCGCCTTCACGGTAAACGGCCAAACCACCGGAGTAGGTTCCAATCCATATATTTTCCTTTCCATCAGTAATAAGATCGGTGATGTCATTGTCTGGCAATCCGGAATTATCCGTCCTGTACACTGTCCAATTAGTTCCATCAAACTTCCCCAAGCCATCGTTAGAACCAACCCACATGTTTCCCTCTCCGTCGGTGGCAAGAGCATTGACAGTGTTGCTCGGCAATCCGGAGTTATATTCTCTATATACTGCCCAGTTGTTTCCATCGAACCTCGCCAGGCCACCCAGGTGAGTTCCGATCCATATATGACCTTGTCCATCGAGGGCAAGAGCGTTGACATTATTATTCGGCAGCTCTGAGTTACTTGTGTCGTACACTCTCCAATCAGTTCCGTCAAACTTCGCCAGACCACTGTCAGAGCCAATCCATATATATCCTTCTCGATCGAAAGCAACAGCATAAATACGATTACTCAGTAGCCCGGAGTTACCTCTGTTATATGCCTTCCAGTTATCTCCATCAAACCTTGCCAGACCATTAGCAGAACCAACCCATATGTTACCTTCTCCATCAGCGGCTAAGGTATTGATACGGTTGCTCGGCAATCCAGAGTTACCTACGTTATAGACTGTCCATTCAGTCCCATCAAATTTCGCCAGACCACTACCACGCGTCCCAACCCACATATTCCCCTCATTATCAGCGGTGAGACCAGTGATCCAGTTGCTCGGCAATCCAGAGTCATTCATCCTGTACACAGTACAATCAGTCCCATCAAACTTCGTCAGGCCGCTGTTAGAGCCGATCCATACGTCACCTCTCTGATCGATCTCAAGGGCATTAACACGATCGCTCGACAAGCCGGAGTTATCCGTACGAAGCACCATCCAATCCACTCCTACGACATGGATGGCTATGCTATCCTTCCATTCAAATCCACCCGAACCCGCGGAGATATGAAAAGCTATCTCATGTCCAGGCGGAGCATTGAAAGCGACAATAAACTCCTTCGGAGCGCTCCGGTTGATATCACCCGGAAGCAATGGTTTAAAAGTGAAGGAGACAGATTGAAAACCATCTTTCGGATTCACGAAAGGGTCATCTGTGGAGAGTGTTACGGATAGGGAATCAAATGCCCGGTCCAGCCAGCTCTTGACCCAGAATTTCAACCTGAACCGATCCCCGGGACTGGCTGAATCACCCACCGACACCCAACCTTTACCCGTTTCATACAGCTCAATAGCATAACCAAATAGTTCAACTCCCTGCGGGACAGTTACAGCCGCTGACATAGTTTTGCTTTCCCTGTGAATCTCATTGATGGCTATGTTTGAAACCACCATCTTCCAATCCACATGGGGCCGTATGCCACACCCTTCCCACCTGCTGGAAGGGTTTGTGCTTTCAGAAAATGATGTAAACCTCTCCCCATCGAAAAGATCTGTCGAATCACCGAGATTTCCGCAATGACAAGTCCTGTAACTTTCGTCATGTGCCCAGAAATCGAGATTGTCCTCGCCACTTGCGGGATCTACCTTCTTGCCGAGGGGATAGCCTGCATCCCCGTACCTGCCATCGGCACACTCAAGGTCAACTTTTCCTCCTGTAATATGCCATATCAAAAGCCCATTTCCAGGGATGTACCTGTCATAATAGGATGCAGAACGATCCTTGCTGCAAATCAGGTAATACTCGTTGTTAGATAGCGGAATTCTGTAGACATTGCCACCTTGAAAAAGAGGCAGAAACGAGATGTTTTGGGATTGAGTCACTACCTCAAGCCTTTCGTTGTCAACTCCTATCCATCCAAGCTTCTCAAGGCTGTATGCACAAAACGGATTAGGCCCATCGTTCCCATTCCATCCCCACGCTCCATGCCCCATCAGACCCCAGCAACCTATCCCCGCTGACTCCTTGTCGGGAGGGTTCCTTTCGCCCTGGTAGTAGAGGTCACCCAATCCCAGAAGATGCCCGAACTCATGGCACATCGCGCCGACAAGCCTCGGAAAACTTGCCGATTCCTGCACTGCTCCCACCCTCACTCCTATCCTGTCGCCCGAAGCACTCCTGTCGGAACTCACGAAACCATTACTGCTAATCCCGAGATTAGCCATGCCAAGAGCTTCCCCAATTATGAAACCGGACGGCACCCTGAGGAAATTCACGAAGACAACATCGACATATCCATCATCATCACCTGAGTCAGGAATCTCATCTGGTCCATCGTTATCAAAATTGCTGAAATCGACATCGGGATCCACTTTCTCCAGAATTTCACTTACAACCTGACCGTAAGGAGACCATTCATTTTCCTTACAGTTGTATCTGTCGATATAGTAACTTGCGGGATGATCCGAAACGTAGAGCCTTGGAAGGATCTCACCGTCCACCTCCAGCAGTCCGCAGGACATCTCACGGTAAAAGTGGGAAAAGCTTCCGGGAAGGTCTATATCGAAGATGTCCTTAGAATAGGATGGTGGAGAGGTCGTATTCGGGAACTCGCCAGCAAACTTTACGAATATGGCAAGCGCTTTAATGCGTCCTTTGGATGGAATCTTGCCAACCACGGCTGTCTTGGCGCGACCTTGGCTACAAGGAGTTTCCTCACCGCAGACAAAGAGATCCCTGCCGGAGGCTCCGGAAATCCCCATTGAGAGTGAGTAAATTGATATGAAAATAACTGATATCGACGATCTCTTCAGCATTCCAGGTTTCTTCCTACCCTTGTGGAGTTGCGGGAATTACCCTCCTCAAAACTTCAAACTGCAAATCCGTCGAACAAAAAGGCCCACTAACAATTCTTTGCAGAGAACGGTCGGTGGGCTATAGCCTTCGAGTTTTACCACCTCCACGGAACAAGGAGACGAATTTTGTGAAAACCGGTACGCTGCAGACGTATTATAAAATGATTATCCGTTTCTGTCAAGAGTCTCGTCGACATTTTTAAATGAACCCTGTATATCAAGCAGAAATCGACCGATGAAGAAGCTATATGAGGCCCAAAAAAGCAGGAAATCAAAGGGAAAAGAGAAGTTTTCGTTGACCTACAGAATGAAGTGTGTTAATATTCGGGTATCTGTTAAAGCTTATCCGGGGCGATTGGGGCTTTTCGACACCTGAACCTATAATTATCTACGTGATGATGATAGCGGCATCGACCGTATCGGAATGTGGATGGTTGTAGACTACATCACTCAAACCGTTGGAAACTAAATACCTATAGGCGTGCCGTAGCCTGCTATTGATCGGCGTACCCCGGATAGAAAGATACTCAGGCGTGAAATTGCTGCCTGGCAAAGATTGCGAAATGACAAACATGCTACAGTAAAGTGGAAATTTACAACTGAGGAAGTTCGGCAGAAAATCAAAGTACCTATATCTTCATAGCGGTTAATCTGATCTACTGCTAGAAAGGTATGTTTCTAAGCACATCGGCACATGTTTATGATTTTTCACTTTTCATATTTTTACTGAAAGGAAGGAACGTGAAACCTAACTTCACTAAGGCTTTCGTTATCGGTTTGGTTCTTTGTCTTTTTCTCGGAATCGCTGATACCTATACGATTCTCGTCCTGGAGGAATCCGGCAGAGCCGCTGAGGTCAGCAGAAGTATGACTTCCGATGTAAGCGCTTCGGCCGCTGTTTTCCTCCTTTTTATTTTGACGCTTATAAATGCCACTCTTTCCAAAGCCAATAGTAATTTTTCTCTTTCACAATCCGAGCTCATAATTATCTATGTAATGGTCCTCGTCTCCTGTGCGCTCCCAAACCAGGGCGTGACCTTTTTCATACCGATACTTACCTCGGCTTTCTACTATGCAACTCCTGAGAACGAGTGGGCTGATCTCATCCACCCGTACATAAAGGGGTGGATGGTACCGCAGGATGCAAATGTGGTTAAATTCCTTTACGAAGGTGCTCCCAAAGGTTCAGAGAATCTCTGGGTTCCATGGATCGAACCGCTTCTTCTGTGGGCGCCGTTTTTCATAGCTCTCTATATTGTTATGATCTCGATCATGGTGATAGTGCGCAAGCAGTGGATAGAGAATGAAAGGCTGGTATATCCGCTTATGCAGCTTCCACAGGAGCTTGTGGTCAGGGAGGATCGCTTCCCTCCTATTTTGAAGAGCAAGCTCATGTGGATCGGTTTCATCATACCATGCATATTCTTGAGCATAAATGCCCTCCATGCGTATTTCCCATACCTGCCGAAGGTCCAACTCGAACAGGTCGTCTATGTCTTCCGGCGCATGAAGGAACTCTTTCTCCACGTAAGGTTCTCTGTGATAGGCTTTACTTATTTCGTTAACCTCGACATAGCTTTCAGCCTCTGGTTCTTCAACATTCTATTCAAGGTGATAGATGGGACGTTCAGTATGGTCGGGATAAGCGTGATCGAGAGACTCGGTCCTTTCAGTCCCGGAAGATCCCCCATATTCATACATCAGGGCATGGGTGCAATGATCGTGCTTGTGATATTCGGGCTCTGGACAGGTAGATCTCACATAAGATCGGTCTTCAGGAAGGCTTTCAAAGGAGATAGGAATATTGATGATTCCTCCGAGATACTTTCTTACAGGAGTGCCGTCTTTTCCACTATGGGTGGGATAGCAGTTATGTTTACATGGCTCCTGTTCTCGGGTGTCCCTTTGTGGGCGGTCTTTCCGTTTCTATTCGCGGGGTTTGTTCTGCTTATAGGCCTGAGCCGGATAGTGGCTGAATCCGGAATCTCACAGGTCGCAGGTCCAATAACCCCACAGGCATTTGTATCGTCCGGCTTCGGAATGAGAACACTCGGACCGCAGGGTCTCACATCGATCGGCTTTGCCTTCACATGGATAGGAGAGATAAAGACATCAGTTATGTTCTTCTGTGCAAATGGCCTTAAGATGGCTGAACGGCTTGAGAAACCGAGGAGATATCTCTTCTGGGCGATGCTCACAGGGATAGCTATCTGTTTTATAGGAAGTGCATGGGCTACCATACATTATGGCTACAGTTTCGGCGGGCTCAATCTGGCAAGGTCTCCCTTCAATATAGGTGCTCAGGCACCCTTTTTTGAATACGCTGAGCCGTATATAAGGGCGAATGAAGGACCGCGCTGGGACGGTTGGCTCTATACTCTCATAGGAGCCGGAGCAATGTATCTGCTAATGTTGGCCAGACATAATTTCCTGTGGTGGCCCCTCCATCCAATAGGATTTCCCATCAGTAGCATCTGGCCTACGCATTTCCTCTGGCTCAGCATATTCATATCATGGCTTTTTAAGTCAGCTATACTCAAATACGGTGGTCCGAAACTCTTCAGGCAGCTTCGTCCGCTGTTTCTCGGACTCATACTTGGTGAATTTGCGACGCAGGGAATATGGCTTGTGATAAATACGATTATAGAATTCTTGGAGTGATTATCGGATATTCCTACACCTCTGTGAGCACCATGTAATTCCTGGGCACTGGCTTGTCTGGAGTTAGACATAGGAGGGAAGTTATGGGGAGGGGTATAAGACCCTTCCCGGGGACGATATCTCTGCGATTACCAAGGGGCGGTAGTCCCCACGTTTTTATGCTCTCTCTTATAATCGCGGCCAGCCATCAGTGGTTGGCAAAAGCTGAACGTTGATGACAGAAAGCTTATCCTGCCATATCAGCATCATTGTCAACTGAAAAGCATTACTCAGACTTTCGCCGATACAGTGCATCTGGATAAGTATCTATGGCTCCTTAAAGTAGGGGTTAACGTTATCACCTATAGGATCAGTGTTTCCGACGAGATGCTGAACGTTAAGAGGGAACTTATTGTAGATACCTACCTTGCTTCCACTCTTCCAGAAAGCATCTTCTACCACAGCATATAGTATGTCGAAAATGGGCTCTCCCCTCTTCTTGAAACCGACCAAAGCGACATCGACCATCAGAGTCACCTGGTTCCCGAGGCGATTCTCGGTATACGGAGTAACCGCTCCATACCCCTCCTGACACTCCGAACACCCCGTATTGTGCATGAAAGTGTAGGGTTCCATCGGATCCACGATAGTTCCGTTAAGCGACTTCAAATTCACGTTTTCAAGGTAGAGTTTTCCCTGCTGGTCTATGTAGTTGGATGGAAGATCTCTCTTTGCTGCGTCTATAGTCGCCTCCATAACTACCCTGTAGAGCCCTTCGACTGCTTTCATGAAGGACCTTTGCCCTTCGGTAAGAGCCTCATCGCCGACCTTGACAGTTCTCCTCACGATGCCGTGGTAGCCGTTGAAGGTGGGACTTACGCCAACCGACACAATATCCCCTTCCCTCAGAACGTTGTTGGTTGCAGGGCCTATGACAGTATAACCCCTCTCACCCGCGGTAACTATCGTAGGAAAGCCTGTCCTTCCTGCCCCGAGCTCCTTCATTATGAAATCGCCTACACCTGCCACCTCAAGCTCTGTCATCCCAGGCACTGTGACTGCCAGCATCCCCCGCATTGCGGCATCTGCGATCCTGTTAGCGATCTTGCATATCTGGAGCTCCCTGTCACTCTTTTCGTATTTTATTAGCTGCAGCAGTTCAGGATCGAAAACGACGTTGTCTGACCCAAATTTTCCCTGAAGGAGAACCATATGGTCATACGGGATGAACTGGGCGCTCGAGAGAATCGCGACCTTCCCATCACCCTTGTAGCCGATGGAACTCAGGACGTCGTCCACGCCGACGAAGTGGGCGTGGCGATAGTCCTCGTCAGATATCTGAAACTCCTCGAGCAGGAACAGGTCGGCTCCTGATCTCTCAACAGCCTCTTCTATCACATGCCCTCCCTCGGATCCCGCCAATACAGCCGGTTTCCCCTCGGCAGGGATGAGTATGCCATACCTCTCAATTATCGGATCGAACACACCGGCCAGCCATGCGATATCCGACCTGTCTATTTCGCTTCCACAGGCGTAGGCCAGGCCATATCCCTTGCCGATCATGACCTCCTGGAGCTTCTTCCATCTCGCTCCGTATTCGTCTCTGGTTATCTGAACCGAGGTATCGACATAAGGCTTTGTTTCCTCTATAATGCTTGCCGCTATATTGCCCACCTCTTCCGGACTCAATTTCCTTTCAGACATACTTATCCCCCTTAATTGTATGGACATCAGAGCCTGCTGATAAATCCTTCAGCTATATACCCAACGGCCATAAGCGTGCCCAAAAGCAGGTGACTCATTACCGTTGCAGCGTTTGCCGGAACAAGCCTCAGATTATCATCATAGTATCTCAGGGCTGTGATAATCCCCTTTAGGGAGATCGGAAGTGAAAACAATGCAATGAGTACAAAAGGGGAAATAGCACTGAGAACCACAGATATAGCTATGGCTACATAGGCTGCCGAGATCATACAGACATAGCCCAGAGAGGCCCTCTTCTTCCCGAGCCTGACCACAATGTTGTGCTTCCCAGTCGCTCTATCGGCATCGTAATCCTGGAACTCGTTTATGTAGAGGACAGCCGCTATTAACAGCGCGACAGGAACAGAGGCTATAAAGGGTTCAGGGGAAAGGTGCCCGGTCTGGACATAATAGGACCCGGCGACTATGAGGACTCCGAAATCAAGCCCGACGAAGACTTCGCCAAAGCCTCTTCCCACAATATTAAGCGGCGGGGCCGTATAGAAAAATCCGGTTATGATCCCTATGATCCCGAACACAAGGATAAGCATCCCCCTTACGGAGGAGAGGTAGAGTCCTATGGCAATCCCAAGGGATAGCAGCACCAGGGCTTCGGAGAGCACCTCGCGGGGGCGCAGAAGCCCCTTTTGTATCATCCTGCTCCCACCCGTAAATGGCCTGACAAAGCTGACGTTGATATCGTCATTTCCACTTATATGATCGAAGTAATCGTTCGAGACGTTTATCCCTGCATGTATAAGGACAGCTCCTACAAGGGTGAGGGAAAAGTAGACCAGGTGGAAAGTCCCTTCAGACGACCACGCGATGGCGGTCCCCAGAACGACCGGGACGATCGAGGCAGTGAAAAAAGGGGCCCTTAGTTCAAGAAGGTAGAGCTTGAGCTTTCTATTCAAAATGCTTGGCATAAACTCCGCTTTATGTGATGATCACAGACTATCGGTTTACCACTCTGATTTTGAAATCTGATTCTGATTTTCGGCAAGGGCAGCTTGGAAACCTGTTCTCACAGGATCAAATGTCGGAATCACTGTGATGAACTGCTATATCTTGTCCCGGAAATCCGGATCCCCGTATACTGAGACTATTTCACCGAAGAATATCCTGTGGTAATTGCCCGACGGGTAGCATGAGGCATCTATTTCTGATGAGAGGAGATCTCTTATGACATCGTTCTTATGGACAACTTTACATTCGTAGTGGAGCACGCATTGCTCAATTATAGGAGATTTCACCTCCCTGCCCGGTACAGCCGTTAGATTTTTCTCGGCAAACTTGTCGTAATCTCTCCCTGAAACGGTCCCACAGAAGGAGGCGACCTCATCGAGCGAGTCAGGAGGGATGTTAACGGTGAAGTCATCTGTCTCCTCTATCAGACCGTAGGTGTAGCGCGATGGGCGGACGAGCACAGCAAATATCGGCTTGCCCCATATAATACCGATCGTCCCCCAGCCTATCGTCATGGCATTCGGCTTACCATTTCTATCGACTGAAACGAGTAGAAGCCCCTTTCCACCCATAACTCCCATTGTCTCTTTCAGACATTGATCGTATTCGAAATCAATTTTACCTGACATTATCCCCTCCACTTTGAGCTATGAGCCTAATGTCATGATTAGGATTTACCTTCATGTATCAGCGGCACATCTGAAACCCACATCATCATCTTTTAAATCGGGATCAGCATAATCCCTGAAGGCGCATCTCACGAAATATCTGTTGCTGTACCATGAGCCTCCGCGCAGTACCCTGTATTGTCCGGATTCAGGGCCTGTGGGGTTCCGGGCGGGACTTTTCGAATAGTAATCGGTGGCATACCAGTCGTTCACCCACTCCCAGACATTTCCAGCCATATCGAGTAAGCCGTACGGACTCTTCCCCTTCGGATAACTTCCAACGTCCGCCGGCCTTTCAAGGTTATCATTGAAATTGAGGTGGACCTCCTCTTCCAGGATGTCCCCCCAGGGATATCTCCTATCGTCGTTCCCTTTAGCCGCCTTTTCCCATTCGGCCTCAGTGGGAAGCCTTTTCCCGGCCCATTCAGCATAGGCCATTGCATCGAACCAGCTAACCCCAACAACCGGCTGATCCGGGCCATTGAATCTACCATCATCCCAGTAGTTGGGTTCGGGATGTCCCGTAGCCTCGACGAACTTCCTGTAATCGGCGTTCGTTACTTCGGTCTCATCTATGAAAAAACCATCAACCCAGACCATGTGCGCCGGTCCCTGATCCGCTTCCTCCCTGTCCGCACCCATAAGGTATCCCCCTCCAGGGATATATATCATGTCCTCTCTGACTTTTTCCCTCTCGGATTCAAGCAACCCACAGCCAGAGAGGACCAAAGCAGTGATCGCTACGAATAGCTCAGTCAGTTTCATCTATCCCATGTGCGAGCTTTGAAGCTAAGATGGTGTTATAAAGGAGCATTGTTATCGTCATGGGGCCGACTCCTCCGGGGACAGGGGTTATCATGCTGGCTTTCTCCTTAACGGAGTCGAAATCAACATCCCCGACGAGCCTGTATCCCCTCTTAGCAGTCGGGTCATCGACCCTGTTTACACCCACATCGATCACGACCGTTCCTTCCTTCACCATATCGGCCGTCACCACCCTCGGACGCCCGGCAGCCACTATCAGGATATCGGCCTGTTTCGTGTGGAACGCCATATCTTTCGTCCTGGTATGGCACACGGTAACCGTGGCGTTCGCGCCCTTTTTCTTCTGAAGAAGGATGTTCGCCACAGGTTTTCCGACGATGTTGCTCCTTCCGACAATAACAACGTGTTTCCCCTCGGGGTCAACACCGCTTCTCAGGAGGAGCTGCTGGATCCCGTAGGGGGTACACGGTAGGAATATGGGATTTCCTATGACCATTCTTCCCACGCTCGAAGGGCGGAAACCATCAACATCCTTATCGGGGGAGATAGCCTCCAGAACCTTTTCTTCGTCTATGTGATCCGGTAGAGGAAGCTGGACGAGTATACCGTGGATCTTGTTGTTCCTGTTGAGCTTATCTATAAGTTCCAGTAGCTCCTTCTCCGGGACCCCTACAGGGAGATTATATTGCTCGGAATATATCCCCATGTCCTCACACGCTTTTCCCTTCGCCTTGACATAGGAGACTGAAGCGGGGTTTTCTCCGACGAGTATAACAGCAAGTCCCGGCGTTATTCCACGTTCCTCGCGGAGACTTTCAACCTCCGCCTTCATCTCCGAGCGGATCTCCTTTGCTACGGCTTTCCCATCTATTATAGTTGCCGCCAACCGAGCCCTCCTTTCGTTAAAAAAGCCCGACTACATCGCCATCTTCGTTAATATCCACCGCCATAAAGTTGGGGACGGATGGGAGCCCCGGCATAGTATACATTTCCCCACAGAGAGGATATATGAAACCTGCGCCGACCGAGGCACGCACATCCCTTATCGGAAGTCGGTAACCTGCCGGAACACCTTTCAGCTTAGCATCGTGTGACAGCGAAAGGTGAGTCTTGGCCATACATATCGGGAGTTTATCATACCCGAGCTTGGTATAGAGCCTGATCTTGCGCTCAGCGGTTTGCTCGTAGTCGACACCATCCGCGCCATATATTTTGGTGGCTATCGTCTCTATCTTATCCTTTATAGGAATGTCCAGAGGATAGAGGAAATTGAAATTCGATGGTCGCTCACAGGCGCTCACTACAGCTTCTGCAAGTTCAGCACCGCCTTTTCCCCCCTTGGCCCATACATCACTTGTGAATGCACCTTCGGCACCAGCCTGGAGTGCTTTCTGTCCGACAAGCTCTATCTCGGCGTCGGTATCGGTATCAAACCTGTTTATTGCAACAACAACGGGCACACCGAAGAGGAGCGCATTCTCTATATGTTTCACCATATTTGCGCATCCCTTCTCGAGTGCCGGGAGGTTCTCGTCGACGAGCTCCTTGGGTAGAGGCTTTCCGGCAACAACCCTCCCGGCACCACCGTGCATCTTGAGCGCCCTTATGGAGGCAACAAGGACCACGCAGTGCGGCCTTAGTCCCGAGTAGCGGCATTTGATGTTGAAGAACTTCTCCATCCCACAGTCAGCCCCGAAACCGCTCTCCGTGACTACGTAATCTGCCAGCTTTACGGCGATCTGGTCCGCTATCACCGACGAGTTGCCGTGCGCTATGTTGGCGAAAGGACCGGCGTGAACGAAAACGGGGTTATTCTCGAGTGTCTGCATCAGGGTGGGCATTATGGCATCCTTGAGGAGGACGGTCATCGCCCCGGCTGCCTTGATGTCTTCAGCGGTTATCGGATTGCCATCGGCATCGGTACCTATGACGATCCTGCCAACCTTCTCCCGGAGATCGAACAGATCGGTCGTAAGTGCCAGGATCGCCATAACCTCTGAGGCGACGGTTATGTCGTATCCCGACTCCCTCGGATAGCCGTTCGTCTTACCTCCGAGTCCTATTATAATATCTCGGAGGGCACGGTCACTGATGTCCACTACCCTGTTCCAGGTTATGCTTAACAGATCAATGTTGAGCTTGTTGCCGTGAAGTATATGGGCATCTATGGCCGCGGCGAGAAGGTTGTGCGCTGCACCGACGGCGTGTATATCGCCGGTCAGATGGAGGTTGAAATCCTCCATGGGGACAACCTGGGAATAGCCCCCCCCGGCGGCCCCACCCTTTATTCCAAAGGTCGGACCCTGGGAGGGCTGACGGATACAGGTGAGGACCTTTTCCCCTATATAGGCAAGGGCCTGCGAGAGCCCGATCGTCGTCACCGTCTTACCC
>CAZTBA010000111.1:0-15112 GCA_964611725.1 uncultured bacterium
CTCTATATTTCCAATGTAATTACACCACCTGTATTTTCTTACACACTCAATTCATTTGATGTATGATATTAGCGGTCAAACCTTAAAGCAAACTTTTGAATTTCCTATTCAAATTAAGGTCATGGCGGAAACGAAGTTTGATATAGATTCATTGTTGGAGAGCAAATGAAAAGATTCGAACAATTGGCCAGTGATTATTTCGGGGAAATCATAATAAATAAGTCATTGATTCACAAAGCGGGTTTTGGCAATCGCGCTATTCCCAAATATGTTGGTGAGTGGATTATCTCGCATTTTATTGGAGATAGTAACGAATTTACTGAAGATTCAAGAGAAAAGATCGCCTTGTTTTTGCAGAAATTCGTTCCAGCTAAAGGCGAAAGAGAGGTTATCAAAAACAGACTATTTGAACAGCAAGAGGTCAGAATTTTAGACAAATTTTCTGTTTATGTGAATCTTGGCAAAGGAGATCGTTATCTGCATATCACTTTCCTTGATGAAAATTCCGCATATGTCATACCACAAATTGTTGAACAGAATGAAATGCTTTTGAGCAGTGGTCTCTGGGGAGTGGGCAATTTGTTTTATATCCCGCCATCAGATGATAACCCAAAGGGGCAAATATGGCTCAAAGAATTCACACCCTTTCAAATTGCAAGAATTGACATTGATTATTACTGTCAAACCAGGGAACATTTTAGCACCGAAGATTGGATCGATTTGATTGTTTCTTCGATGGGGTTTAACCCAGAATTTTATAATGCCAGACAGAAAATTCTATTGGTTAGTCGGTTAATTCCTACAGTGGAGCCCAGATATAACCTAGTGGAGTTAGCACCTAAAGGAACGGGAAAGTCATTTGTTTTTGATAATATTTCGAGATATATCGCTGTGCGTTCAGGGGCGATTTCGCCCGCGGTGCTCTTTTTCAATGAATCCCGCAAAACCCCGGGCTTAATTACAAGATATGATTGCGTGGTGATTGATGAGGCACAAAAAGTAAAAACTGATAGTTCGGAAGAATTGACCGCGTTGCTGAAGTCTTATCTTGAATCGGGTAAATTTAGTCGTGGTTCGGCAGATTCAATTTCTGCCGAGGCGGGTCTTGTGTTGCTCGCTAATATTGAGATTGATGAGAACCGCCAACCATTGAATGAAAGAATAGGATTATTCCGAACCTTTCCAAATTTCCTTAGGGAAACGGCTTTTGTAGACCGTTTTTCAGGACTCGTTCCAGGCTGGGAACTTCCAAGGATTACCAAAGAAACGCCTTCAAGGTCATTTGGCTTTAAAGGGGATATTTTCGGTGAAATATTACATTACCTTCGAAATGATATTGGCTATAAGGATTATGTAAAAACCAATATGGAACTTTTTGATTGTGAGGATATGCGGGATACTAAGGCGATTGAAGCGGGTGCCAGTGGCCTACTCAAAATCTTGTTTCCAAATAAGAATCCCGAAGAGAGAGAATTTTATGAATTTTGTGTGAATCCCGCTTTAGAGTATCGCCAACGAATAAGAGACGAACTTTGTAAGTTGGATAGGGAGTACATACCCAAAACATTCAGATCAAAGTACCCAAATGAATTTCAATTAACGCACAAATCTCCATCATTCTATTCCGAAGAACTTAATTCCGTAGAATCAGAAGACGTTGAGACAATAGAAAAAGCCGACGAGGAAGCGGCATTTGATTTAGACCCTAATAGATTTCCGATAGAAACGACCATAAAGATTGAAAACGGACAATCAGGATTTTCATATGAAAATCTGTTTTGGCCATACATGAAAAATGCCAAGAAAGTGAAAATTGCAGATCCTTTCATCCGTCAAGATTATCAGATTAAGAATTTTATGGCATTTTGTGAGATGCTCGCGCCTGAAAAGGATTTGGTGGAAGTTCATCTGGTAACGCAATCTGAGAATGAAAGTCAACAATATGAACAAAAAAATAAATTCGCCGAATTACAGAATGATCTCGTAAAACATCGCATTAAATTTACTTTCGAGTTTGATCCTAAGATTCATGATCGAAATATTGAATCGGATAATGTCTGGCGGATCGTAATCGGAAGGGGGCTTGATATTTTTCAAAAGCCAGAAACATGGTATGGGCTAGAAGAATTTGACCAGACGAAAAGGAAATGTAAGGAAACAGAAATTGATTATATCAGAGTAAAATAGTTTTTCACCAATTATTTTGTTAATTTTCATCCGAGGCGTCTCTACAGATAAACATCTGAAAAGGCAATAGCGACTGAAGAATCTCAGGTGCCATGAGCAAAAGCCGAAAAACATCACTGAAACTTGCTTACCCAACCATATCCCTGATTGCTTTGAGGATATCCTCCATCTGAGGCGTAACGGCCTTCTCCAGGGTCGGAGCGTAGGGCATTGGAATACTTTGCCCGCCCAGGACTTTTGGAGGGGCATCCAGGCGATCAAAAGCTTGCTCCACAACCTGCCTGACTATCTCCGCCCCGATGCCTCCTCTGGTGCAGGCCTCATGAATTACGAGGAGCTTTCCTGTTTTCTTGACCGATTCGATGATAGTTTCCATGTCGAGAGGAACCAGCGTACGGGGGTCGACCACTTCTACACTTACCTCCCCATTGAGGGTATCCGCCGCCTCCAGTGCTTTGTAAACCATTAGAGAGGTGGCTACCACAGTAATATCACTCCCTTGCCTTTTAACCTCGGCTTCGCCCAGAGGGATCAGCCACTCGCCTTCGGGAACGGTCTGTTTCTGTGAATAGAGGAGCTTATGCTCAATGAAGATTACCGGGTTGTCATCCCTGATCGCTGTTTTCAGAAGTCCTTTGGCATCGTATGGGGTAGATGGCATAACGACTTTCAATCCCGGGGTATGCACGAACCAGGCCTCAAGGCTCTGGGAATGCTGGGCCGCCTCCGCTGTGCCGTCGCCGCCCTGGGTACGGATCACTAAGGGGAGGCTCATCTGGCCCCCCGACATATAGCGCAGTTTAGCCGCCTGGTTTACGACCTGATCCATAGCCACAGTGATAAAATCTATATACATGATCTCCGCCACAGGCCGCAGTCCGGTCATAGCAGCACCAACCGCAGTCCCTACAATCGCTGATTCGGATATCGGGGTCTGCCTGATACGGCGGTCACCAAATCTTTGGATAAACCTCTTGGTTACCCCGAAAACTCCCCCAAAGGGACCTATATCCTCACCGATAAGGAAGATGTTTTCATCTCTCTCCATCTCCTCGCTCAAGGCTTCTCGCAGCATCTGAGTATAGCTCTGTTCCCTCATATCTCACCTCGCTTTCTCATGCCCAAAGCCCTTGCACAACCGTTTCGGCACTCGGATAGGGGCTCTCCTTGGCGAAGCTTACCGCTTCATCTATGGCACCTTCCACTTCGCGCTTCAACTTCTCCCAGTCTTCGGACACCATGACGCCCTCGCCCAGGAGTTTCTTTTCAAAACGGATGATCGGATCCCTGCTTTTCCACTCCCGGATCTCAGCCCTCGCGCGATGCTCGCTGAGCACCATGCAGTGGGGGTAGTACCGGAATGTCTTACATTCTATCAAAGTCGGTCCATCACCTGCCCTGGCCCTGGCAACCGCCTCTTCGGCAGCCTGATAGACAGAGAGTACATCATTACCGTCCACGACCCGGCCCGGGCAGTCATAGGCCGATGCCCTCTCCCCAATATTCTCTATGGGAGCGCTGTCTGAGACCGGCGTGGTGGCGGCATAGAGGTTGTTTTCACAGATATATACTACCGGAAGCTTCCAGAGCGAAGCCAGGTTCATGGATTCATGGAAAGTGCCCTGACTGGCTGCTCCCTCACCAAAGAAGCAGAGGGTAACCTGACCCGATTGCCTGTACTGTGCCGAGAAGGCCGCACCCAGCGCGATGGGGAGACCTCCCCCCACTATGCCGTTCCCTCCCAACAACCCTTCCCTAATGCTGAATATGTGCATGGATCCACCATGGCCCCTGCTGTAGCCGCTCTCCCTGCCCATAAGCTCGGCCATCATAAATCTCAAATCCGCTCCCTTGGCGATGCAGTGGCCATGTCCCCGGTGGGTGCTGACAACGAAATCGCCCTCCCCAATAGCAGTGCAGGCCCCCACTGCCACGGCCTCCTGGCCGATATAGTGATGAAGGGCCCCATATATAAGTCCTTCACGAAAGAGCTTCCTCGTTCTCTCCTCAAACTGGCGTATTGTATACATCAATTTCAGCATATCGATCTGCTTTTCCCTGTTGAGCATAAGCTGCCTCCCTGCTATAATCGACACGATTAAATCTTGACATTCCTCGAAAGTGAGGGAAGAAATGGAGGGCTGGCGGACACAAGAATCATTATCCAGGGCTGTTGCCCGGATAGATTCTCAAACTTCATAACTCTCGCGCTACGGATACGAAGTCCGCCACGGGGGAGTGAGAGGCAAATCTTATTTCATCAGACGCAGTTTGGTATGATTTGATAAACCGTCATCCCGGATTCGTTTCGGCATCTCTTAGATTTGGGAACCCCTATGGAAGCAGTTCCTTCTGAGCCCTCGCCAGGACATTCTCCAGGGCCCTTATCTTTTTTTCCGGCCATTCCGGGGGCTGATACCCCTCTACATTTTCCCTCCACATCCGGTCGCATTTATCCAATATGCTCTTCTCATCCCCTTTCCAGTTGCCCGACTCCGGGTCCTCCGACAGAAAGATATCGGAAGACCACAATTCACGAAAATGTCTGAAAGTGTGATCGCTGCTCAGAAAATCCTTCCCCTCCGTTATCGCTTCACAGATCTCTTCAAAGTGCAGAGATTCGCTGTCAACGGATATTTTGTCTTTCAAGGCGAACTGTGATTTCCTGATTTCCATATCCAGCATCGCCTGGGTAGGTGATCCCATCCCACCGTTGTCTAAGGTACCCATCCCCGGATAGCAGATATCAGGGTTCCCGGTCAATTTGGAATAGCAATGGACCCCGTAGAAGTTATCATAAACAGCCTGTAACCCCGGCCGCTTCGAGCCGGGGCTGAAGAAGACTTCAACCCATAGATGTCCCCCGAAACAGGCATCAAACAGCTCTTTCACCGCCAGGTTAAGCATCATTGTTTCCGGCCCATGGTAGTTTACACCACCGGTCTTCATATCCATGACACCGGAGATCATCCTCCCACTGATGTCTGCCTCCGGATCCATATTGAAGGCAGCTACCATACCACCCAGGATCTCCGCCACACCTATAACTATGGATCCGGCCAGAGTAACCGGCGAGGATACACCTATGGTGATCATGGAAGCAACGTGATATTTCTTTATCCCCCTCTTTACCCTTTCCATCATCTCATCGGCAGACCTCTTCTCCAAAATAAGGGGCGAGGTGATACATTGTGAACCAGCCAGGTAGGGGGTATGGCCGGGCTCATCACTTATGATCTCGCCGATCTCTTTGAGGTACTTTATCTGTTTGGGATCGATGGCTTCTATGCCGTCAACTTTGTCGGTATATTTCAGGCCCAGGATGAGCGAATCTATTCTCTCCGTTGGCTGTGGGACATCCTGCCTGTACCAGGTGCTTATGTAACCTATCTCCGGAGTGGATTGAGCGAATTTCATCATCTCTATGAAAATGGGGGTATCCACGGGCATGATTCTCTGGGTTGGATAATCGTAGAATTTGGTAGGACCACAGTCGAAGGCGGACATCAGAAATTCCCGTCCCAATTTTGCCTTAAACTCCTCCCTCTTGCTTGTCCAAAGGATAAAATGTGTCCAGTCCACTCCATAAGTCAGATAAAGACGCTGATCTTCCGCATCCTGTTCCCGGGTTACCTCCTGGCTTGAGATCATCTCATCGATCATCTCCTCGGGAAATCTTATCCTTCCGGAAGGAGTTTCGGAGCAGCCGTTTTTGAGTAGAGTAGAGCAGATTTCCTCACTGGCGATCTTCATTCCCACTCTCCAGAGCAGACCGTATGCCTTCTCTTTGAGCACATATTTCCCTTCCGAGGATAACATGATAATCCCTCCTTTACGGACACCATTTCGCCGCAATTACCTCGTAACCATACATCCAAGGTAGCAACCGATCAGACCTTTCCGGGTCAGCTTGTTTAATAAGGAGAGAAAACACTCTGCTACTCATTCCGGATCCGTCTTTCATTCGTGTTCAAGGTCATCCGGTGTGGGTGAGAACTTCAGTCCACTCAGGAGCTGCCCGGACAGATCGGTGAAACGCAGGGAGAAACCATAGTTGCCGAGACGATTGCAGATTTTCGCCAGGATCCTTGTCTTCCCCGCGGGCAGCGTCACCGGCACTATATCATTATCCCAAACTAGACCCCGTACGCCTTCATATCGCCACACCTCGTGGCCATCGAACCAGATGATGCAGTCGTCGTCGCTGCCCACCCGCATCTGGACCTTCTGCTCCTGCGGGCTGGTAACAGTACATGTCGCATAGATCACAGTATAGTTCATAACCTTCTCACGCTCGGAGGTAAGTGGCTCTATATAACCGTTCTCATATTGGACCATAAGCAGAAGCCGTGTGTACAGTTGGACGGTCCAGTTCACCTTCCCATGTTTGCCGGGATAGCTCGCCTTCAGATCAATTTCACTCTCTGGAGGGAAAACAGCATTCAAAACCTCCTGGCTGGCATCATCGAAAGGACCTATGACGTGCCAGGCAAGCGGCAGGCCGCCAACCTCGCGCGGACGTTCCCAGAATCCCATCGGCTGAATCCGCATCTGTGCCATCGAATCAGGTTCTGGTGAGACCCGAAGGCCGCCAGTGGTGAGAATCTCCTCGTGTGTCTCCCGGATCGCCTCGCGCAGGGGTTCCTGGCTATTCCAGCAGGTCATGTTTCGGTTAGATCTGCAAAAGGTAAATGCGATGAGTCCTTCGGAACCTTCTCTGACAAAGTCCTCCATCTCTTCCCTTAATTGCCCGGGAGTCAACACCTCGTCAGTCCACTGGGGTGACGGCGAGGGTGCCTCCCAGAAGCCCTGGTACACCCCGATAAATGGGATGCCCGGCACCTCCTGGCGGCATTCGGTGAGCGTATACTGCACATCCCGGCTGATATAGTTGCGGTCATACTCGTCTTTGAAGAACGGATAGTGATAGATCAGGACGAGGTCGCACATACCCGGACCGAAGTTGTGCAGCACGGAGGGACTGCCGAATCCGGCACAGACCGGGTGATCGTTCCCATCTATGGTCTTGACGATCCGATACATGGCGCGCAGTGCGGACAGGGCATCGCCGGGGGTGTCATCGAGCACGTAGTAGCCCCAGAGGTTGGGAGAATCCTTGACCTCGGCGATCTCCTTCGCGAGCGGCTCAGGCCAGAACAGGATACTGGAGGTATGGTGGGCGGCAGGTTTCGTGCCGTCGAAGCCACGCTTGCAGTTGAGCAGCGCCGTCGACGTGTATCCCCGGTACCGGATTCGCTCGTCCTCGATCTGGATCACGCCGGACTCGGGCAGCGGACTATTCCACGGTGCGAGAGGGACGGTGGACTGGGTGGCGGTCATCGCGCCTCCCAGACGGGGTTTCCCGTAAATATGGCCGGTAAGGTGATACATTACCTTGATGCCATTTTCGAGGCAGAACCTGCCCTCAGGTGTATCCGGATCGAGCAGATGATGGCCGCCGATCACGAGGTTCATCTTCGCCTCTTTTATTGCGATCAGATCTTCCACGGTGCTGCCACCGTAAGTGCCCAGCACCGGCTGACCGTAGACGGTATACCGCGGTTGAAGCTGCATAACCATATTATCCCCATTCCTCGGGCTGCCTGCGCAACCGATCAGACAGCATAGCAGCAGTCCACAACAACAGAAATCAATTATGGATTTCACTTTAAAGCCTCCCTAAAGAATCCGGCCTTCATTTCTCAAATCTGAAAGTGGGCCAGTCCTCATAACGATGGAAATCGACCTGAGAGAAACGGGCACAGGAAGATAACTCTACACCTTCAGGAAGATATACCGAATAATCGTAGCGCGACAGATGAAATAGCCATTCATCCCCCGGCTGGGGGATCTTACCCTTAAGATCTGGCAAACCCGCGAAAGGGATGGCTACCTCCATCTGCCAGTATTCATCCTCGTCTTCCCACTTATTCAGCGTCCCTTCGATATGTATGCCAACCTCAAGACCCTCGCAGTTCCACTTGCCCCACCTGTGCCTGCTCCCGGCACTCCTTCTCCTGATGCTAAAGGCATCGTAGACAGTGCCCAGGGCATTGATCTCAAAGTTGTAGTAAGGCTCTTTCTCAGGGTCCGTCTTCAGGAAGATCTCCAAAACATCCTCATTGTAAGTATACTCGTCCCTTTCGGTATAGTAGCCCCAGATATCCTTGTCGTAGGCATTGAAACCGACGTAAAGGTAGCGTTTATCCCAGAGGAGCCTCGCCTCCGTCTTACTTAAAGGTGATTTAAAGGTGACGGGAATAGAGAAATCCAGGGGCTTCGCATTTTGCCAGACGGGCTCATCCAAAAAACCGTCTATCTTTATCGGCTCCGAAATGAAAGGGCAACAATAGGGATTTCCTCTTACCGAATTCTTCTCATTTAACACAGGGACCTCCCCTTCTATCTGACCACTGAAACGGGACCACTTCGCATCCATCGATATGGTCTGGCCTTGCGAATATGATATCATTCCGAACCAGAGCAAAGATATGGATATGAAGCCTTGTCCTCTCATAAATCACCTTATCTAAAGGCCGACTCTGGACGGAAACTCTGGCAGACCCCGGATGCCAAGGTTGAGTCGGAAAAGGGCGCCGGCACCGGAGCCTTCCACTTCCCTGTCGTTTCCACCTGCAGTTGTGACATAGATATCGGTGTAGTCCTCGCCGCCAAAGATCACACTGGAGACCTTCTTGGCCGGGAAGCAGATGCGAAGGACCTCCGTGCCATCGGGGGCGTAGCGGACCAGACGGCTTCCATCCCAGATAGCCGACCAGACATATCCCTCCGAGTCCACTGTCATCCCATCCGGACTACCATCAGGAACCTTGACAAACACCCGCTGGTTCGTGATGGAGCCGGTATCCCGGTCGTAGTCGAAAAGGTAGATCTCCTGTTTGGGGGAATCGGTATAGTACATCTGCTTCCGGTCGGGACTGAACCCCATGCCGTTTGAACATCCGATTTCATCAAGCAACCTGGTCAGCGTGCCATCGGTGTCAAGCCGATAGAGGCTGCCAAGGTGCTTCTCGGCCGGCATCGTGCCGCAGAAGACACGGCCTTCCGGGTCCGCGATCACATCGTTGAACCGGGAATCGCGTTCATCCGGGATCTCGTCGATAACCGTGGTCAACTCGCCATCCCGCCAGATTTTCACAGTCCCTTTATCCATGAAGAGCAGCAATGACCCGTCGGACTGGATTGTAAATCCACCCACGATCCCAACTTCATCGAACTGCTCGTGCTTATCAGTGGCAGGATCGTAGCGGAACATCCGGCCATTGGGTATATCAATCCAGTAAAGTCGTTTCTCAACAGGATGCCACAGCGGTCCTTCACCCGTCACACATTCATAGTCGGCAATCAGTTCAGGTTCCGCGATCGACATTGTCTACCTCCATTTCCTTTTCCAGTTCTAAGGTGTTATAGTATTGTTCGGCGCGCTCCGGGCGGGCGAACATCCATTCCCACATACAGTGGTATGAGCTAAGCGTTGCCCTTAGTTTAGTATGGAAGAGGCGTGTTGTCAAGAAATATCAGGCTTGGAGTTATACGATTTCCCGGAAAAAGAGAAGTCTCCTGATCCACAGGCAAGACGGTGCGTTTGAGTTTGGATCCCTGGAACTAAACAAGAGCCCGTTTTATGAAGAGAAGGGGCAGTTCTAAAAAGAAGAACTGCCCCAAAATGGCGGTGACCTTCAGGTTATCTTAATAGGACAGCCTTCCTCACCTCCGTGAAATCTCCCGTTTGCAGACGGACCAGATATATTCCGCTGGCCATCTTGCTCGCATCCCAAGTCACTTGATGGTGACCGGCTTGATGAACCCTGTCGATCAGCACCGCCACTTCCTGTCCCAGCATATTATAGACTACCAACCTCACAGGAGCTATCTTGGCAAGGCCCTGGTTATGAAGAGCTTCAGCAGAGGATGTCCCCTGCCCACAAGAAGCTCAGAGGATTCTATACACAGCGCATACTCTTGGCCAACCTTCTTCCGAGCTCATAGCCTTCTTTCAAGAGATCCTCTTTTCCCAGAACTTCCCCTTTCCGACTAACTCCGGGGACGATAATTTTACCGACCAGGTTCATCTGCAAGTACTCAAAACACTTTTCAAAGAATGTCACCACAGGGACAACAGTTTCAGGATTTTCCTCTTCAAAAGGAACCGCTATTACAGCCGATTTGCCCCTTATCTTCGCTCTATTATCAGGGCAATTAAAGTAGACAAAACGGTCTATAAATCCTTTCATCAAAGCAGTTGGTCCATACCAGTAGACCGGCGTGCCAAAGATAATTACATCACTCTCAATAATCTTCGGATAAATATCGTTCATATCATCGTTTTTGCTGCATTGTTTGCCTGTCCAGCAGGCATGGCATCCATCACACTCCTGAATATTGAAATCATCGAGAAAAAGGATATCTACTATTGCCCCTTCTTCCTTCGCACCTTCCAGTATCCTGGAAACTAAGATATGTGTATTTCCGTTTCTACGTGGGCTTCCCACAACTCCGAATATCTTCTTCATAATTAACCTCAGGATAAATTAGCGTGTTTACAGGCTGAGACCTTCCTATCAAGATAATTTCACATTTCTCCCTGGGAAATTTACAAAATTATCAAACGGAGACGCAACTAAGATTTTCCGATGCATACGAAGAGATGAGCCTTAGAAGCGATATATAGGTATTGCTTTTCTTGGGTGGAAACTGTAAATTTGAAACCCATCCACTTTTTTTCAGGTTCAATGAACAAGATAAGGAGAACTTATCATGTGTTATCAGTGTAAGAATTTGATATTGACCATACTTGGCGTTATTATCTTTGTTTTTAATACAGTAGATTTATCCTCAGGAGGCGATATGTTCGAAGCAGATTTCATATTCGATCCCGAAAAATCGAGCCATGGGCATGTACATGCCTCATGCATAGTGGAATGCCCGAACGGTGACCTTATGGCGGTGTGGTACGAAAACGGCCCCAAACGTGATGACTACTATTATGTGCAGGATGCCGATAAGAGCGACGATGTCAGGATAGGTGCTGCACGCCTTCCTAAGGGTGCCAAAGAATGGTCGGAGCCGTTTGTGATATCCGATACCTTTGGTGTTGCGGACAACAATCCCTGTTTGGCTATTGACAGGCAGAACCGTTTATGGTTGATACATTCGGCGATGATCGGAGCACCACTGAAGACATGGGGTGGCACCATATTATGTTACAAGGTATCATCAGACTATCAGAGGCCCGGTTTGCCGAAATGGGATCGAGAGAGCATCCTCATTATTCATCCCAATGGTCTTGATGAAACTATCGCTAAGGGTGCCGAGCAGTTGCGCCGTTATGCCAACCGAAGTAACAGGTATGAGGGAATTGCGAAGAGATTACTCGAACAGCTCAGCGATCCCTTTGCCCGCAGGCTGGGCTGGATGCCCCGTGCACATCCGACGATCCTTGCGGATGGAACGTTGCTGCTTCCACTGGGGAATGAGAATTTCGGTGTGGCTGCTATGGCGATGACGAACGATGGTGGAGAAACATGGACTTTCTCGCAGGTCGTGCCCGGCAAACTCGGTGTCGAGCAGCCTTCCGTCGTGAGCTTACCCGATGGAAAGCTAATAGCCTTTTTCCGGGATGCAGCCAATGACCACCGCATCAAACGCAGCGAGTCACTCGACAGCGGTAACACCTGGTCACCGATATGCGAGACTACCTTGCCCAACCCGGGTTCCGGAATCGAAGCGATCTTACTGCAGAGTGGCAACTTAGCTATGGTTTACAATGACAAGGAAGAGTCCCCCCGCGATCGTCTGGCGATCTCAATTTCGGAGGATTTCGGGGAGAGTTGGGAGTGGACACGGCATATTGAGGATATCCCCGGGCAGCGTTTTGATTATCCCTCAATCGTTCAATCCAAGGACGGTTCACTCCATGTGTCCTACAGTTATAACCTGAAAACCATCAAGCATGTGCGCTTTAACGAAGAGTGGGTAAGAGAGGGCGGTTATTGACATCCGGACGGTTAGATTCCTACTTGAGACAAGGAAAGGAGGGAAAGATGAAGGTCCGGAAAACCTTTCTGGTCTACGCCTTAGGAGAAAGCTGAGCCGGGTGGCAAGGTCCACTATTTCAAGTCGGGAACCACAAGCTGATCGACATGACAACCATATCCACAATTACGCCAACAACCGGCAAATGTTCGCCCTCCAAGGGCTTGTCGGCAGGCGCAAGTCTATCCAAAGAGATGGCAATCATACTTTCCATCCAAAGATCCCCACATATGACATATTTGTCAATCCCCGTAATGGTCTATAGGTGATCCAGAAATCAGATCTGTTACATTGATCCTCATTGATCAGCATATCCCCTTTATCGGACAAGCGGATCCAATCCCCGGGAGGATCCACGATCACATCATCAGTATTGTACCAATCTGTGAATGAGGGGTTATACGGATTACATCCCTGACTGCTGATCGACCTCTCAATTTAATGCCGGAATTTGAACACTTTTGCTCAAATTAAGTCGGTCAGCTTCCCATGGCTCATGTATTGGTAAAGACCATATCAGCCCGCGAGTGAATCACAGATTGGTCCTGTAGGGTCTATCTGTGAACTGAGATCCCTGTAAGTTATGGTACGCAATTTGCTATAGTATTTTTTTGAGTAATTGACACGTCTCAATTAATAGCCGCAAGAAGGTACCGCTGGAACCATCCTTCAGGGCCGCTGAGATCACTCTTCAGGTAATGATTCGAGGAGATTTGGCAGATATGTATAGACTTTCGAGGGTGTGTGTTGACAAAGTCATAGGGGGTCTCAAGGCGCCGCTAAACAAGGTCTTCATGAACCCATGCCATAGGCTTTCAAAGATCCTGAGCCTGGACAGTGCTTTAACCGATATGTATTCGGACATGGAAATCGGCGAGCAGGAGTTTAAGAGCACGGTCGAACGGTGGATTGCCTATGGGGTGGACAAGGATTAGACGGACGATTTTGATCGCTGTCCAAGCACGGGTAGATCTATAGCTATCTCTTGATAAATCTTGGAAAAGTAAACCCTTATCGTTCCTCTATTCGCTGCCGGTGTGCAGAACCCTGAAACAGGATACTCGCCCAATAATACATAGTGAATATTTTATCTCACTTTTAGCATCCGTGATCGGTTAAGCTGCTGGAGGTTCGTGAAGATCCGGATCTCTAAGCGATTGGCCTAATCTCTGAAAAACGGGAAACGCCAGAGCAGGCGGTTTCACAAGCATTTGGCCTTTCAATGTCATCACCTTCGAATTCAGGCTTTTGAACAAGCCTTTGCCACTTAGTCGATCACGGATGCACCATCAGGAGTTTTCGACACCTCAGGGTTTACCAACGAGCTTCTTTAGCCTCTCCGCATAGTAACAATAATTCCCCCACGATACGTCATCCGGGATAAGGTGGTCCAAATCTGGAATATATCGCCCCTTCTCCACCGCAGGCTTAATCCTGTCCAATTCCTTATCGATTGCATCAGGACCAGCCGCCAGAGCTCGTTTGTCAATGCCACCCATCATCCCCAGTGTAGGATATCTATCTTGCAGCATATTTATATCACAGCCTGCGGCTACTTCTATCGGAAACAGGTAGTTCACTCCGGCCCGCATCATGGGAGGGATAATTAAGTCCGGGTTGCCATCCGTATCCACTGAGATCAGCGGAATATTACACTCCCTGGCAAATTCCTTTATCCGATGATAGCTCGGCCCCATGAACTTGTCCCAATGCTTTGGCGACATAAGGGGACCCTGTCGGCCGCACATATCCTCCCATATGTGGAGGACATCCACCCGGATCTCTTTTACTACTTTCTCAAATACCGTAAGGAATATGGAAGTCAGGTGATCCATAATCTCGTGAACGAGATCCGGCATCGTATAGAATGCCAACAGACATTCCTCGTCTCCGAGGAGCCAGCGGAGTCCACCAAATACACCCACGTCCGGGTAGTATCCCAACTGGATAGGGTAGCCTTTGCCGGTCCACTCGGCACATAGTTGCCTCCAGTTACCGCTCAAACGATCCGGATTACCCGGTTCGAACCTCTCTTCCTTGAACTTCTCCCAATCTCTACGGTTTTTCACGGGAAACTCAATAAATTCTGACATGGACTCATGGTGCTTAAAATCCCGCCGCTTTATACCCCAACTGTCGATAAAGACAACGAAATCCTCATCTTCCTCGATAACCTTCCTTTCGATTCTCGGGCAGGGACCACAGTTTACCGGTACTATCTTTGGCGGTTGATCAGGATCAAAAATCGAGCGATGATCTGTTACATTTTCGGGCTTCCCCTCTTTCTCCCAACGGATCCAGGTCGTTCTCCATGGTCCCCATAGAAGCCAGTAGGGTGGCCGATCTACTGGTTTACCTAGAAGACACGCCAGAAATCGTTCTCTGTCAGTCATATTTACCCTTTCCCCAAATCATCTTCTGTTGGCAGATTTCCGAGCACCTTAAGATTTTCCTTGTCCGGCATCGGCTCGTGAGCCTTACGACCATAGACCCTTTCGTAGGCTTTGCAATACGTGCATATACTATTCTCGATAGCTCTAACAAACCAGAAGACTATTCCTCCTTGCTTCTCCCTTGCGTGACTGCACGCTGAGCACTCCATGCATTTCTGGGCCAGACCTCTATCTTTGTCGGTGATTGCTTCAGCTCCCACGAGGTCCTCCCTACAGTAATTAGGTGTCAACTGATATTAACATTCCACCTCGTTTCTGCATCTGCATTTATGACTTGAAGCGTACTGTAAGATAAATATGCGGTCTCATGTTATTGTTTCGACCGCCCGGCGTGCCGCTGCAAGGTTGGCGTCGGGAGACTTGCCCATTATCACGCAGGCTGGCGCCAGTATAAAGCCGGTCGATCCGGCCTGGGC
>CAZTBA010000112.1:0-15049 GCA_964611725.1 uncultured bacterium
GGCGAACTCCTTGAGCCTCCAACGGTCCAGTTCCCCCGAAAACCTGCTGATAGCTACGTTACCCCTGTGAACATATTCCCGAACCTCTCCACAGGCGAGCACAGTATCGAGTTTGAAGCCACAGATTGCGCCGGGAACAGGAGCCAAAAGGCGGTCATGCATTTCGAGGTATTGGCAACATTCGACATAATAAACCTCGGGAACTACCCGAATCCCTTCTCCGATTATACCATATTTACCTATGTCCTTACCTCGGAACTGGTTGAGGATTTCTCGATAAAGGTATATTCTGTAAGTGGCAGATTGGTAAGGGTTTTCAAGGATTTCAACGACGATGCCGGAAACCCAGCAACAAGCCCCGGATATCATGAGGTCACCTGGGATGGGACCGATGATACGGGGCTGGAGCTTGCCAACGGTGTTTACTTCTGCCGGGTGAGGACTGTGTCGGAAAAAGGTAAGGTTGTAGAGAAGATAATGAAAGTTGCGAAGAAAAGATGAAGATGGATAGATGCGGAAATGGGGGGTTGAATGGTCCTGTCCAATAAACACTCTTTACTTTTGCCTCTTGACTTCCATATTTGTAGGAAGTTACTGGCACTGATTCTGATCTCTTTCCTGTATTTCCATGTAGCGTCTGCTGCAACCCGGGAGGCCGGGGCGTTCCTTAAGATTGGAGTGGGTGCCCGTGCCATGGGGATAGGGGGTGCCTTTACAGCCGTTTCTGATGACGGGACTGCTTTCTACTGGAACCCTGCGGGGATCTCGCTGGTAAGGGATAGGGAATTATCGGCCATGTATTCGACCCTTTTTGGGATAAGCGATCCTTTGGCGAGCTATCATTCTGTAAGCATACTTCAGCCCCTTGCCACCGGTGAAGCTTCGGTCTCTCTCGGATGGTTAAGGCTTTCGGTTGATGACATACCGCTATATCCGGAGCTTCCGGGGGGAAGGGAAGGGGGGCCAAGCCGTTGGAGGGATCCAGGACTCCAGGGGGATGGTCGCACTGATAGTTATTTCACTGACAGGGAAGACGCCCTCTTTTTCTCGTTTTCGAAAATGAACAGGTTTAACCTTGATCTTGGTTGGCAGTACTTCGTGCTTCCCTTGGAGTTTCCGGTTGGCTTCAACCTGAAATACATCCGCTATATGCTTGACGGGTCATCCGCTCAGGGGATAGGTCTCGACCTTGGAGGGATGGTGCGGTTTGGGGCAAATGATATGTTCGATGTGGAGTACCTCGGGGATGTCTCCTTCGGATTTTCAGTGCATGATGTGGCCAATACTGCTATAATTTGGGATACTAAACACCAGGATGAGATACCCTATAACTTCAGAGTGGGCCTCGCCTATATCCAGCCCTTTCCCGCCATAGGTGGGAGGCTGACCGTCTCATGGGAGAGAGATGCCGGAGTCGGAAAGCGCAAACGTATTGGGTTCGAATATGTCTACAGGAGTGTTGTGGCCCTGAGGGGGGGGTATAACGGAAACGGTGTTTCAGCCGGTACGGGTTTTGCGTTCCGATTTTTCAGATTCGACTATGCAATACTCTCGCATGAGCTCGGTGCCATACATCGCCTTAGCGGAGCTATAAGGTTCTGATGAGGGTCTACAAATCTAAGTTTAAGCTCTCCCATATTATACTTATTTTGATTACCTCTATAACGGGTTGCAGCAAAGGTACAGGCCCCGGTGAACCACCCCCGCCCCCTGAGCTTCTTCCTAATCCCTCTGATACTTCGCCGATCGAAAGGGGCATAGATGCGATCCCAGAACGTGACTGGATAAGAGTGGAGTGGGTCGCCGTTACCTGGAAGGATCTGGCCGGTTACGAGGTCTGGCGCAGGGCAGAGGATCAGGTGGTCTTTGAACTTGTAGATACTATCCCTGTTGAGGAAACCGTAGGCGATACGATCTCATGGGACGACACGGATTTTCAGCTATTAATCAAGTATTCCTACAATGTCAGATCTTTTGCAGAATCAGGCCTGAGAAGCGACAGGAGCAATACTGTAAGCTACAGGCTCCTTGCGAAGCCCCAGCCTTCAAGTCCGTCGTCCCGTGAGGTTATAAGTGATACAAATCCGGTGTTCAATTTTTTCTGGGGGGAAAGTGGTGACCTTATAAGGGAGTTTGTGATCAAGGTTATTGATGAATCGGGCAGTTATATCTGGATCAGTGATCCCGGTACATACAGCATCGAGTTTGGCCATAGCAGTGAGATCGTATATAACAGCGATGGGAATGCCATCCTGGAGGAACTCCCATCCGGGAATTACAGATGGAGGGTGGACGCTTCCGGCGATCCCGGGTCAGGGTCGGAATCAGTCTGGGTCAGTTTCCAGGTTGCCAAATAAAAAATTTGAAATTTGCAGTGTGAAGTGTTAAATTTAAGGGAAGAGAAGTTTACAGGATTTCATCTTAAAGTTGCTGGGGAGGCAATGTGAGAAAAGCAAAATGCTCGGTGTCGGTACTCCTTTCAGTCCTTATGGTTTTATATATGGCCCCTGTAGGATGGGGTGAATTTGAAACTAAAATCCCTAAAGAGGTGGTAGAGGCCCCGGGTCCCAGGCCCGCCCGGTATTACTTCTCTCTCGGGACGCAGGACGAACTCCTTATGAAGGTGAACGTGTGGGGCCAGGTCCTCTCACCGGGGCAGTACCTTGTGCCCGATAATACTGACATAGTCTCGATCATATCCTTCGCTGGTGGCCCGACCGAAAATGCCAGGATAAACCGGATAAAGGTGGTAAGGACAACCGCTGGCAAGAGAGAAATCATAAACGTAAATCTCAAGGATTACCTCGAGTCGGCCGATTCGGAATCCGTTCTCCTTTTAAAACCGGATGACACTGTCGTTATATCGGGAAGCATATTTCATATGTTCGCCAGGTTCACGGGATTTATATCGCAGCTTGCCATAGTTGCCAATGTATACTACCTATTTTTCCTGAGAAATTGATAATAAGGCCCGTCATTGAAAGGAGAGGTCTTGCAGAATAATTATGAATCAGAAAGCCAGGTGACACTACGGGATTATCTCCGTATACTTTACAGGGGCAGATGGATAATAGCTATATCCTTCCTCGTAGTCGTCGCATCTACGGTGTTTTTTACCCTGAGGATGAACCCGGCCTATCAGGTTACCACGACTATAATGATCGAGACCAAGAAAAGCGGGATCTCACCGTTCGATGTAACGGGATTCAGCAGGCGGGAGACCATAATAAACAACCAGGTTGAGATCCTTAAAAGCAGAAGTTTGGCTGAAGAGGTTGTCCAGAAGCTTATCGACAGGGGTTACAGTGGCACCTTCTACCTCTTAGGGGACAAGGGTAGTAATGAGGCGCCAAGCCTCAAAGCGGCCGCCGAGTCGCTTCGCAGGTTGGTACAGATATCGCCACGCAGGGACACGGATCTGATAGATATAAAGGTTGAGGCCAGGGACCCTGAGGAGGCGATGATAACGGCTAACACTGTGGCCGAAATCTACCATGATCGAAGCAAAAGGGAGAGCAGCGCGGAGGTTGCCGAGGTCAGGAGATTTCTTGAGTCGCAGGTGGCTATGAAGGAAGCCGATCTTGAGAAGGCCCAGAACGCCCTGAAGGACTATCAGCAGAAGGAGAAGTTCATAGCTCCCGATGAGGAGACAAAGCAGCTTATCGAGAAATGGTCCGAGTTCGGTGCGCTCTACAATCAGTCCCTCATTGATCTCAAAACTTCCGAGATAAGGCTGACCCACCTTAACGCCCAGCTTGCGGATCAAGCGAAGGACTTGAGTGAGTCGGTGGCCATGGTCTCGAGCCCCATTATGGAAGAATTGAGGAAACAGCTTGCTGAGTATGAATCCATACATATACGTTACATAAGCCAGGGATATTCGGACGATCACCCGGAGCTCCAGGAATTGAGCAGAAAGATTGATAATGTCAAGGGACGTATAAAGGATGAGGCGGGGAGGCTTCTCAAAGGAGGCCTTCCGGTCTCTGATCCTCTCGGCTTCTCTCAGGGCCTCCTTGAGACGATACTCAGCCTGAAAGTCCAGGTTGTGTCGGACAGCACCAGGGCTTTGGTATTGAAGAAATCCGTGGAAGACTACGAGAGGAGATTACAGACACTTCCCCAGAAGAGCCTTCAGTTGGCAAGGTTACAGATGGCGGTTGACCTTGACAAGAGGATCTATATGATGATGAAGGAGAACCTCGAGGAGACAAAGGTGACTGAGGCTGGAAAGATCGGCACTGTGAGCATAATCGATTCTGCCGATAAGCCTCTTCGCCCTATAAGGCCTCGGAGGAGGCTTAACGTCATGCTCGGGGTTCTTGTTGGGCTTGGACTCGGGGTTGGGATTACCTTTCTAATGGAGTATTTGGATACCTCTCTCAAGAGCGTGGAGGATGTCGAAAGATTGCTCGGAATTTCGGTCCTCGGGATTGTGCCGACCATAAAATCTTCCGAAAATTCGAAACCTTCTGAGAAAGAGAACGAGGCAAATCTCATAGAATCTAAGCTTATAACACATTTCGAGCCGAGATCTCCTATATCGGAATCCTATAGATCTGTGCGCACCAACATACAGTTTTCTAGAGCGGGCGACCCGATAAAGGCCGTCCTTGTCACCAGCGCTGGCCCCGGGGAGGGGAAATCGACCACGGTTGCCAACCTTGCGATAACAGTGGCACAGATGGGCATAAATACCCTGCTTGTCGATACCGATTTCCGCCGCCCCATACTCCATTCCATATTTGGGATGGACAGAAGCTACGGACTGACAAACGCTATTGTCGAGGATGTAAGCCTCCTTTCGGTTGTCAGGGAAACCGCAGTCGATAGCTTGAGCCTTATTCCCTGTGGACCGATACCACCGAACCCCTCTGAGCTTCTCGGATCAAAGAGAATGAAAGAGCTGATAGGTGACATGAAATCGAATTTTGACTTCATTCTCTTCGATTCTCCGCCTGTGATAGCTGTTACCGATGCGGTCGTACTCGGATCTGAAGTCGACGGGATTATCTTAGTTATACAGTCCGGTAAGGTCGCACGTGAAATCATCACAAGGGGGAAGGTTTTACTTGAAAATGTAAACGCCAGGATCTTAGGGAGCGTCCTGAACAACCTCGATATAGAGAGCCAGTACGGCTATTCGCATTATTACTATTATTACTACTATTACTATGGTGCGAGGGAGAAAGGTAGGAGGAGGCGCAAGAAAGAGAACGTATAACCTTTCTGACGAGCCGTCAGGGAAAGCTGACGGCTTTTTTCTGATATGAGTGTTAGTACGAAAACATCAGAGGTATGTTTTTCGGCGAGAGCCTATGCGAAGCTCAATCTCGGCCTCAGGATACTCGACAAGAGGGCCGATGGCTACCACGGTATAATTACCGTAATGCAAGGCATAGATCTCTTTGATATGCTTAGCTTTTTCCCCAGAACGTCAGGTATGGAGGTTTTGTGTCCTAACTTCCCCTCCCTGCAGGGCCCGGAGAACCTTGTGTGGAAAGCTGCAGAAGTTTTCATGGACTCTTTCGGGATCAGGAACGGGGTCAAGGTAGTGATCCGGAAATCCATTCCTTTGGGTGCTGGCCTCGGTGGTGGAAGCAGTGATGCTGCTGTAACGCTTAAGGCTCTCAATCTCATATGGAAGACCAACGCTGGCTATGAGGAGCTGTCCAGGCTTGCGTCTAAGCTTGGCTCTGATGTCCCTTTCTTCCTTAGAACCGGCACCGCGATAGCTTGCGGCAGAGGGGAAGAGCTGTGTTATATCGATGCACCGGCGGATGTAAGCTATATAGTACTGTACCCGGAGTTCCGCATTGATACAGGATGGGCCTATGGTGAGTGGGACAGGGGAAAAATGCGCTTGACTTGTAGCGATAACTATGTTAAGTTATTAACCTCCTCTAAATCCGGCGGCAGGCTCGGGAAAGATATATATAAAGAGATATGGAATGATTTCGAGCCTTTAGTTTTCGAGAGGTATCCCGTACTAAGCTCCCTCAAAGATAAGCTGTTTTCGAGCGGGGCCATAGCAGCTTCGCTGTCGGGAAGCGGTTCGGCGGTCTACGGGGTCTTCGAGGGTAGGGAGACAGCAGGAGAGGTGCTGGAGAGTTTCATGTTAACTGAGATCAAAGCTTTTGTATGTTGCCCCCTCGTCCAATGGCAGGACAGCGGCCTTTGGAGCCGTTAATCGAGGTTCGAATCCTCGGGGGGCAGCCATATTACGGGGGTGTAGATGGATAAGCTCAAGATATTCGCTGGAAACTCAAACAGAGGCTTAGCAGAAAAAATAGCAGCTTATCTTGAAATCCCGCTTGGGATAGCCGAGGTCGGCAGGTTCAGCGACGGCGAGATATCTGTCAAGATAGACGAGAACGTCCGTGGAACTGATGTTTTCATACTACAGTCAACACATCCCCCCGCTGATAACATCCTGGAACTTCTTATAATGATAGACGCTGCCAGAAGGGCATCTGCGAAGCGGATCACAGCGGTCTTACCCTATTTCGGATATGCGCGCCAGGACAGGAAGGATCGCCCGAGGGCTCCAATAACTGCGAAGCTTGTGGCGAACCTTATAGTCAGTGCCGGTGCCAATAGGATCCTGACAATGGATTTGCATGCGGCCCAGATACAGGGCTTTTTCGATATACCGGTTGACCACCTTTTCTCATCCCCAACCCTGGCCAGGCATTTCCTGAAGATGGAGATCCCTGACCTTGTGGTGGTCTCTCCGGATGTGGGAAGCGTAAAGATGGCCAGGGCCTTTGCCAAATGGCTTGGTGCTGGGCTGGCATTAGTTGACAAACGGCGTCCGAAGCCTAACTCCGTTGAGGTGGTGAACGTTATAGGCGATGTCCAGGGGAAAAACATAATCATAAGGGATGATATGATAGATACGGGTGGCACCCTGATACAGGCGGTCGATGCACTCAGAATGGAAGGTGCGCTTAGCATATATTCCGCCTGTACGCATCCCCTGTTCTCCGGCCATGCCGTGGAAGAAATTGCCAAATCGGAGCTGGAGAAGTTAGTTGTCACTGATACGGTAGTTCTCCCGGACTACAAAAGTGACGACAAAACCGAAGTTGTTTCAATGGCCGAAGTTTTCGGAGAGGCTATGAGAAGGATACATTTTGAGCAGTCTGTAAGTTCGCTTTTCTACTGAAAGGACAGTATTTTAAGGAGGTAAGATGGCGGATTTTGAATTGAAGGTTGAAAAACGAGATAGCTTGAAAAAGGGGCCGAGCAAGAGGCTACGTATGGAGGGGAAGATTCCAGGAATACTTTACGGCTCTCATGACAAACCAACCCCGGTGTACGTGGACCGCAAGGAGTTCGAGACGCTGCTCCATGCTGGAGGAAGGCATTCGATCGTGAATCTCAGGGCCGGCTGGCGAAAGAAAAGGGGCCTCATGATCCTTATAAAGGAGGTCCAGCGCGACCCTGTAACGGGTTCTCCGATACATCTCGACTTCCACCATGTTTCCCTTACTGAAAAGGTCACCATCAGCGTACCGATATTGCCTGTCGGAGTATCTATAGGTGTTAGTGAGAAAGGAGGCGTGCTCCAGCAGGTTATACATGAGGTAGATGTCCAGTGTCTGCCAACTGAAATACCTGAGCATATAGAACTCGATGTCTCCAAACTCGATGTGGGTGATTCGATACATGTCGAAGACCTGAAGGAGATGGACCCGCGTGTTGTGACAGAGACTGCCGGTGCGATTATGACTGTGCTGGCACCGGTTATGACACGTGTTGAGGAAGAGGAAGCCGTCGAAGAGGAAGAAGCTGCTGAGCCCGAACTGATCGAGAGGAAGCAGAAAGAAGAAACTGAAGAAGGGGAGTAACCTCGTGCATGCTGTTGTCGGGCTCGGCAATCCCGCCAGAGAGTATGAGAGAACCCGGCATAACCTCGGATTCAGGACACTGGATCTACTTGCGAAACAATCTGACACCCTGTGGAGGGAAGGAAAGGGCGAGTACCTCATAGCTGAAGCTGACTTCGAAGGTAATGTTTTCCTCCTCCTAAAGCCCCTTACCTATGTCAACAGAAGCGGCATCGCCGTCGGCGACGCTCTCGGACGTTTCCCCATCTCGCTTGAGGATCTTTTAGTTGTGGTCGATGATGTGAACCTCCCCTTGGGAAGGCTGAGATTTAGAAGGAGGGGAAGCGATGGCGGGCACAATGGACTTGCATCAATAATATATGAGCTTGAATCTGAGTTTTTCCCAAGGCTCAGGCTCGGCATAGGTTCTCCCCCGGATGGACTTGATATGATAAACTATGTTCTCGAAGAATTTGGCGAAGATGAGCTCGACACCGTTAACAATATGGTGTTCCGGACCACTGAGGTTGTCAAGGTCTTTATAAGCCAGGGTATAGATAAAGCCATAGATTTCTGCAACGCATATCAGGGGGATCCTACTCATTAAAGTGTTGGAAGCTTATGATAGTCTGGATTAAATGGGCGCCTCTTGTGGGAGTTTTCGGGCTCATCGTGGCTGCGTTGATATATAACTATGTGAGAAGGCAGCCAGCAGGTTCCGATCTCATGATCGAGATATCGGAATCGGTTCACGATGGGGCTATGATATCTCTGAAAAGGGAATATCAGATACTCTCAGTGTCTATAATTGTCCTTTTTGTGCTTCTAATGGTTTTTGTTAACCATAAAATAGCAGCCGTCGCTTTCCTCTGCGGTGCACTCCTCTCTATGGGGGCCGGGTTCTTCGGCGTGAAATCGGCCACGAGATCGAACGTGAGGACAGCCCACGCAGCCTTGGAGCTCGGGCGGCCAAAGGCTTTCAGTATCGCTTTCTCCGGTGCGGCCATCGTGGGATTGTCTGCCTCAGGCCTCGGGCTGCTTGGCGTGGGAGTACTTTCCCGATTTCTCGGCGGCCTTGAAGGTGCCGGTATGGTTCCCATAGTGGTTGGGTTCGCCATGGGGACAAGTCTGACAGCCCTTTTTGCAAATTTTGGAGGTGGTATCTATACCAAATTAACGGGCATCGGTGCCGGCCTTGTCGGTATGGATGATATTAGCAAGACTGACCTCCGTGGACTATCTATTACGGTGGATAAAGTGTGGGACAACGTAAGGGATATAGCCGGAATGGAGGCGGATATCTTCGAATCATATGTTGGCTCTATGGTTGCCACCGTTGTAATAGGGGCGACGGACACTGGGGGCATGGTCTCTTCAAGTCGTTTGGAGCTTATTTCATTTCCGATCCTACTTGCTGTAATCGGTATGGTATCCTCCATCGTCGGTGTCATTTCTGCAAGGGCATTTCAGAAAATGGGTCCCGCAGCAGCGCTAAGATATTCTGCCTGCATGAGCATAGTTCTTTTCCTTATAGGAAGCTTCCTGGCTATAAGGAACCTTGGTATACCACTTGTGATATTATGGGTTGTGCTTTCAGGGTGTATCGCTGGTATCGCTGTAGGACTTCTGAGCGGATATTACACTCTCGGTCCCCCCGTGAAGAGGATCGCCAGCTCGGCCGGGACCGGGCCGGCCACGAATGTTATTTCCGGGCTTGCCGCGGGAATGAAAAGCGTGGTCCTTCCGGCTATCGCTATATGCTTGGCTACATGGATTGCATATAGGTTCGTTGGTTTCTATGGGATAGGCATTTCGGCTGTCGGGATGATTGCTACCGCCGGTATAACGATGTCGGTCAACGCATATGGACCTATAGCTGGCAACGCCGCCGGGATAGCTGAGATCTCCGGCCTCGGCTCCAAGGTAGGTGAGATAACTGGTGGGCTCGATGCGATCGGTGGTACCACCTCGGCCATCGGGAAAGGATTTGCCCTTGGGGCGGCTGCTCTGACCGCCCTTGCCCTCCTATCGGCTTACACGAGAGTTGTGAATCTCGAGGCTATCGATCTCACAAAAGCAAATGTGGCTGCCGGGATCTTTATAGGAGGTTTTATCCCATTTCTGATAGCCTCTCTGGCACTCACTTCGGTCGATAGGGTCGCTTCCAGGGTGGCCAGAGAGATCAGACGCCAATTCGGGAATGCAAGGGGTATTGTAGTTGGAAAGTCCAAGTCCGATGCAGTAAAATGTGTCGATATAGGCACCAGAGCAGCCATCAGGGAGATAGCGGTTCCCGGGGCCAGCGCTATCGTCTGCCCAATAGCTGTAGGACTTGTGCTCGGCGCTGAGGCACTCGGAGGATTCCTGGCAGGCGCGATTTTGTCAGGTATTCTTATAGCTATTATGATGATTAATGCAGGAGGCGCCCTATACAGTGCCAGAAGCTATATAGAAAGGGGTTACCTCGGAGGAGAAGGATCCGAAGCGCATAAGGCGGCTGTAGTAGGAGAGAGGGTTGGAGTTCCGTTCAGGGATGCCTCAGGGCCTTCCATGAATACGCTTATGAAGCTTATGGCGGTCGTTTCGCTTCTGATGGCTCCTCTCTTTATGAGGTAGCTTGGCTTTCCTACTCTGGTAGATCCTCTACCAGGGTCGTTTGAGTCCAAAGGGAGGTAATGATGAAGGTTTACGAGACAGTGTTTATTGTTGATTCCCAAATTGGAAATGAAGGAATCGAAAAGTGTGTGAACAAGTTCTTCGATTTCATTGAGAAGAGATCACAGGAAATTTTGAGGAAACGTAAATGGGGGCTCAAGAGGCTTGCCTACGATATCAAAGGTAGGCAGCAGGGCTATTATGCCCTCATCAACTATGTGGCTGATTGGAACCTTGTAAGGGATCTGGAGAGGGAACTCAAGCTCGACGAATCGGTACTCAGGTATATGACAGTAGTGGCCTCGAAGAGGGAGATGGAGAAATTCAACAGCAATGAACATTCCAAAGCCAGACCGGTGACTGACTCCGGTGGATCTGGCGATTTAGGAGAGGTAGGTGAGTGATTCCTTGATTAAAATGGAAAAACTTAGAATGGTCGATAGAAAGAGAAGGATATGCCGCTTCTGTGATCGTGGCACAGAGATCGACTATAAGGACGACAGGGAACTGAGAAATTTCATAACAGAGAGGGGAAAGATAATTCCCAGAAGGATGTCGGGGAACTGCGCGAAACATCAGAGAAGTTTAACCAGAGCGATAAAGAGAGCCAGGGTCTTGGCCCTGATACCCTTCACCTCTTCCGGATCTTTCAAGTAAAAAGCCTGTATTGCCCGGGGGATCACCGTTGGCTGGGAAGCAAGTTCAGTTTGGTCCTGCGATAGTAGGGATTTTGTTAGGGGTAGCTTACGGGCTTCTGTTCGTTCTTTTACGCTCCCTCAGCTTCGTAGGAGACCTTCTTGAGATAGTCTTTATATGTGGTTTCGGGTATATGTCTTTGAGATATGATCCGAAGGGTCTCCTATACCTATGTGCTTCCTCAATATTTGTGCTGACGACACTTGGACAGGATTTCATTTTCCCTTTTGCAGTTGAGGTTGTGCTTGTCGGGCTGATCTTCGGATATGGGTTGCGGAGAAAATGGAGTTTCGGGAAGGTCCTGGCCTTCTCTTCGCTTCCTTCACTGGCTTTCGCCATCTTTCTTCTGATTTCCTGGCCTACGGTTTCTGACGTCCTTAAATCCCAAGTGGAGGAGGCAAACCGCTCTTCTCTCGGCTTTTGGGAGAAACTTGGGGTCAGCGGAGGATACTCAGAACAGGCACAGGAAGCTATACAGGAGACGGTGGGTTTCATAGTGCAGATACGTCCAGCACTTAACTTTCTGTCTGCCCTGATCATGGTCGTCGGTGCTTACGTTATGCTCAGAAAGTTGGCCCCGGGGCTTAAGATAGTACCTCCGCCCATGAGATCTTTCAGAGAATGGAGAATTTGGGAACACTTTATCTGGGCGTTCGTAGCGGGGATGGCACTTTGGATATTCGGAGGGAAGAGCCTGCAGACGGCGGAATGGAACAGGCCGCAGATAATAGGGTGGAACCTAATAGTGGTTATGGCGATGCTATATCTTATCCAGGGGTTCGCCATAACCTTTTACCACCTTAAGAGGGTAAAGGTTTCACCATATGTGGAGATATTGTTCTACGTTTTCCTGATATTTACCCAGGTCATATCGGGCCCGTTGCTACTTGGCATAGGGGTGCTCGACACCTGGTTCGATTTCAGGAAGGTCGGAAGGAGCTAAACTTAGATTTCGCCAAGGAGAGCTATGTATGAAAGTTATACTTAAGGAGGATGTCGATAGGCTTGGAGAGGCCGGACAGATAGTGAATGTCTCCTATGGATACGCCAGAAACTACCTGATACCCAGAAAAAAGGCACTGGAAGCCACATCCCCCAATATGGCTGTATATAAGGAGGAACTGAGACAGAAAGAGATCAGGGAGACCAAAGCGAAAAGAACTGCTGAATCCATCACGAGAGAGCTTTCCAAGATCTCCCTTACTGCTTTAGTTACCGTAGGTGAGGATGACAGGGTGTTTGGCTCAGTTACAGCACAGGACATAGCTGAGCTCTTAAAGGAGAAGGGGTACGATATCGACAGACACAAGATAATCCTTGATGAGCCTATAAGGGCGCTAGGAGTCTATGCCGTAGGCTTGAAACTCCATTCGGATGTTGAGGCGAAGGTGAAGCTCTGGGTGGTAAAAGAATAGCCTCATTTTCGCATTTTGGAAAACCCGGGAGGGAGGCGATGCTGTTAGCATCAGTTACGGGATTGGGAATTGATTCAGCTACCGATTCACCAGTGGTCCTTCTAATGGAAGTTGGCGGTGACAAAGTGCTTCCCATATGGATAGGTTATCCCGAGGCAAGCGCCATAGCGCTTGAGCTTGCAGGGCTAAACTTCGAGAGACCATTGACACATGACCTGGTAAGGGAGGTTATGAAAGGGCTGAAATCGGAGGTCATAAAGATCGAAATAAGCGATCTGATCGATAACGTCTTCTACGCTGGGCTTTTCCTTCAGTCTGGAAATGTCGTGGTGAAGATCGATGCCAGACCAAGCGACTCTATAGTCATGGCGCTCAAGTTCTCCGCACCGATTTTTGTGGAAGAGAAACTGATGATCAAGCCCTTCAAGGATGAACCGGAAGACGATATCGCTAAAAGGATACGTTGGATCAAGCCCGAAGATTTCGGAAACTTCATACTTTGAGATGGTACTTTTGACATGAGATCCTGTAGAAATTTGGCATGGTCTGCCAGCCTACTTTTCGTTTTTCTCTTGTCCTTTTTCCCTTCGGGAAAAACCTTTGGGAGTCCTGCATCCGCTGCGGAACCCCACCCTTTCTTCCTCGAAGGTATGAGGTACTACAGAGAGGGCAGGTTCAATCTCGCACGTCTCGCCTTTGAAAAGGTCCTCGGATTTCCCGAGGGCCAGGATTCGCCGAAAGCCTATCTTATGGTGGGACGTTGCCTGTATATGCTCGGAAACTACCGCCTTGCCATAAAATCTTTTGAGGGTTTCCTTTCAAGATATCCCCGGGATAGATACGCTCCGATTGCAAAGTACTGGCTCGGCCATTCCTCCTACAGGATCGAAAAATACAGGGATGCCGCTTCGAGATATGCTGAGCTGCTTTCGATGAAGGGCTTGGATCCCGGACTTTCTAAAAGGGGGGCACTCGCCCTCGGCTATCTCTACGCCAGGGAATTGATTACATCTGAGGATGTCGAACATCTCAGGGCCATGGCCCCGAGCGACGCCATGGAAGAAGCGATAGGTTGGGGTGAAGCGCGGAGCCTGGTTTCCTCACGGAGGAAGAGGGAGGCCAAGTATAGGCTTGAACAACTCCGAAATGCCTATCCTGACGGTAACTTGAAAGCAGAGATACTGGAGCTTATCGACCAGATCCCAGTTGGTGACAACATAAGGTTGGGGGTAATCCTCCCATTGAGCGGTGAAAATGCCTCCTTGGGGCTTGCTCTCAAGGAAGGTATAGACCTTGCAATGTACGATCTGGGAGAGGATTTGGGCGAGTTGGATATTGTTTTCGAAGACACGGAAAGCGATCTCGTATCGACCGTGAAATCGGTCCAGAGACTTGCCGATATGGGTGTTGTGGCCATAATGGGTCCCGTACTGAGCTCCCATACGATAGCAGCGGCAGGTGTGGCAGACTGCCTTGGTATCCCCCTAATAGCACCTACTGCCAATAGTAACGGAATAGCATCGATAGGTTCCAATATCTTTCAGATGAATACCCCGATAGGGATCCAGGGCAGGAAGATCGGAGAATATGCCGTGAACAAGCTCGAGCTTGGAACTTTAGCCGTACTTGCACCTATAGATCCATACGGGGAAGAAATGGCAGAAGGTTTCAAATCGGAGATCGAAAGGCTCGGCGGTGTAATTGTGGATCAAGAGTGGTATTCCCTGGGGACGACCGATTTCGGAAAGCAGCTCGGTAGAATTAGGGAGATCGGCCTGAAAATAATGTTTGCAGACTCTCTGGGAGTGCCGGTCGATTCTCTCGAGACGCTGTACGTTGAAGATCAGGTCCCGGCCTGGCAAGATACATCCTGGGCTGAGGCCCCGGTAACCTCGATAGATGGTGTGCTGGTCGCTGCCTGGTCCGAGGACGTTGTTCAGGCTGTTCCACAGCTCCATTTCCATAGGATAAAATGCTTCATACTCGGCGGGAGTGGCTGGAACAATACTGATGTAATTCCGCTTGGAGGACAGTATGTTGAGGGGGCAATATTCGTCTCCCCATATTTCGAGGATGACTATGGGACAAGAAAGTTTATAGATGATTTCAGGTTAAAGTTCGTCCATACTCCGAACGAGATATCGGCGTTCGGCTACGATGCTATGACGCTCCTGGCAAAGACCTGCTTGAAGGGGGCGAGGACGAGAGGTGATGTCCGGAGTGCCATCTCCAAGGTTCGTAACTACCATGGTGCCTCGGGAGAGATCTCTTTCAGTCCCGGGAGGTTCAACACCAGTGTGCATTTCCTCAAGATAGAAAATGGCAGGATAATACCCCTAAGCCTGGAATAAAGATCTCCTTATGGGCAAATTTGCCATTGATTTTACTGGATTATATTAGCTTGACTTTGTCACATTAAAATTAAGCTGATTCACCGTAGGATTTATGATA
>CAZTBA010000113.1:0-14953 GCA_964611725.1 uncultured bacterium
CTTATGTCACAGGCTATGAGGAAGCTGACCTCAGGGATTCATAGATCTAAGACCTCCGTGATCTTCGTCAACCAGCTCAGGATGAAGATAGGTGTCATCTACGGAAGTCCTGAGACGACGAGTGGCGGGCGTGCCCTCAAGTTCTATGCCACCGTGAGGCTCGACATAAGAAGAACCGCATCGATAAAGATTGGCCAGGAGGTGGTTGGCCATAGAGCCAGGATCAAGGTTGTGAAGAACAAGGTAGCCCCTCCACTCCGCGAGGCGGAGGTCGATGTAATGTACAACCAGGGGATATCTAAGGAGGGGGGCCTGATAGACCTTGGGGAGAGATACGGCATAGTCAAGAAGAGTGGCACGTGGTTCTCCTACGGGGATGAGCGCCTCGGACAGGGGAAGGAGAACACCAGAACTTTCCTCAGGGAAAATCCCGAGTTTGCCAGCAGGATAGAGTCGGAGATTAGAGGGGCCATGATGCTTAAGTCCCTTGGCCCAGCCGAAGATGAGTCTGAGGATACCTGAGAGGCATTTTAAATCGTTGCCCTTTCCAAGTCATATCGTGGTCACCATCGAACGGTTGTCTGTCCCATAGGACAAGTAACGGTTCCTTCTTCCAACAATTTAAGGAGATCATTGGGACTCAGTCATACTCAACATTTTCCGACCTGTTGAAAGAAATCGGCCCTGAAGCGCGTACCCACCGGATAAGCATAGTAATTGCCGCAATAATGCGATTTGTGCTCATGAAGGTTCCTAGCGACTGTGAAGAGGGAACGCTCGGGAAAGCCCTCGTGGCTCTGGATGAAGAACCTTATCTGGCTACTGAGGAATCCAAGGAATATCAACTGGTCTTCGATCTGATAAATGACCTCTGCCGCGAAGCAGGAATACGCAATCTACGCGAGTCTTCAAGAGGTGCACCGTACAGCGTAGCGGAAAGTGCAATTGCAGAGTACACCGAGTGGTATAACATGCCCTGGGAATAGAGGTGAGCTGAACATCGCACTGCGGGTGCAGCTTACACGTTAGACGAAACGCCGATTCCAACAGGGTGTCACTTGGGATCGAGTGGAATGGCCAGCGACATATATCTGAGCCGTTTGGAGGCAGGAGACTTCACGGAGGTAAGGAAGGGAGTTCTCCTACGATAAGGAAAATCTCCCTGTGGTTGCTTGGCTGCCAGGACTTTGTGATTACTAAACAAAAGAAGCAAATAATGTTTAATTTTTCCCCTGAAAAACCCGGATTTTCCCCCTGAAAGGCCTTCCGAAACATTCTATGACTATACAAAACGTAAAACTGTATAGGAAAAACGTGCCATGTTCCTTGGAACAGGAAAGCTTTCTGCTTGTGGCTGGATAATAGTTACTCACACTCCTAGATAGTTACCTACCAATAGTTTACGCATTGTTAACTGCTTACCATGGGTAATCTCTACCCAAATTCTCTCCATAGTCTCCAGCTTCTTTCCATATCCTATTTCTCTAGGACGTAGCTTAAGTTATTGGTATTACTAAATATAGTCTGTTTGGCAAATCAGGTTTGACTTTTCTGGCACGGCAATTGCGAATTATCCAGTGGAGTTCTGAAGCAAAGAATGTTCAAATTCTGCTCGCGATTATCGGTGAAGAGAGCAGAATAGGAGGGTTCACTATATGGCGGAGATTGAGGAATAGGCCGAGACACGTAAGGAATATACTTATGATCTGGACAGTTGTGCGGAAAGAATTCTATACTAACCTTCTGACCCTTCGGTTTGCAGTGGGATTGATCCTGTGCTCCGGGCTGGGGTTTATGAGCATCCATGTACAGACCAAATCATATGAAAGCCGTCTATCTAACTACAACAGATCTATACAGGAGCATAGAGAGCAGCTTTCCAATGTTCGGGTCTGGTCGGAGTTGAAGGTAGGTGTGGATAGACGGCCTTCGGTGTTGAGCATTTTTTGCGAGGGTTTCGAGCGTAAGATGGGCAACATGGCAGAAATCACTTACGATCAAGTTCCTGCCGAGGTAACCCGGTATGGCCACGACAATCCAATTTCCGGGGTCTTTGCTTCGGTAGATCTAGTGATGATCATCCAGATCGTATTGAGCGTGATGGCGCTGTTTTTCGTGTGTGATACAGTATCTGGAGAGAAGGAGCAGGGTACATTGGCACAGATGCTATCCAATCAGGTCCCGCGACATCAGATTCTGTTAGGGAAATATTTCGGGACTCTCCTCACCCTTGCGGTGCCCCTGCTAGCGATGTTCCTTGTTGCCTTTCTAAGAGCTGAATTCTCTCCATCAGTTTCACTTACTGGAAAGGACTGGGCACAGATTGGTCTCCTGGTTGTTGCCTCACTGATCTATGTTTCTTTCTTTGCACTTATCGGTTTGTTGATTTCAAGTTCGACGAGGAGTGCAGCTCTGTCCTTGATTCTATGTATGTTTTTCTGGATTACAGTCGTAAACATCCTGCCCAATGCTGGCGGATACCTTGCAAGTCATATTAGGCCGAGTATCTCAAAGGCAGTTCTGAGGGAGGAAGAACAGAAACTGAGAGATGAGTCTGGCAGTACTATACGTTATGCGGTGGACGCTATTCCTTTTGTTAAAGGTAAGGGATATCAGCGGATCATAGGTGCCTCCTTCGGGGATTATGGCATGCCCGGATACATCGGCATAGGGCATCGCAGTATTATGCTTACCCTATTGGAGCGCGTAAAATCCACTGTGCCCATTCAGCTTCATTATGCTAATAGGATGTGGCAGGTATATCAGCGTTATGAGGAAAGTATGAAAAAGCAAGCGCTGCTGTCGCGCAGTCTAAAGCGATTTTCCCCCGCATTCTGTTACGAGAACCTCTCAACAGCTTTGGCCGGCACTGACCTTGCGCAAGAGGATCGTTTCATGAATCAAACCAGGAGATATAGGGAAGAGCTGATCTCCTACATGCAGTCAAAGGCAGCTTTTTCATCACTTCTGTTTTTCACACGAATGAGTGTAGATGAACTTCCGGAGGACGGAGAACATTGGCCTGATGAGTTGACGAGACGTATAGCACCTAGAGAGAACCACCCACCTTTGGATCTAAGTGATATGCCGGGGTTTATTGTCCCGAAAGATCGCATAGTGTCTGCTTTAAATAGGGGTAAGCTTGATCTTACAATTCTTCTTTTCGTGAATTTTCTGGTTTTCATGATGGCATTTGCCAATTTCCTGAGATACGATGCAAGGTAGTTCGTCAAGTATGGAAGGATTTGAGGCTTCTACGAAGGAGACCGTTTTGCTTTGGGAAATCGTCAGAAGGGAAATCCTAGACCAGGTGACCGGTGCACGACTTTGGTTGGCTTCGGCACTGGTGGTCGTTGTGATGGTTATGGGTGGGATAGTCTTTAACGGAAGATATGATGTCCTGCTTTCCGACTATAACGAGGATGTAAACACCAATGTGGACAGATTTCGATCGGCGAGCAATGATCTGGAAAAGCTGGCCCATTACACACAGACCCTCTATGCTGTGCCAAATCCTCTTTCGTTCTGTGTCGAGGGTAGCCAAAAGGATCTGCCTAATGCCTTCAAAGCGAATATCTTCAGAATCGAGGGGCCCGAGAACCTGCAGCGCAGCAATCGCAGGATCTCGCAGTTCTCGAACCTCGATTGGGCATTTCTGATAGCTGTGTTCATGAGCTTCGTGGCTTTGATGCTTACATACGGCACTCTATCCGGAGAGAAAACATCGGGTACCCTTTCCTTGACACTATCTAACCCAGTACCTCGTGGGGTAGTCCTAGTCGGCAAGTATACAAGTGCTCTTATCGCCGTACTGGTACCGCTCTCGATCGGTGTTCTAATCAACCTGTTGATCGTACTGCTGGGAGGCAATGTCTCATTTGGGTTCGCGGAATGGCTTCGGGTTGTTTTGGTTCTCGTGACATCGATTCTCTATCTCTCATTGTTCATTTTAATCGGTTTGTTTGTTTCCGCATTGACCTCCAGACCTGCGACAAGCCTCATCATCTTGCTTGCTCTGTGGATTGTCCTGGTCATCGTCATCCCAAACACAGGAGCAGTAATTGCGAGCGGATTCTACAAGGTCCCCGCATATTCTGAATACATGGAGAGAAGATATACTGTATCTGGGGAAATATGGGACTCCACGCCGGAGGGACATGATTTCGATGCTGGATGGCGAGAGCGTCCACCTCCTGCTCCTCGCGCTGCTCAGATCCGGGCCGAAATGTTCCAGAAGATAGAAGCTGAGCAGAGCAAAGTAGACCAATGGTACAGAGGCAAGATTCTAGCGCAGGCAAAACTGGCCAGAAAAGTCACTTGTCTTTCACCAACAGCACTTTACCAGCAGGCGTGCGAGGAAATCGTGGGGGTGGGTTTCCCCAAGTTAGGATATTTTTTGGAGGAAGTTAGAAGGTATAGGGATGATTTGAAAAAGTCCATTGCAGATAAAGATCGAGCCGATCCATCAAGCCATCATTTGATCTATTTCTCATGGGAGGGATTGATGTCCCACAAAACAGTGGAATTCGATGCAGTGCCAAAATTCGTGGACAGGCCATTGACCTTAACTGAGTCTCTCCAAAAGTCGCTTGGGAGCATGGCCCTACTGGTCATCTTCAATGTCATACTGTTCTTCGGAGCTTATATAGCGTTTTTGAAATATGATGTTAGGTGATCAGCGTTTATCCCAGGGGGGTTCTATGATTTAGCGATTGAACACAAAGGAATTCTTGCTGAATATTCTTCTGTTAGTTATCTTCGGTGTGCTGTTTTTCATAGGTTGCTATGCTTCATTTCTAAGCATGATATTAGCTAGAGAGAGGAAAAGGGAAGACAAGGGCGAAATCTCAGGATTGGTGCGACATATACGCAACTCGCAGTTTATCATAGTTGGTAAGATCTTGTAATTTTAGTTCTTCGAGAGATGGGACACCTATATGATAGGCAGGCACACACCTTATGTTATAGTATCAGGCAGTTATGGGAAGAAGGATTTTCATAGTTTTGAAAGACATTTCGTACCTTTCTACGGGTGATCGACTTGGCATTCGAGAGGCCAAGATAGACGATGGTCACATAATTGTGCCTTGGTGGTCGGACCCAGAAGTTCTGCATAACTACAATATTCCCTCATCACTAACACCTGAGAAATCATGGGAGTGTTTCACCAGGGATCTCAGTGATAGCACACAGTTCAGTGTTGTTGCGGAACTTCTTATCAATGGAGAGATTGTTGCCTACTTGAGTCTAAATCATATAGATATAGACGGGAAAAGAAAAAGCGCCGACTTCTGTATTATTGTTTCAAAACCTTGGCGCGGGAAAGGCATAGGATACGAAGCTTCCTCTCTTCTCTTCGATTGCTCTTTTGAGAGATTCGGCATTTTAAAGATAGCTTTGGGGGTTTGGATCAATAATACGGCGGGTTTTGCCTTATTTCGTAAGCTGGGATTTCGGACAGTTGGAACATCTGAAGATAAGGGGTACTATCAGGATCCGTTCGTTGAGTATGAAATGGTGCTAGAAAAGGAAGATTGGATTAGTGACAGTTAGTGCGATTTTCCGGCAAATCACTGTCTACCTCATAGTGACAGTCAAATCCAATAACTAAGGGATCCAGGGGATCACAAAGTACGAGCGCATCTGCTGCTACATTTCTTAAAGGAGGTTATCATGTGGAAGCCGAAAGTTGTTATCGTCGATGTTTCAAATCAACGCGAAGCTCCCTTAATTCGGGGGATTTTAGAGAATCTGGGTACAGTAGTATATCTTCACGCTGCGGGTACACCGGATGCTTTCCTTGAAATGCTTCGGTGGGGAGATGATGCTCCACCTTATTTCATAATTTGTGCTCATGGTAATGATAACGGCATTGTCTTCGGTGAATTTATTGAAAGTGTTGACACATCGATGCTAAGGCACGGTAGTATGCCACCTGAATGTATTTCAAAGAGCATTCACCTGCCAAATTGTGTCGTGATTAATACTGCATGTTCTTGCGGTGAGTCTGCTATGGTAGGTGCATTTATGACTGGAGGCTTAAAGGCCTATATTGGAACTATCGAACCAGATCCGGATTGGAGGGCTATTCCTCTTTTCATTATGCACTTTTTCTACAAATTATTTCGTGGGGATTGTTCGGAGAAAGATGCTTGGGAACATGCGGCCTCTTATGATGCTGATAGTCGTCTGTTCGTCTTTTATGACAAGGAAGGTTATCATCGGCTGGGATGACCAAATTTCCAGAAACCAATGTTGTGCCAAAGATTGCACTTTCAGAGTCTGATAATACTACTTACGTAAACCTGGGGGTTGAAAATGAATCGCAAACAGTATGTATTCCTGATATTGGCTGTGATTGCTGGGTTAATAGGGGGGAGAATTCCCAGTCTGTTATTGATAGGAAGACCGGTGTTTGCCGAGAGAGCACCCGTACAGAAGGTGATAGAGACACAAGAATTGCGCATTGTGGACGAAGCTGGCAATACGTATGCGGAGTTTTCTGGGAGAGAGGGGAAACCTCATCTGTCTTTCTATGATCAGAATGGCAAGTTCCGTATCGGGCTTGGTTTGGTTCCCTCAACTGATATTGGGGAAATGGTACTAAGCTTCTATAACCAAGACGGTGAACCTCGTGTCAATCTTAGAGTGTTGCCCAGCGGGCATACATATCTGACCGTATATGATCAAGACTCCAACGAGCGCATTGCTCTTGGCCTAGGTGATAATCCATATTTGCTTTTCCTGGATCCTGACAAGAAAAGCCGCATCAGCATGGCTGTGAACCGTGACGGCAGTCCAATGTTAACTTTCAGAGACTCTCAGGGGACACCTGTGTGGTCTGCCAGAGGGCCGAGGAGTCGATCAGTATGTTCTCCCAGAAAATTGGGAGAATGAATCCGAGGAGGGAACGCGGATCTAGCCAGTTTCTTTATCTCCTGACTTTCTTTAGTTTACGGAAAACATATTATCCGACGCTGAGAAGCTGCGTAAAAAGCTGTGCTCGAAGGAACGGCTTATTCCTCCAAATAGTTTTTCTGTAGAGAGTATCCCCCCGATTTCATGCATGAGTTAGTCAACCCCAAAAAGATACGCAATTCTTGGCTCAAATCAGAATGTAAAAGCGAAAACACTTGACAATAGGGAAAATATATATTACATTATGGAATGTATATCATATAAATAGTAATATATAAATGTCATTAATGCTTTGTCGAAGGTAGGTTGATGTGAAATATAGAAGTAGAATCAAGCTGGCCCGAGTTGAGAATGATCTCACACAAGCTGAGCTTGCCGAAAAGGTCGGGGTTACCCGCCAAACCATCGGCTTAATCGAAAATGGACGATACAATCCGTCGCTAAAACTTTGCCTCGCCATTGCCAAAACCCTCAACAAAACTTTGGATGAACTTTTCTGGGAGGGTAACCATGATTAAAGATGAAAGAATAAGAGAGACCATTAACCGCTATGCAGCCCGCGGTTTTTTCATGTGGTATTTCCTGTTGCTCATTGTTTTGCTTTACAGACAGTTTTATCTGAAACAACCTGTGAGTGAATTTCTTGATCTGGGTATCATATTCGCTATTGGTACAATGTACGTAGGTATCTCCTGTTTTGCCCAAGGTGTATATTCCGGGAGTATTAGCAAATATCTCAAAACTGTGATCCCAGTTGTTTCAGCTACAAATCTGGCTGTACTATACTATAGGGGACAGCTTAATTCCTTCCACGATTTCCTAGGGGCCGTGCTCGGATGTGTTGTCGGCGCTTCGGTGATTGGCTTCATAATCTACTATCTAAACCGGGCGTGGGAGAAGAAAAGCGATCTAACAGACTGACGGCATCATAAGCGTATCCGAAATCCAAGCCCAATCTTCTTCAGTAGCCGATGTGAAACGCTACAATGAAGATCTCACCCTTTTCAATAGCTGTTAGCTTTGGTATAATCCATCCACAAGCACAGCTTTTTACGCAGTATGGCAGGGTCGGAGAATGGGCGTTATGTAAACCTGACAGACTCGAGCCGCAGACAATGTGTTTTGATGCCAACAGAACAAAACGACCATACACCAGAACAGTTTGCCAGCGAACGACCGCGTGTCAGTTGCAGCAGGGCTAAAATGCACTGAACGTATTGACTAAACTAAAGCTTGAAAAGTACACCAAAACTTAATCAAAAAGAAACACTGCCCTGTTGTCAGCTGCAAACGCATTGTCGTATGTTGTTGAGGTTAGGTGGCGATCTTTGGAAGTTATGGCTCTTCTGCTAACATCGATAGGAACGAATGCTGGGATTCTCTGAATGCACCACCCCGAAACCCGGTCTCACGCGCCCTTCGCCAGTGTCCATCACGAAGCTGATAGCGATCCGCTGTATCGCGGTTCTCCCTGGCGTTGCCTATAGAGACCTCGTTTGACGCGGAAACGCCCAAAGGGTGTGATCAACGCAACTGTCAACTGATTCACTCCAAACCCCCTTCAGCGTCGGCCATACGGGCCTTCAGATTCCCCCATAGGATGCTTTCCGTGGCCGTCGGACCGGAAGGGATGATCACAAGGAGCCTGTCGAGAAGCGGCTGCGAAACGTACAGCCTCTCGGTACCCGAGAAAGCAATCCCGCCCGGCGATTCAGATTGCTCGGTGAACAGCGCAAATGGCGATACAACGCCGAGGGAGTCCACGACTTTGATTGCACTCTCGAATGGTAGCTGATCGAAGTTCCCTTGACAGACGAACAGATCCTCACCAAAGGATCCCCCCGGCCCTCTCGCCAGATCAGTAACGCCCTCAATCCCGGTAGAGAAAGAACCTGTTCCCAGTCTGAAGACCTCGGTATCAAGTCCTCCGTAGTAGATGTGTTCTCCTGCAGGGTCCACCAGAACGCCGGTAACGCCAGCCAACGTGACCGGTATCGTCGCAACAACGGAAACGTTGCATGGAGGGGTGACCTGGAAAAGTACCCCTGGGCCCCCTTGGTAGGACATCTGACCAACGTAGACCTGTCCGCTATCGTCCAGATCCATGGATTGCAGATTTGCAAAGCACCCACCACCACCTGCGTAGGGCGTTACGCTACCGCTCGGGAACTCGACGACGGAGATGTAGTCACCAGCAGTCACGAATGCAACATTGATGTCGGCTACAGCGATACCGTCCGGATCAGGCACCGGGTCACTAGCGAAAACGGTCCCGTCTGGGTGGATCTTGTAGAGAGGTGCAGGACCCGAAACGCCTAGACCACTGCCCACGTAGAGGCTGCCTTCCAGATCCGTGTCCAGGTCATCGGGAAAAGTAAGCCCCACAACGAACACCTCTGCCTCGAACCCCGGCGGCAGAACGATTTCTGCAGCTACATGAGCCACAGACGAAACGCACAGCACCGAAGTCACTACATGGATCCCTAATACCTGTGCGAGCCTCTTCACGACGTCCCTCCTTTGCTCGTTGCCATCACTCAAGCGACACCTGCCCAATCAATCGGACAGAGAGCCTCCATCATGAAGTATATCACAAGAGCAAAACGTCCTCGCGACACTCAATTGCCCAACCTGGCCACCTAACGGGCTGCGAGATGAGCGGCACCCCGCGTGGAGGAAGGAAGCCAGAGGCTTCCGATTCGAGCATGAGGTGATGCCGCAAAGCGATGTCTGCTCCATTGTGCTAGTCGACGCTATGCGCCGCTCAGCATAGATTATTGCAAGGCCAACGGACCTTGTTTGACCTTCAGAGAAATCCGAGAACGGGTTTCTGCTTGTTCAGCAATGACTTGTGTGTTCCCTTGATTCAGCCGAACCCCAAAAAGGTCCGTGATCCTGCATTATACTGCCCAAATGCTGTTTTACATTACGGCAAAATGAATTCCCTTCTGTCATTCAAAAATGAATACAATAGCTTAGACAAAAGCAAGCCTAATATTGACATCTACAAATGCTGAGAAAAAATCTTGTCTGTGGGATTCCATCACCAATATCCTGACATCCATAGTCTCATCAGATCTTTAGGTTATACCGACCACATCAAAAGCAGAGCTGAAGAAAAGTTCGATCTGCTTCATATACCAGGCTATCGGGCAAGACGTTGGGTGGTAGAACGCACACATAGTTGGCTTAACCGTTTTCGGCGTATCCTGATTCGGTGGGAGAAGAAGATCCTCAACTACATGGCCTTTCTCCACCTTGTCTTTGCTTTCATATGTTTCCGTGCTGCCGAGGTTTTCGGATAGGCTCTAAGTGGAAAGCCAAAATGATTTTGACATAATAGCAGCCTTAGTTTTGATTTCCTTTGGTATCAGGTTATACAGCCACCTCTGAGAACGTTCTACCAACTCCTGTATGGTTTTGTAAGCCCGGTTGGCAGCAATGTTATCCTTGAGATGTCTCCAGAGATCTTCATAAAGGATTTCTCCTCTGCTATGTCACATTGTTTCTGACCACTTATTTAGACGACGAAAAATCTTGACAAAATACTCGGGAGTGTTTATAGTGAGTTTAAGATCAGGGAAGGCTTAGAATAGTAAGGGCCAAGTCTCGTTATAGCTCTAAACTGGGCGAGAGGTGGTGGCTCTAATATGCTGATGTGAGATAACCCCGCTTGTGAAAGTTACAGCGGGGTTTTGCGCTTTTTGGGGTATATCCCAAGATGAGCGAGGTGAATGTTTATGTTTAAGACATCGAGTTTCGCCTTTGTTCTCTTTATCTTTATTGGATTTATGGGATGTGAGGAGAATCCCGTTTCACCTGGAATTTCCCGTGAATTAAATGTAGCCGAGAAACGTCTGGTCGAGAAAGATAACATATTCGGATTTAAGCTCTTCAAGGAGATCGTTGCTCAGGAGAAAAAGGACAAGAATATTTTCATTTCCCCATTGAGTGTCTCGATGGCACTGGGAATGACCTACAATGGTGCTGATGGAATCACTAAGGAAGCGATGGAGACGACCCTGGAACTTTCTGGTATGGGGCTTCAAGAGATAAACGAATCTTATGAAAGCTTGATAGAGTTACTAACTGGACTGGACCTGAAGGTGAAGTTCCAGATCGCAAATTCTATCTGGTATCGTGAGGGTTGGTCTTTCGAAAAGGAATTCCTCAATCTATGCAAGAGATACTTCAATGCGGAAGTAAGCGGATTGGATTTTGATGATCCTGACGCCCCAAATGTGATAAATAGTTGGGTTGATGAAAAGACTAACGGAAAGATCGAAAAAATCGTGGATAGTGTGACTGATCTGGTGATGCTTCTCATTAATGCGATCTATTTCAAAGGCACCTGGACTTATGAATTTGATAAGGATCTCACAGCGGATGATCTCTTCAATCTTCCAGATGGCTCCCAAAAGTCCTGTAGGATGATGGTTCAAGAGGGTGATTTCCAATATTTCGAGACCGACGATTTTCAAGCCATCGATTTACCTTACAGTGATGAGAAGTTTAGCATGACGATCTTTCTCCCAAAACCACAGACCGATGTGAACTCTCTGATAGAGCAGTTGGACCAGGAGAATTGGGATTATTGGGCAGATAGCTTCTCTGAGCGCTCGGTAAAATTGCTCCTTCCGAAGCTCACACTCAAATATGAGCTGACGTTAAACGATGCGTTAAAGGCTTTAGGGATGGAAATTGCTTTTGATAGCTATCAAGCCGATTTCACCAGGATGTACAAAGGCCCCCAGAACCTGTACATCAGCAAAGTAAAGCATAAGACCTTTGTGAAGATAGACGAGGAGGGTACCGAAGCTGCAGCGGTTACTTCCATAGGGGTGGGAGCTACTGTATCAATCGGTTCCTCTCCTATAATGATGCGTGTTGACAGATCCTTTGTGTTTGTAATAAGGGAAAATCATTTCCAGACTATACTTTTTGTGGGAAGGATTATGGAGCCAACTTTAGAATAGTCTGATAGTCATGATATGGAGGTTTGTTTAAAACCTTCCAGGTGGTGACGCAAATTCAATAGTTTTAGCCCACAGCTATCCTTTATGAACAATCGTTGGTGGGCTTTTCTATTCTTGAAGCTCTGTTAGGGATACAGCTTTGGAGGAGAAACAGTAGGGTTTTGGATTAAGGTCACTGAGGGATCGCAAAAATGTTAAGGGGGGTGACGAATGGTGAGGGCTATAGCTCTTTTCTTGTGTGTAGCACTTCTTTCTATATCCATGATAACAGGATGCCTGTTGGATTCTGAGAGAGAAGTAGATCCAGGGAAAGGGAAGGTAGTTGTTGCTACTGATAAGGAGTCTTATGGACCTGGCGAAGAGGTAAAGATCAATATCGACTTTCTGAATGAGGGACGGAATGATCTAAAACTCCTCTCGTTAGATCACAACTATGAGATTTCTCAGATTGTAGATTCATCAGAGAGAGGAATTATAGGACGCGGTATTTGCATTCACCTAACAGGTCCTGTGGTAATAGCTCCTCATGATAAGCGCATACTCAGCAAATCACAGTGGGATCAGACCAATCACCAACACGAACAAGTCCCACCAGGAACTTACAAAGTAAAAGTCGAAATGGATTACAGGGGCGAACCAACGCTCAGTCACACATATAGAGGTGAGACAATTTTCACCATAGAGAGCTCATCTTCAGGGAGGTGAGAGAAATGAAATCCCTGAGCTATATTCTGGTTGCATTATTCTTTGGGGTTTTCATAGCTCTTTCAGGTCAGTATGTATCTGCAGATGAATCGATCCAAGCGGAAGAGGATTACTTTCCTCTTCACGTAGGGGATAGGTGGATATACAATGTGTGGGATTATGACTATTCTAATCCAGATGGACCCACTACGATAGTTGGTACGACAACCAGGGCCATAGTAAAGAGCGAGACAATCGGTGGAAAAACGTGGTATTTTTTCAAGGAGGAAGGAAATCCGAGGCAAAGGGTATTGCCAGATCGGTATAATATCTGCCGTAAGGATGAGAACGGAGATGTATGGTTGTTGGTAGATTCTAAGGAGATCCTGGTATTTAAGATAAGCGCGAAACACGGGGAGCTATATGGAGAAGATGGTCGGATCTTTGAATCAGCAGATGAGGCTTGGGAGGAAGCTGGTCATTGGTGGGAGAAAGCCAGTATTCCAGGGCTTATGGAGTTTATCCATAATCTTGATTTTGAGGAAGTAATACTTCAAGTTGGGATAGGGGTAAAGAAGGTTATCATTCCTCTTACCCCCAAATCTTACCGTCTGAAAAGCGCTTTGATAGATGGGAAGGAATTTGTGTTTTCGGACTCTGTTGTAGAGAGCATAACATGGGGCAGGCTTAAGGCATACAAAAGAGATTTGCCATAAGACAACAATAGCGCTTGGAGGTTTGAGAAATGAGAGTATTCTATGTGTTTCTGTTGATTGCTTTGTTTCCTTACTCCGCTATTCATGCCGAGGAGCAGTCTGATTATTTTCCGCTGCAGGTGGGGAACTTATGGATCTTTGAAAAGTACGACCTGAATGATACCACTTACTCGACCTCTATGGGCACGTTTTCCATTCAGGTAACGGACACAACCTCTATTGCAGATACAACTTATTTCGTTGTTACTCAGGATTGGTATGATATGATTCCAGATACTGTCTACGCCAGAAAGGAGGGACAAAAGGTATTTTGGCGTCTGAAAGGTAAGGACTATCTAATCTATGACTTTGCAGCACCACAGGGGAGTTCCTGGGAACTACCATTACCATATTTTGAGCGTTTTAGCAATCCTCCAGGTCGGGTGCGAGCCAACGAACTGAGAGAGGAGGGATTTGATCAAGGAATTGGTACAGACCCAAATCGACGGTATTTTGGGTTTGAGCCTCCTTGGGCTGAAGGTGCCTGGTATGAAGTCTACCTTGCAGATGTAGGGCCAGTCTTTATTAAGTGGTATCCTACCGAGACAGAGGTATGGGATATTGGGAAACTGAAAGAAGCTCACGTGGGTGGAAAAGTAATTCCTGGAGATGCTGTCACACCCATTTCAAGAACAACTTTTGGCCAACTTAAAACTATCTTCAAGGAAATGGGATCGCTACGATAGCGAAGTCCTGGACATGCTGCAGCATATTTTGCATGTTCTTATTAATCGCATCGTTTCCTTTTTTATACCATTGAATCTCCCGGAACTTATAAGGAGTGATTGAGGAATGAGAATGTTCTGTGTGCTTTCACTGGTTGCCTTATTGTCCCTCTCATCCGTCCAAGCTGAAGAGGAAGCGGACTATTTCCCGCTGGAGGTGGGCAATACCTGGACCTACGAGCGTAACATTCTCACTTGGGTAGGGGAGCAGTGGGTCTATGTCCCCGACTACATTAGTGTAAAGATAACGCATGTAGGGGTTCCCGTAGTAAAGGGGTAGAATTCAACGATCTTTGGATTCTGTGAATAGATGTGGAAAAAGACGAGCGTCTATGTTCATGCATATCACGGAAGAAATACAGCGCTTATATTCACCTATAGTATGGCGTTTTGAAAGGATAAGGCGTATTCATCTACACAACATGTTGAATAAAAGGACTTGCCTCTCTTAGATGGTCGAGGGAGTTGGACGAAAGAGAAAACCCAGGAGTTTCCGATCTCGGAGGCATCCGGGAATCTTGGATAATAGTGATTGATTTTATGGAGCTTAGCATCTCCTGAAAAACAAGATCGTTGGATTCTACCCTTTTGCTATGGGAACCCCAGGTTCTATGGACCAGCCCACCACCTTCGCGTCACCCATCCGACAAAATTTTTAAATAATGTCGAGGATGTGGGCAGAGAAACCCTGTCCTTACTTCATATTTAAGCTGTAGGCTTGTCAAAGCAGTTGTGGCTTTGGAGGCCCAAAAACAGAAAGAAATTTGACAGACTGCAACCGGCCCCAGGCCAACGGGGGGCACTGACAAACGAATATAGGACCCACATAAGGAACTCGTAGGCGAGATAAAAGGAAGTAGTTGCGAGCTCAACACCAACTATAAAGAACACTCCG
>CAZTBA010000114.1:0-14939 GCA_964611725.1 uncultured bacterium
GTTCAACTCGGTTCACCTTCCGAGAGCACTCTCCAGTTTTGCGATCGCCAGTTTATAATCGTATAGGGCCTCGACCCTTTCGGACTTTGCATTTATAAGCTCAACCTGGGCGTTCATAAGCTCCAGCATCGTCCCCATGCCAAGCTCGTACCTCTCCACGGCCAGTTTAAAGTCCTCCTCTGCGGCCTTGACCCCCTCTTCCATAAGCCTTATGGCTTCCTTAAAAAATGACGTCTCAGCGTAGCTTTCCCTCACCGAAATCTCCACAACCTGTTTCGTCTCTTCGAGTGACTTCTCGGAAATCCGGAGTTTTGCCTTTGATTCAGCTATTGAAGCCTTTGCCATCATCCCATCGAATATCGGCATTGTAACTGTGAGCCCAGTAAGTAGGTCCCCATCTGAATAGTAATCCGCAGTAGCTGAAATCCTCGGCCTTTTGGAACTTCTGGCCATGTCTATCTCGATCTTAGAAGCAAGCATCTGAGCTTCGGTTTTCCTGATTTCTGGATTGTTTTCAATAGCGATTCTCAGACATTCATCCTGGGTCAAGTCGCTGCAATCATATATTGCCTCATTGTCAGAAAACCCAACTTGATTATCTATCCAAACTCCCATAGTTTTGGCGAGTTGCCATCTTGACATTAGGTAATTTCTCTCAGCGTTGAGGGAATCAATTCTGCTACGGGAGAGCTGTGCCATGCTCTTCAACAGATCGGCTCGTGAAGCTTTCTCCGCATCGAACATGCCCTGGGCTTTTCTGAGCTGTTCGTGCGCCAGCTTCACCGATTCGCGTTGAACATCGAGGAGTTTTTCTGATTTCATAACTTCATAGAAGGAGGTTTTGATATCGAGCATAAGCAGATTCTTTATCTTTCTCAATTCCTCGTCTGTAATACGGAGTGTATTTCTTGAAAGTGAGAGGGCGCTCAGGTTATAGCCCCCGTTATATATGGATTGTGAGAGGGACAGTTTTGCGCTCCCGCCGGTCTGGTAGGTATCCCCTGGCTTTCCACTACCCGAGTATCTGTAGCCTCCTGTGATTTGTGGGAAGAGTTCTGATCTTGATTTACGTATTGTTGACTTTGCTATATCTATCCTATCTCTGGCGACAGAAAGGCCGGGATTGTTCTCGATGGCAATCTCCATACATCTTTGCAGGGTTAGACTTTCATCCCTTATTACATAATGTTTTGGGCAAGCGGATTCGGGAAAGAATGCTACGAGGAAAGCTGCAAATACGGAGATCGCCTTCATGGTCATTGCGGAAGACTCCTTGGACAAGCTTAGTTTAAGCTTCTGAAAGTTCTTCCCAAAACTATGGAGATAATGATCCAGAGGACCCAGAGGGCAATGACCAGTCCCCCGGCTCTCCTTTTAGGGATCTCTGAGACGATACCGATCCCTATGGATATGAGTATTAATTGCCAAATTATGAAAAGATCGAACCGGGACAGAAGCTTATAGGCCAAACTGTCAGCAGCATCCGCTGGAAGGAGGAGGGAAAGGTCTGTCCTCACCCCTGTTAAAGTCCCCTTGACAATCGCCAGAGGAACCTTGACCATATCTGCGGGTATTGAAACGAGGGAACTATAGCAGACGACGGAGAGTGACTCTTTGTAGAGGAGATCACCGTCAAGTATAGCATTGACGCCGAATTGAAGTACAAGCGCGATAACTGATACGACTATGAAGATCCCGATAGAGGGCACCACACCCATCATAGTTCTGTTGAAGGTTTCCCTTTCCGGGAGAGTTTTTAGTAGCTCCTCCTTTCTTTCTTCGGGAATCTCCTCATTGGATAGCACAGATTCCGTTTTATCTGCCATCACCACGTGGAAGGTCAACTGTCCTACGACCACCGAAACCAGTATAACTATGGCAAGGGGAAAAAGCCAATCCTGCCACCCACATTTGTACCTGAGTGCTACAAAGACCCTTGAAGGTGAGAAAAGAAAGGTAGCTATTTTCCCGAGTGGACTTATCTCCTCGCCGTTGGAGACATTGGCTTCCACGCGGCGACCTCCGTTCTCAATCTTTTAGACGAAAAACTATACCCTGAGCGACCCATACCTTAACTGGCCTATCGTTCTGTATGGCTGGCGTGAACTCAAACTGCACAGCAGCATTTACGGTAGCCTCATGGAATATCTCTGGCCCTTTGAGGATCTCAACCTTTTCTACTTTCCCAGACTTTCCGACCAGCATTTTTATGAATACAGTCCCCTCTATAGTCGCCTTCCTGGCTATCTCAGGGTATTCAGGTTTTACAGCCTTCACCAGCTTCGGTTTTATCTCCACATGGTAAAACTCGTATATTTCCTCGTCAGGTGCAGGCGGAAGGTCAGGCGGTGGCGGCGGTTCCTCATAAATGTCAAGTTCCGTGGTTTCTATGGTAACGTCATCCGGTAACTCCTCGTTGTCCACGGCTATTGGCACGGTAGGTCTCGCCGGGGGAGGCGGCCTCTGGATCTGCTGAGTCTGAGGTATGTCCTCCACCTTTATTATCTGCTGGGGTGCAACCGATTCGTACGCCTTCACTTCCATCTTCCGCCAGTTGAGGAAAACTACGAGGTGAACCGCGATCGAGAGAATAAGACAGATCTCGAAGGTAGTTTTATATTTCTTCCTGAGATCCACCTTCGGGTTTTTCTTTCTGGTCAACATTTACTCTCACCTCACCTTTTCTTAAGCGTAGCGAAATTAACCCTTAGAGCATCAGCCTTTCTCAGCTCCTCCATGACATCTGAGACTATCTTGTAAGGGGTCCTTTCATCTATCTTCAGCGATACGATGATACGAGGGTTCCGCACACGTTTCTGGTACATTATGCCTCTCAGGTCTGAGACCCTTTGTAGCATCATATCATCTACAGATATCGCCCCCTTAGGATTAACCCAAACGTAGGTGATATTTCTCTTGGTTTCTATCTTTTCGATATTCTCCGCCTTTGGGAGCGTTACACGTATTCCCCTGTAGCGTATGAAGACCGTCGAAACCATGAAGAATATCAGGAGGAGAAAGGCTATATCTGCCATAGAAGCGGTCGGGATTACCCCTGATCCACTTGCTTTCCTCTTAAACCTCATAAATCCTCTCCTGTCTTCTCCTGATCAGAGCGTGGAAGAAGCTCCCTCCAGCTATTTCTCAGGGTTAGCTATCGAAATTCGTGTAGCTCCCGCGAGCTTAAGCTCATCGATTACACCCACAAAATATCTGTATTCGGTCTGCTCATCCGCCTTGACCGATACGATAAGCTTATCGTTTTCCCGAAGACGCCTTTCTACCTCTCCTCTGAGTTCCTGAAATCGCCCCGTCAGTACCACACCATCGAGTGCTATCTCACCGATAGCATTGATCCAGACATGAGCTATGTTCTTTCTTGGAACTTCCTTTCCTTCCCCAGCAGCCGGGAGCGTGAGTCCCAGGCCCTTGTCCATATTCATAGTCGTGGTCACTAGGAAGAATATTATGAGAAGGAAAGCTATATCGGCCATAGACGCTGTCGGGATCTCAGCCTTAGATTTAAATTCCTTCAACATAGACCGACCCCCTTCTTCGAAAACCGATTACCCTATCCACGGCTTTCCTTAGCAAGCCCCGTCTGAACCAAAGTATCCACCAGAGCTGAGGAACTTTCCTCCATATCTATGACTATCTTCTCTATCCTGGATACAAAGTAGTTATGGAAAGCCTGAATAGGTATCGCTATGGTCAGGCCGGCGGCGGTAGTTATAAGCGCTTCTGATATACCACTGGCGACCAGAGAAGGTTCCACATCGCCGGCCAGGGCTATGGCCTCAAAAGCCTTTATCATACCACTTACGGTCCCAAGGAATCCTAGCAGGGGAGCAATGTTCGCTATAGTAGCAAGCCAGATCATGCCCCTTTCCAGAAATGCCATCTCTATTGATCCGGCACCCTCTATGGCCTTCTCGACATTTTCAATACCCCTGTCAAGCCTTAGAAGCCCAGCATGAAATATAGAGGCGATCGGCCCTCTGGTGTTCGCACATACATTGACAGCACTTTCAACTCCCTGATTCTCGAGGGCGTCCTGGACCTCTCCCATGAACCTTTTGGTGTTTATAGATGCACGTGATAAAGTCCAGAGACGCTCAAAAATAACAGCTATACCTATAACAAGCGCGAACAGTAGGGGCCACATGAAAGGTCCACCTTTAATGAAAAGATCAACCATGTCTAACTCCTCCTATTGATTTGAGGTTTCAAAAGAGGTGCCTTAGAAGCCATCATCGAAGAGATCCTCCTTTTCAACCATTTCCCGAAGCCGTAATTATTATCTGGTTAGATGGGGCTGACATTGGACTCTGAGTCGGGAAAACATATTCTCCTTTCTCTTCGTCGAAATACCTTATATCGTTGTCAGCCTGAACTCCGTAGTAATAACTTCCTGGAGAGATATTGTAGTTAAAAACGCTATCCCTAAGAGTACGTGTAACTAACTCTCGGGTACTTAGGTCTTTCAATGGGGATCTCCAGACCCAGTAGACATGTGAAAGCTCTGGATTACCAGGTTTCCATGAAACCATTATACCTACAACATCCTGTCCATCTACCTCGACAGTCTCTGCTTCCGCTTTGACATCCTTAGGGATCCACGCCTTCTTCCCTATATCGGGAGAATAGTAGGACGTCCCACCTCCTACGACAAAGTTATACTGTTTGCTGGTCCCGTATCCCCCTTCTTCAGCACTCTTGGAACTATCCTTGAAGGCCACAATTACATAAACCCCTGCAGGAACATCCTCTATGGTGTAGCGCCCTTCCCCATCAGTTATGCCGTAAAACTCGGTCCCTTCAAGGGCTATCGTTACACCGGATGGGGCCACACTCGAATTCATGCTCGACAGATCGTAATCCTCCCACACAGTCACAACACCCTCAACACTTCCACGATCCAGAATCCCGGGAGGACCTTGCGGCCCCCTTTCACCAGTACAAGCATAAATATAAGCTAAAATGAAGCAAAACAAAAGTGAAAATATAGTTTCCCTCACATCTCCTCCAATCATCTGACAACTGCTATTTTACCAGAGAATTTCCTGTCACCAAACTCTACTATATAAAAATATACACCACTTTTTACCAATTTTCCAGCCTTATTTTTGATATCCCAGGTTATTTTCCCGCTATTGGCCTCGGCACCAGTCAGGTTTCTGACCAGTTCACCGGAGAGACTGTATATTCTGAGAGACGAAAACAAACCCTCGGAGACCTCGAAGACTATCCCTTCAGTATCCCTTCTGGCAGGGTTCGGATATACGAGCACCGCGGGAGGTTTCCCCCTATCGTAGTTGTAAACCCTCCCGGTTAGTATTGGCGAGCTTCCAACAACCTGGTTACCCCCCTTATCGGTCATCAAAACCGAAAACTCTACATCCCCTGATGGAACACTTTTGGGGATATGAAGGGTCCCAAGCCATACTCTGCTGCAATAACGCTTTGAAGAGCTTTCGTCCGGATACAGATCCACGATGGAAGTAGTCCCGTCTGGGAAATCCACCTGGATCTGGACAGGCAAAGCCCCCATATATTCCCTTGACGGGAGATATTCAGAGACGATCATGGACAGTTCCAAGATACCCGGACTTCTCAATTCAACAACAAGGTTCGCGGTAGGCGGTTTTGTATCCTCAGGAATAACAGGGGTAGAGGTAGCTGCTCCCTCTCCGAGAAGTTCAAACTCATCAAATGGTACGACCGCATAGTGGTAAAGACTCCCACCGAAAAGATCAACGAAAACCGTGCTATCGGCAAAGGTCCTGGCACCCTTTCCGAGAGTGGCTATTATATCCGTTACAAAGTAACCATCACCGCTGTTTTCCCCGGAGACCGGTGAGAAAACTTCTTCAGGGAGAAAATCTCCGCTTTCAAGCCAGAAGCTTCCGGCGAGGTAGTTTTTCCTCAGCACCTTGAATCCGGAAATCTGATCTCCAAAAGCATTCCACGAGAGAGCGACAACCCCGTCCTCACCCGTTGACGCCGTCAGATCCGACACCACTATCTCGGGGCGAGGTCCTGCCGAATAAGAGATCTCCTTTCCGTCCAGATCGGGGTCTAAATTCATCAGGATAAGCACAACCTCATCAATCTCGCTTCCGAATCCCTCTATGTTCATCTGACCTTCCTGAAAGCTGTAGAACGGCAAGATCTCTTTGATTTCGGCATGCCTCCGGTCATGATCCAATCCTATAGCCTTCGCACCCCATCCGGAAAGACCGAAGTTGTAAAGCAGAGATATACCTATCCCTGACGTTAGATCAAGATCATCGCCATTTATCTTTATCGAGAGTTCCTTTCCAGGTGGGAAATCACCCGGCAGGAGTCTAATATACCTGACTCCGAAGTGATCCGGCGCAGATTTTCCATCAAAATGAACCATCACAGGATACGAGGAACGGATGTCGCCGGGGCGCGCGTATATGGGAGGGAGATCGCCAGCTCTTTTATACTTATCTCCTCCTTCGATCTCAAAGTCAGCACGCTGATCGGTAAAGAAATTCCAGGCAGAAAACTCCTTGAATTCGTTTCCGAAGTTCGTTCCCCTCCTTGAAAGGGCTTCAGAGAAATTGAAGAGATAGCGGAAGGTCCCGGGTACCATACTTTCGAAGAACTCAAAGACTATATCATTGCCGAATTTTTGGGAGAGATAGAGCAGAAATATGGCATCTCCGTATTCATGAGCCCCGTCGAAAAACTCGAGTGATCTCTCCGGCTGTGAGAACCACCTTATAAGTATGGAATCCATGTAATCCAGAGCATCCGGTTCATCGGGACTTCCAGGTGGGTAAGCCACCGTCTCCACCCAGGTCGAGGCAGCCTCTTTAAACCATGAGTGCATATGGACATTGTAGGCGTATTGTACGGCATGGAAGAATTCATGTGCACAAGTTGTCTTAACTGCATCGATACCCCTGAACCTTCCATACCATTCGTAATACTTCGTATTGACGGCAAAGTAAACCGCATATACGGAACTGGTGCTACCCTGCGGCTCCACCAAATAATCACCTGCGGTAAAAGCACCCCATGGTCCCGTCATAAAATATATATCCCATCTCTCATCACCACCGTTCTCGCCTGACCAGAATCGGTCGGAGGTATCCTTATGCCGCTTTGCCTTTTCAAGTCTTCGGGCCACCTGTAGCGCGATGGGTCACCCGGGGGATCAGGCGGAGGAGGATAGAAATCATAGCCCACATATTCCGGATCTGTGAGAAGCCTCAGACTCCTCTCAAAAGCCTCGGCCACAATTTGCACATAGTCCGGCACTCCATCGGCGGGCGATACGTCATCCGGCGGGACCTTGTAAGGTCCATCCATGTTATAGTGGCATTTGAAATGCCTGGTACCATACTCATAAGGGAGACCCCCGGGTTTATAATAATAGCTTGTAGAGTTATCAGGTCTTATAAAAGCAGGGGCGAGTTTGGACCTCAGATCGCTGTTCAATTTGTCCCAGTTTAAGAGAACCTTGGCAAAGTAGGAGGCATAGCACTCTCCTGGAGTTTCCGATAGATCTAATCTATTGGAATTCAATATCCTGTCTATGGAAATTTGAAGCGACCTCTCATCTCCGGCTCTGTCCTCTTCAGGAGCCAAATCCGGTATGAAGAGCAGCGAACAGAGAAGGACCTTAAAGATATCTCTCCCAACCATAACCTTTCGAAGTATTTGCTTCATAGTATCTTCCGAATACTGTCAAATCAGAATTTGATTTTGAATTCCCCAACTATAGTAGATGAGCTGTCGTAATGACGGTTTATCCTGTATAACCTGCCATCGGTATCGTAGAGGTAGGTTTCAAGATTTCCGCTTGTGCGCTCCGGCGAAACCCTGGAGTATCCGAGTGATACGTTGGAATCCCTCGTCAGGTCAAAATCTATACCAAATATAAGGGCACTCGCATCCCCATCCCTATCAGTTTTTGCCTTGTTGAGGTCTTCATTTATTGACCTCCCTCTGTAAGTTGTAAGGCCATCAAGCCTTCTGCCGAATATGTTAATCTCGCGATATCTGTAGGGATTCGGGTTCAAAAGATATCTATAGTCTATTTTGAAGGAGTTTTCTATCCCCCTCTCTTTCATCTTGTAATCGCTGGCAGGCCTATCGAAATCGAGATCCTTATCATCCCTGCCAGAGTATATGTTGAAATCCTCCAGTGAAATTCTCGACATTTCGGTCACGTCGTAATTTACGGATAGTGCCTGTTTGAGATCGAAGTGGTTCTCCCTGCTCTCATCGTCAAGATCAGTGTCCTTATCCCCATAGTCCTCACGGAAAAGATTTCTATCATTTATAAATCTGATCGCATAGACTTTTTCCACATCCTTCCATTGCGGAAGGAAGTAGCCCTGCAGGGAATATTTTCTGATCCTGTGTCTGTCCTGATCAAGGAGGTAGACGTGTCCCAGGTAATCCATCGAAAGAAAACTGAGATCATGTAACTCCTCATCGTTCATATCCATCTTGAGATTTATCTTATCTATTAACTTCCCCTCGGGAGAAAAGATCTGTACCCTTCTGAACACCTTAACGTACTTTTCAGGGAACTCCTCCGATTCCTCCTCTTCACTCTTATTATCTTCTCCTTCATCTGCGCTCATCCACACATTATCCCTATCATAGAGTTTCTCCTCAAGATCACTTATCCTCTGCTCAAGCATGCTCTCGGAATCGGTCAACTCTCCAAGGATCGCACTGTCAAGCCAGTCAGGGTTAACTCGCCCCTTCTCGGCACTGAAAGGATGTTCCTTAAACTTCCTCTCGAATTCCCCTTGATCAGCGATAGCGATATTGCCATCTGACAGAACTGAGACGAAATAGGGTTCGATGACCTCACCGCTGTCGAGGCCTTCCCTGCCAAAAGAGAGTATAAAATTACCATCTTGATCAAACTTGACGACACGGTTATTCCCGGAATCGGCTATGTAGAGGTACCCATCGTTATCGGCTGCTATATCCCCAGGGGAATCCACCTGACCCGGTCCGGAGCCGTACGATGCAAACTGGGAAAGATAGTTTCCATTACTATCAAACTTGAGTACCTTGTTCCTCCCTACATCAAGAATGAAGATGGTACCATAGGCGGTATCTATTCGGTAATCCCCGTCGTAAAACCTGTCCTCAACGGCTACAGCATAACCACCTTTCTCATCCACGACCATCGAGGCTTCCCTCATCTGATACCTCTCCTCCTCGGCTGGAGGTATCAGAACAGTCCTTATATAACCACCATCGCCCGAGAAGACATGCACGCAAGGCGTGAGCCTGAAAATCCTCGGACTTTCGGTTCCTTCAACGTAAATGCTTTTCCAGTCAATAACATATATTCTACCCTCCCCATCAACCGCCATGTCCTTCGGATGGTTGAAGGTAAACCCGCCTTTTCTGGAACTTATCTCCATAAAAGGTTCGGTTATGCGCTGAACCCTCAGGTGATCGCTATCGGATATGTAAACGCCATCCTTCCTATCGAAAGTCACATATATCTCTTTTCCAAACTGTCCTGGCCCTGATCCTTTCCCTCCGATCTCCTCTCTCAGGGTCATCCCGGTTGTGCATAGTCCCAGATCACTCCAGAAAGCAAGGGCGAAAAAGAGACACAGGCCGTAGGTTATATTACGGAAATTAAAGCTTCTCATATTCACCTCTCCATTTCTTCAGAAAACCGCGTTGAGTCCCATAACCGCTGTAACCCCTTTCCCCCAGTAGGAGCTTGTATACGTTAGAACTCCGTATTGATCCCAATACCTGTAGCGGTAGTTCATGAAATCCTTAGGGGAAGTATAAACAAAGTCCACAAAAAGGTTAAGATCCTTTTTGAGATCAAGGTTGATCCCAAACCTTGTCCCCCATTCCCACAGATCCTGTAACGCATGTGAAAGGTTACGATTTGAGAAAGTGTAATAATGGAACTTATGCAAAGCCCCCCTGATGCTTAAACTGAGGTTAAGCTCACGGTAAGTATAATAATTCGGATCAAGGATAAAATCCAGGCCGAATTCGGTTTCCCCTTCTATTCGGTTATCTATCAGGAAATAATCGTTTTCGAAGGCTTCCTCAAGCGGATTCTCCTCAATCCTTTCCCCTGGGTAAAGGTAATCCCTGTAAGCTCCCAGAGCTGATAGCTTCGTCTCCGAATGGACGCTTGTCCTTCCGCTCATGCTATAGGAAACAAGGAATGATTGTGATAGAATACGGAAGTTAAAGCTATCGAGATAATCGAAGAGATCATCGAAATCCGAGCTATCAACCTTCAGTTTTCCCACGTCTTTCTCGAACCTTAAGGTATAGCTCTTCCTGACATCCTTCCACCGGAACCTGCTGTTATACAGGTCGACCTTAACGGTGTGCTTCTTAACATCGTAGAAGAGAATTCTTCCATTTCTGTCGATATCTATGACGCTCAGATCAATTCTGTCGGGATCTGAAAGGTCAAACCTGATCGGTATCTCTTTCAGGAACGATCCATCTGGATTGAATATCTGTATCCTTTCTATCCTCTCACTGTATTTTCTGCGCTCCTCACCCGGCACGATCTCATCCTCTCTGGATGGAAGGTAGCTTTCGAATATCCTCTCACAGGACGAAATATCCTTTACGATAATCTTTCCATCATCCGTGGTAGAAACGATATGAGGTTTGATGAATTCTCCATGGTCTGTCCCCCTTTTCCCCATGGAAAGCACTCTCTTTCCAGTCTCATCAAATTTCACTATACTGTTATTTAGCCTATCGGCCACATATATGTTCCCATCACGATCAACATCTATATCGGACGCCTCGTCGAAGAATCCAAGCCTCCCAAATGAGAGGGAAAGCTCCCCGTCTCTGTTGTATACATAGACCCTACTTTTCCTCTCATCTAACACATATAGAGAACCATCCTCGTCAGTTGCAATATGGAATGGCCTTTCAAGTATATCCATAATGCTATACACAATCTTCCCTTTGGGGCCAAGGGCAGGGGTAAGCCTGAACTTTCTGTAAAGCCCTATATCGAGCGAGTCAACGGTTATGGTTCTGACATAATTGTGAAGGGAATCGAACTGGTGGATCACGGAGGTATGTATGTAGAAATTCTCCGACCCTGGTATGGATAGAAACTGCTCATCAACGACATAGAAACCGTACGAATTTGCAGCTATTTCGCCGAGCTTTTCAAAGCCGGGAGCAAAGGCTCTCTCAGGTTTCACTACGCTGATGATCTTCCCTGATTGATCGAAGACCTGGACCCTTCTGTTGAAGGGATCCGAAACATATATATTTCCATCAGGTGCAACAGAAATGTAAATATCTGGTCCAAGCTCCCCAGGTTCCGATCCCTTGACACCGAATTGAAGATCGAAACCTCCCGAAGCAGATGCCAAAAGAAGGATAGATATTAGAAGAATGAGGGGAAATATAGGTTTTCGGTATCCGATACTCTGCATCAACTCCTCTTTTTGGATTTCTTTAGAGAGCTTGGAATTCTGGAATGGGAATTACAGGCCGGCTCTAATAGACGGATATAAGTCTTTCCCAGTCAGAATCCCTGACTTCATTTTCCGCTGTTGAGTGAACGAGGGTATATCTACCAAACCCCTCCAGATCCACAAATATGAACTGAACTCCCCCCTGAAGGCTGTAGTACCTCCATATCTCGTAGGGTTTCCTATCAGCAGATTGGGGGTACCTTTCTATATCATCGGGAGAACCGTATACTATAAAGATCCTTCCCCTATCAGTGTCTGGTCCCTCAGTGTTCCCATATCCAAAGGCACTCTTAGCTATGGCAAGCTGTCGGTAATGCTTTATCATAGCTTCATTTTCAGGAGTATCAGGCGTGGGATCACGCTTCTGCCAGAACTTCTCTATAAACCTTGCTTTTCCCATCAAATCGAGCTCTTTGTACATCTTAAGCTCCTGGGAAGTAGCTACATACTTCATGTCATCCGCAAACTGATCAGCCATATTCTCGGTGAACTGTACCCGCGCTTCCGGTTGCGGGACAGGCTTTCCCATCCTGAAACTCCTTTCAGAAGCGGCTATCTCTCCCGAGGAGTTGTCCTGGACCTCCACGCGGAGCGAGTATTCGGCCGGAGGAAACGATATAACGTTAAAAGCGCTTACCTCGACGCTTGTCTTCCCAGGTTTATGTTTCTCCTTCTTCGGATAAACTTTATAGACATTTCCAGCACTGTCCTCTACAGAATAACTGACAGTGTATGTGCCGTCATCCGATACCAGATTATAAATCTCCGCATAGAAATAGAGAATTGGTACGTTCGGACCGTATATCCTGATGGGATTGGGTATGACTCTAAAATTGCTCTTATCAAACTTAGAAGGAATCGTATCGCTTTCAGTTACAGATGCAGCGAGTTCAAGATCACTTATCCTCAAGCCTCCATCGGTATATTCAGATATTTCTATCATCTTTTCGAAAGATCCCGTATTCCCCGATTCAAGGTCGGTCATCTTCGTCCAAAGCTTGTATCTGCCGGGATCCAACATAAAGCCTGAAAGATTAAAAAGCGAACCGCTTTTACTTGCTTCAGTTATCGAGCCGGCGCTGGTCTTGTTTTCCCATGACTGTTTTTTAACAACAGTGTCCGCTGCTGAGTCTATCAGCTCTATCTCGATCTGAAAATGTGCCCAAAGTCTATCATTATCTCCTTGTATAAAAGCAAGCTCTCTCCTATCAAGTACGTAATAGACCTCTAAATAGGATTCCCCTGCTCTCGCCTCAAGGCCGGAAAAAGTAGCTGTATCTACGAAGAACTCGAAATCCCCTTTGCTTGGCATGGGCAGATCTTCCACGATTTCACCAAACGAGGCTGATGGAAAAGTTAAAAGTATCAGTATAAAAAGAAATCTCCTCATAATAATGGCCCTCCATAGAAGTGGCAAACTGTCCTATCACTGCAAGCGGAGCGAAGCAATTTCGTTTTTCGGAGACATTCAGATTGCTTAGTCGCCGGCGCTCCCTGCTAATGGCAGAAAGGCTATTTGGATCCCGAGATAAAACCAGGGTGACGCCATGAGACGCTGTTTGTGGTAAACTACCAAACTGATTCGGCAAGCTGTCATGCTGAACTTGTTTCGGTATCTCCTAAAATAAATTTACTTCATTATCTCAAGATCTTCAAGTGGATTCTCGAACTCGTAGTCGCCAAACCCTGTCCTATCGACAAATGTAAACTTCCGGTCCATAGAATAGTAATACCAAACCTCATAGGGCTTAATCTCAAGCTCGAAGGCATGTCTCTCAACCTCATCAGGTGGACCATATATTATGTACACCTTTCCCATATCGCTCCTCCAGCCCGGCTTAAGGGAGGAGAAATGTTCATTGGCATATCTTATCCTGCGGTAGTACTCCATCATAACTTCGTTGCGGGGGGTGGTCGGAGATGGGTCCTTACCCCTCCAGAAATCCCTCCAGAGATCTTCCCTGTCCTCAGGCTTTGCATTCTCAAGTTCTTTGATCTCACTTTGAGATGCTATATATCTAAGCTGCTGCAACGCCTCTTTATAGTTCCTCTTGAAGTTGTTATAGTAAAGCCATATGACATCGAATTCTCCGGATCTGCTTGTAAATTTCCCATCCGGCGCGATAGCTGTAACCTTGAAAGTATATCTACCCTCTTCAAATCTTTCAAGATCTATACTATCTATGTGAGAAGTTTCACCATATGTCTGAAATTCCCTGGTTAAGACCTTCCCGCCATCTTTATCGCTGATCTCGTACTTCAGGTCAATTTTGTCTACATCACGTCCATATACCTCGAAGTAAAACCAAATCCCAGGTATGATGTCCCCATATTCCCTGTCAACAATAGGCACAACCTTGTATCCATTTTTCACAAAATTTCCCGGTGGTACATCGGAGAGAATCTCGCTAGAGAACTCTATATCACTGATATTTGTCCCATTGGAGCTGTAGTCAGGGACCTCAATATCCTTCCTTATTTCGGAGCTTCTCCCGGTCTCCTCATCTGTAAGTTTCGCTGCCAGTGTATATTTTCCCGGGGGAGCCAGGAGTTTACATGATTGTATACGAAAGTCGCTTAGAGAGTTAGTCTTGTCGTAATGACTGACCTCGAAGTTATCATCCCAACTTCCACCTGAGAAGTAGAGGCCATTTGGGCCAAAGAGCAGCACTGATATCTCGATGGAAGCGCTAAAAGAGTCGCCGGATTTCCTGAACTGGATCTCATCGTTGTAAAATTTTATATAAACCTCGATTGATGCAAGGCCAGGTTCATCGGAGCGGAAGGTAGCGACATCCAGGGAAAACTTCGGGATTGCAGGATCGTTCAAAAGGGGTATCTCAACCTGGGCGTATGGCACAGTGGAAAGAACCTGTAGGACAATAAGAAGAGCAATAAGAGTTGCGGTTCTGAACATAAAAGATTCCGCCCTAAATAAGAGCCTTCATCTGTGAGCAGCCAGTTGTCAGCATTTGGCTGACTGCTGATGGCTGAACGCTGACTGCTACTAAATCAAATGCCCGCCTACACCTCAGATGGACCGCAGACGGGCATTTTCTTCGGTGAATTTTAGATGGCCTTTCAGTTCCCGAATTCAGTTCCCAGAATCTGGTTCGCCAGCGTATTAGCTGCGCCTCCCGGGAAGTAATAGAGTGGGAACGAGGTAAAAACGAATTTCGTACCGGTCCCACCAGCAGGCCATCTAATGCCTATCACTTCGCCTTCTTCGTTCTGATATATAGCCTCAGCGTCTTCGTCAGGCGGGAGTACGTCCATATCCCAGCCCGCACCACCCCTGCTACCTATGTCGCTGCCCCATTTCGCATTGTCTACGGACATATCAGGGTAGTTCTCACCCGCGACATTATCTGTAGGCGCAATGTCGATTGCGGCTGTGCCACCGTATTCCGAATCGCCAAGGATATGGAGGTACACATCCTC
>CAZTBA010000115.1:0-14892 GCA_964611725.1 uncultured bacterium
TTTAACTCTATATTTCCAATGTAATTACACCACCTGTATTTTCTTACACACTCATATAATATCTTACTTAGATATGCACCAGGGATTCGGCAAATTTCCAAGCGACATTGCCAAGAGATTGATGAATTTCACTGCAAAAAGGCGACTGAGTGCGCTCTGGAATTTCCGAAAGGTCCGGACGGGAAGAGAACAACAACTTGTGGCCAAATCCCTGGCTCAGGCTTCGTTATGACTTCTAAGGATCACTGTTAGATTTCCAGAGCCTTCTTGATGGCTTCCTGAAGTCTCTCAGGGTCCACAGGCTTGTCTATAAAATCTTCAGGTTCCTTCCCCAGAAATTGACCCATATCCTCTCTGGAAAATTTGATGCCGCTCTTCTGTGATACTCCTGTCAACATAATTACAGGTGTATTGTTCGTTTCCGGATTCTGCCTGAGGTCGTAAAAGACTTCGAAACCATACTTCTTTGGCATCATGACATCTAAGATGATTAGGTTAGGTAGTTCGGTTTTGGCTTTCTCCAACCCACTTTCCCCATCAAAAGCCGAGATTATAGAGAAATCCCCGATTTCCGAGATGATAGCCTTCACGAATTCGATTGAGTCAGGTTCATCGTCCACTATAAGTATAGTCTTCTTCTCTTTGCCCATCGTTTCCCTCTCCTTTACGGAATCCAGATCTTACTAGATAATCCAATCTGTCTGCTTCAGGGGCTAATCTAACTCCAAAATTACATCGGCGCTTTTATTATACCACCTCCTTTCACTTAATTCGTTCATACCCGACAATATCGGATGGCCTCCCAGTTTTGGAGCACAAATGACAATGAAAGAAATATTTCCACAACCCTTTTCACTGGTTCCAGATCATAGCGGTTTTGGCAACAATGGTTTTTGCCTTCTGTACACAATTAACTGCTACCGATGTTGTTCAAAGTTTTGTAAATGGAGATTAGTTCAGCTACAGGTTTATCCATTGGCAAAAGTGAAATTCGCGGTAATTTGCACTGCTTAGGCCGAATCCTTTAATCTAAATTAATATGTATTCTGCCGCGTGTCAATAAGATCGCTCTTTTCCCTTCAGTTTTTCGGAATTTATCCGATTTTTGTCCGGCATAATCTGTCACACAAAAACTGTTGACAGGTATCTATTAACTATTGGTGCCAGTTGTCTCACAGATTGAAATCAGTGATACATAGTGAAACGAGAGCATTTTCATCTCGCTGAAGGCTTGCGCGATGAGGCTCGATTGCGACCATTTCTCATGAGCATGAGGAAATAACCTCACAATCAACTGAAATGGGCATAATTTCTCAAATGTAAATTCCAGATATACTAAAAATATTTGTTTCCTGGTACTTAGGAGGTAAGCGAGATTATTGAAAGTGGCAGGGGCGAGGCGATCGATGCCTCGCCCCTTATAGATTCAAAACTTAGGCCATTCCCCAGGACTTCAGATTCTCGAAGCTTATGCGGACGCTTTCCAATGGTGGGCGGCTACAGGTATCCTGCTCGACTATATACCATTTGGTCCCAGCCTCCTCACAGGCGGCAAATATGGCCTGGAAGTCGAGTATTCCCTCGCCTATCTCCGCAAACGACTTCTTTTCATCATCGGCCATATCCTTAATGTGCACGAGAAGACAGCGTCCGGGATGCTTCTTTATAAATCCGGCTGGATCGACTCCCGCATATTGAACCCAGAACGTGTCCACCTGGGAATAGACGAGCTCAGGATCGCTCGATTCGAGAAGGATGTCAAGTCCGTATTTACCGTTAAACTTCTCGAATTCAGCGCTGTGGTTATGGTAGGAGAAGGTCATATTATGCTTCTTGCACTCTGCTCCTATCTTATTGAAAGCCTCCGCAAGGGCTTTCCAGGCCTTCTCGCTGTTTCGGCGTTCTTCAGGGACACCGGGACATACTATATATTTGTTACCGATTTCAAGATTGAAGTCTATTACCTTGCTGATATTGGTCTCGAGCTGCTCAAGGCCGATATGGCTACCGGCTGGTTCGAGGCCAAGGCCATCGATTAGCGACTTCAGTTCGGACGCGCTGAGGGGCCCCGTTCCTGCGAATTCCGCCCCGGCGTAGCCAATCTCAGCGACCTTTTTTAGAGTTCCAACGAAGTCTTTAGCTGTCTCACTGCGCAGTGTATACATCTGCAGTGCGATCGGGATCTTTGACATACCCTCCATCCTTTCTGGTTTTTGGTTAAATTACAACCTATCTGGAAAACACTGCTGCCATAACAGATCCTGTAACAAAAAGTCCTATAAAGGTCAGGTAGACATCGAGCCTTCCCAAACCCAAACCGGGCCCGTCCTTCACGATCCCGAGGAAGGTCAAAGATGCCATGACACTGATAAACAGCTTCAGCGAGGTACCATCCCCGTCCCAGCCTGCTATCCGAAAGAGGTAGAACACGGATATAAGAAGTACTATAGCCGATAAAACGTGGAAAAGCGCCATCACCCAGCGGGAAATCATCCCTTCGGCCAGGAAGTACTCGAAGGTGTCTGTTACGTTTATGTAAGGGACGAACCAGGCGACCGTCAGGACCGATATCACCCGCAGCAGGGGAGCTACCTCGACAGGCTCGATCACCTTACCATATCTCGCCATGGCTATCCCTAAGCCAAGTCCGCCCAGCAAACCTATCGTATGCTCACCAACTTTCCAGGCATCCATCCTCAAGCCGATACTTTCCAGTGCCATACAGATGAGATCTCCTGCAATAAATCCAAGCCCAAACCCGAGGAGTCCCCAGAGTCCCATCTTCAAAGCGACGTAATCCTTCGCCACAAAAGCGAGGTATAATCCACCCGCAATCGCCCCACCAAGGACGCTTGCCCAGGCATCGCTCCTCGGGGGAGACATGTGGAGGTTGAAACCTTCGACGAGGAGCCTATGTCCGGCAAATACACCGAAAAATACCAGCATCCCAAATGCAATAAGCTCAGCGAGACTGTAACCCCGCCTCGATATGAACATCCCAAGCCCCGATCCCGAGACGAAACCCCAGAGTCCTCCGATCACGAAAATCCCAAAGAAACCGTAAAGCACCCTTCCGATCTCGTGTGTCCTCGTATAGCCAATTACGAGCCCGTAGCTCATTACTCCCCCGATAGACATCGCCAGCGCACCCACAGCACCGCATGCAACCATCTGCCAGAGATTCGAGACCGCCCCGAATGCTATCCATATACCCATCCCCGCAAATGCTCCGGCAATTGCTGCGCCATGAGAATGACCGAACTGCCCCCTGAGACCCCAACCAAGTGAGGTCAATATCCCTATGAATATGACCCTGGCTGCTAAGTTCTGCACAGCTTAGCTCCTTTCTAAAGCCCCATATGCGCTCGAGTTGTTCCGGTGAAAGCTAAACAGAGTCACATACTATGTCAAGCGTTTTCTGCTTTGGAAATCCTATCCGGAAAATGCCAGAGACATAGCCGAACCTATTACGAAAAGAATTACGAATGTCAGGTAGACGTCAAGCCTCCTTGCACCCAAATTAGGTCCATCCTTTATTATTCCCAGAAGGGTCAAAAACGCCATAACCCCTATGAGCAGCTTGGGCGAGGCACCATCCCCGTCCCATCTCGGAGCTAACCAGAAGAGGTAGAATATAGATGCAATCAGTGCTGTGACCGCCAAAACCTGGAAAAGCGCGATCCCCCAGCGAGCAATCTTACCCTCGGCCAGGAGGTATCCGAAAGTATCTGTCACATTTATGTAAGGGACAAACCAAACGACCATCAGAATGGATATGATTCGCAGCAGGGGGGGTATCTCAACGGGCTCGATCAGTCTGCCATGCATCGCCATGGCTATCCCTAAGCCGATCCCACCAAGAAGCCCTATGGTATGCTCCGCAACTTTCCAGGTATCTATCCTAAGTCCAGCTTTCGTACAGGCGATAAAGGCAAGGTCCCCTATGACGAAACCAATCCCAAATCCGATGAACCCCCACAAACCCACCTTCAAAGCAGCATAGTCTTTCACCGCAAAAACGAGGTATAATCCCCCGGCAATCGCCCCACCAAGGACGCTCGCCCAGGCATCGCTCCTCGGAGGTGACATGTGGAGGTTAAAACCTTCTACGAGAAGCTTATGCCCGGCATATACGCCGAAGAAGACCAGCATTCCGAAGGTAATAAGCTCAGGAAGACTGTAACCCCGTCTCGATATGAACATCCCAAGCCCTGCCCCTGAGGTGAAGCCCCAAAGTCCCCCAACTACAAATAGCCCGAAAAATCCATAGAGCACCCTTTTGAGCTCATAGTCCCTCGTGTAACCGACCAGGAGCATATAGCTCATCACTCCCCCGACGGACATCGCCAGCGCGCCCACAGCCCCACATGCAACCATCTGCCAGAGATTCGAGATCGTCCCGAAGGCTATCCATATACCCATCCCCGCAAATGCACCGGCAACCGATGCACCGTGGGAATGGCCGAACTGTCCCCTTAGGCCCCAGCCGAGCGAGGTCAGCACCCCTATGAAGATCACCTTCGCTGCCAAGTTCTCCATAGCTCAATCTCCCTCTCTTGAGATTCCTCGTGTTGTTCCGGAACGCTTCGGAGAAAGCTAAACAGAGCCCAATGCCATGTCAAGCGTTTTCTGATCAAAATAGAGTGAACCGATTATGCTGAACTTGTTTCGACATTCCGCAAAATTGGATCCAAAAGATCCTACCTGTGCCAAGCATAACTTTCTTCATCAATCATGGTCTCCAATTTTATCCCTCCATCTTTCCCCACTCTAATGGTCACGGCGCCGACCCTGTCGGTCCTGTAGACATCAGTCCCGCATTTTGTGAGCTCCGAAAGTAGTTCCTTCGAAGGGTGTCCGAACCTGTTTATGCCGCATGAGATGACCGCGAGCCCGGGACTTACAGCACCAATGAAACCTGGCTCAGATGAGCTCCGCGCCCCCTGGTGTGGCACTTTGAGGACATCGGCCTTCAGCTCACTCCCGAAGCGGAGGAGTGCCCTTTCAGCTTCGATCTCCACGTCCCCGGTAAAGAGGATCGACCTTGCCATGTAAGAAAGTTTCAGCACAAGGGAGCTGTTGTTGAGACCGTATGGAGTATCGCCATTTTCCTTCATGAACACTTTATCCGGGTGAAGGACGGACATCCCAACCTGCCCCGCGATCAGGCTATCACCTGCCGATATGCGAAAACAGGGGATACCTTTTTCGGAAACAGATTCCTTGAGCTGCATATAGGTTGACGAATCCCAGCTCTGACCGGCCCATATTATGAGCCCGACTTTGAAGTTTTCCAGAACCTCCAGCAGTCCACCTATATGGTCCGTATGGGGATGGGATATGAGTATCACATCGACCGCGTTTTCTCCGAGATGCCTCAGGAAAGGATTCAAAACCGATCTTCCCGCATTGAAATACCTCGATCGTACCCCGCCGTCAACGAGCATGCTCACACCGTTGGGAAATCTGACCAGAGCCGAATCCCCTTCTCCGACGTCGAGGAAAGTGACTTGGAGGTCGTCAGATTCCTTGGAGAAACTGCTCCAGAAAATGAGGTTTGCCAGGATCAACGTGAAGAAGAGAAGCGATTTCAAAGCTGAACTTCTATCCTTTGATCTGGCAAGGATGAAGACAGCAGCAAAGTATCCGCACATAAAGGCCAAAGATGGGCTGCCGACCGCCAACGAGGTCGGTACTGCTCGCGATACAGCTTCCGTGCACCAGATAAGGGACTTCATTACCAGCCAGTTTACGCCATTGAATGCGGCTGAAACCTGCGGAATCCAGGGGCCTGTGATCGATGCCAGCAGCCCGTAGGTTACGGCGATGCCAATCGCCGGCATAACAGCCAAATTGAAGAGGACTGACAGGAACGGTACCCGGTTGAAATGGTAGGCCACGATCGGTGCGGTGCCAATCTGCGCCGCCGTGGAGACAGATATACCAGCCGATATGTATCTCCCCAGAGGGTTAGATCCAATGCTTTTGGGGAAGAGCTGATATATCGGGTTATAAAGTGAGATTATAGAAACAGTTGCAGCGAACGAGAGCTGAAAGCCCGGATCGAAGAGGCTTGATGGTTGGATTGAGAGTATCACGATCGCGGCGATTCCAAGGCTGTTAAGTGGTACGTTATCCCTCTCGATAGCGTATCCGACGAGGAATATGGAGGCCATAAGTGAAGCTCTTACGACCGAAGGTCTCATATCGGCTACAAGAACGTAGATCAGCAGACATGAGATTGTCGCAACTGTAGCCGTGGGGCGACCCACGGGGATGAGCCTGAAGGCGAAAAACAGAACCCCTGTGATGATCCCGACATGGAGTCCCGATAGTGCCAGGATATGTGCTATGCCGAGCTCGGAAAACCTCTCGGTAAGCTCGCCCGAAAGCCCGCTCCTCTGCCCTACGAGTAGCGCCTTGATAAGGCCAGCCGGTTCTCCCGAAAGGTTTCGATCTATGCTCTCTACTACAGAATTCCTTACGATAGAAGCCAGGGAGTTTAGAAAAGACATCTTTCCTTTTCTGATAATCCTTATGCCATCCCGGCTGTAAGCAGATATCGTAGCGTGGATCCCACGCCTGGCGAGGTAGGCCCTGTAATCTATACATCCGGGATTTCTCCTGGGACTGGGGATACGGAGCTTGCCTTGCGCGGATATAACATCGCCGCGCCCTGGACGGACAGTCTCCCCGCGGAAAAGGACGAGGAATTTGCCGGAGGCCGGGTACCTCTTCTTATCGAAAGCTATACTGTCAGCCCTGATAACGGCACGGAATCCGAAGCCCGAGCGGTAGGGATCTCCTGACACCTCACCGAGAAGCTCAATCTGTCCTTCTCGGAGGCCTCGCATCGAGTATCCCGGAATCAATCTTGCCGTTATCTCATAGCGGATGAAACCACAGATGAATATTGTAGACCAGAAGAGGATAGAGGCAGGACCACGCCATCGGAGCGCCAATGAGATAATACAAAGGGAGATCATGATGGAGAGCACCGCGAGGGCCGGCCATATCGGCAAACTAAGACGGCTTCCGGCTGCTATTCCGAGCGACAGGAATAGTGTCGCCCAGAGGGCGGGCTTGCGCTTTGAGACGTCTGCTCCCATACAGGGAGGAAGGTGCAATTTGTGTGCCGGAGAAAGACAGTTCGGGCGTCAGTCACGGGGTATGTATTTTTCGGGAAGGTGGAATAGGTTGTGCTTTACCCCCGGGCATATCTCTTCAAGCTTCGAAACTATCTCCTCCATGAGATCCCTTTTGGTGCGCCCCTTATTTGGACATTTGACCATGTCCTTCGGGAAGCCAAAGGCCTCGGAGAATCTCCTTAAATCGTCTTCTTTAACGTATATGAGGGGCCTTATTATGGTGATTTTGCCATCGAAAAGTTCGAGTTTGGGGCTTAACCCGAAAATCTCGCTGTGGAAGAATATGTTGAGGAGGGTTGTGTTAACCGCATCATCGAAGTGATGGGCGAAGGCAACTTTATTGTACCCGAGCCTGTGTGATCTGATGAAGATCGCCTTGCGGCGGTTCCAGGAGCAGCGGAAACACGATATTTCCCCATCAGGTCCGACCTCATTCGAAAGGTCGAGTTCTTCGATGTGAAAAGGATAGCCTTCTGACTTGAGAAAATTCGTGAGAGAATCGAGGTTTTCCTTCGCACCGGGCAGTTCCCTGGCGAACACATGGATTGCCAGAAGCTCGTAATCCACCGGTGACCACTTCCTCCTCTCAGAGAGGATCTTCAAAAGTGAGAGGCTATCCTTGCCGCCTGAGATAGCCACAGCTATCCTGTCCCCTTCCTCGATCATCCCGCATCTTTTTATCGCTCTGCCTACTTTCCTTACTAGGGCTCTGCCGATCGGGAGATCCCTTATATCTCCTTGCATATATTTATCTTCTCCTCTATACTGATAACTTTACCTGAATGCCGATCGAGATAAGTGTTCAGAGATGAACTTTTGCTTTTTGGCTTCCCGCTGATAGTTGATCGCTTACAGGGTGAAGTTTGGTTTTGGCCGTTTCTGTGGCCGAGAATATATAGTCTCGTAATGAGTCCGAAATGGGTGTAAAATCAAAAGGCCGAAGGCGGAATGCCTCGGCCATGTTTTGAAAACATAAATAAGGGGTTATTCTCAGCATCTGATAGAAATGTCTCGTCTAAAGATAAGAACTCCTCGGGGCAGCCTGGGATCGAAGCTTATCGGTTCCTGAGAACCCTGATTACCTCTTCAGTTATTCTACCTATAAGCTCGCCGTGGTCTCCGGTCGATCTCTCAGGAGAGCCTGTACCGACAGGGCAGGCGAGGCATTCGGGACAGAGATCGTTCCTTTCGGAGCATACGCCAACGCTTCCGAAGACCCTCATCTGCTTTTCTACAACCGTGCTTATAGCCTTTTTCGCCTCAAGTAGAAGATCCTGGAGCCCTATTATGGAGGGGTCCTCGGCTAAGGCCTTCTTTACCCTTTCGGTCGCCTGGCGACTCATCTCCGTGAAGAAGTTTATCTTGCTTATGCCGAGCCTTGCCGCTTTCCTGAAGTCTTCATCCGATATGCCCGACCCCCCGTGGAGGACAAGGGGCATGTTAACCTTGTCCCTTATCGCAATCAATCTATCGAAATCAAGCTTAGGTGTTCCTTTGTAAAGTCCATGTGCGTTCCCTATGGAGATCGCAAGGGCATCGATCTCCGTCCTCTGGACAAAATCCTTTGCCTGATCCGGGTCGGTGAAGTACTCCTCCCGCGGCACCTCCGTAGCCCTTCCGCCTTCGGCTCCCACAACCCTTCCGAGTTCCGCCTCGACGCTGACGTTCACCGCATGGGCTATTTTGGACACCAAGGCGGTCTTCTCGAGGTTCTCCTCAAAGGGAAGTTTCGAGCCGTCGAACATAACCGATGAAAAACCACTCCTTATGGCCCTCACAACCGTCTCGACGCTCTCACCGTGATCGAGGTGGAGCACGACCGGTACCGAGGCTTCCTGTGCCATATGTCTTATTGCCGGGGCTATCTCCTCCATGTTAACATACTTGAAGTGTACCTCCGCTATGGAAATTATCACAGGGGAGCGTGTCTTTTCGGCAACCTCGAGTATCCCGTTCAGGAATTCGAGGCCTACAACGTTAAATGCCCCGACAGCATATCCACACCTGTAGGCATGCGCCAAGACATCGTTTACGCTAACTAATGCCACCTGTTTCCTCCGGTCTGGCTAAGGCTTTCCGGAAAATCATTGGAAGCGAACGGTTCGCGGAATCCAGTGCCGCATAGACCACAGATCTATGGAGATCATTTCCCACGAGGGAACATCCGACAAGCCTCCTCTCCTCACCCCTCATGTTGAGGAGCGCCGAGATCGTTACGACAACCTCTTCTTCCCCGACCTCGGTTATCGCTATATCTTCGAGGGCTATGGAATGGTCGAGTGGGAGGAGGTTATTTATAGCCCCAAGGGTGGCCGATGCTATCATCCTGAGCTGAGCCCTCTTCGAGGCCGTGCCGCTTATGGTCGCACTGACCGGTTCCCCGTCGCGCATCAGTTCCACTGTAACATCGCAGGTAAGCCCGTTTGCCGACACCGATATCCCCCTGAACTCGATCCTGACATCGGGGGTAGGGCCGGTTTCCCTCCTTATTCGGGCAACGCTTATCTTCTTGTGGTCGATCCTTATACCTTTCTGGGTGACAAGTATCGACTCGACATCCCTGACTATTTCCTTTGCCGGACGGTCGAGTGTAGCCAATATATGTATCTCGTCTATATTCGATCCGCGCACCTCATCGGCTATTACACGAGCCGATATGACACTCTCAAGCTGACATATCATCTGCTCGACGTCTGCAAATGAGGATGAGCTGTTATTCACAGCAGCCGACCTCCAGTTGGGATGGATCCGATCAGTTATCTATATCTACGATCACCTTAACTGCCCTGTCCAACCTTTCCGATGCTATTTCATAAGCCCGCTGTATCTCCGAGAATGGTATGTGATGTGTTATAAGCTTTGAGACATCTATCCTATTCTGAAGTATAAGCTCAAGGGCAAATTTGTAGTCTTTCTCCCTGTCGGGTCCGACAGATGCTATCATCCTTAACTCTTCGCGGAGAAAGTCGTCCAGCCTTATCCCTGTGAATTCAACTTTGGGCACCCCGAATATCACCACCAGCCCGCTGTGCTTTGCCATATCTATTGAGGTGTTGACGGTCTCCTCCAATCCGACCGCTTCGATCACGGTATCCGCCATCCTGCCATCGGTTATTTCCCTGACTGCCTCAACCGGGTCCAAACGGCTGGCATTTAAGGTGTGAGTCGCCCCCATCTCCAGGGCCTTGTCGAGCCTGTAATCGAAAAGATCTATGCCTATTATCTTCCTCGCTCCGAGGTTCCTCATCATCCCCGAGAAGAGTAGCCCTATGGGGCCCTGCCCGATTATGGCAACAGTCTGACCAACAACGTTATCGAGCTTGTAACAGCAGTGGACAACTGTCCCAAGGACCTGGGTCATAAGTATCCTGTCGGCATCTTCATCGGATGGGAGTTTTACGAGCTGGTCAGATCCCACGGAGATGTAATTCACTAAACCGGAAGCGGAAGGTGGCAGGACGAGGACCACATCCCCCGGTGAGTATTCGGGGATTCCCGATTCCTCTACCACTCCTATGCATTCGTGCCCGGCCATTCCGGGCCTGAGCGGATATGAACTGACTTGGAAGGTGTGTCCTGTGAAAAACGGCAGGTCGCTGCCACATATGGCGACCTTCTTCATCTTCACAAACACCTTCCCATCACCAAACTCTGGCTCAGATACTTCTATCAGCCTCGCCTCATTAGGCCTCGATATTTCGACAGCTCTCAACTCAACCCTCCCTTCATCATCTAAAAGGCCTATGTGGGACCGCCTTACACCTTGAGGCAATTTTACCAGAAATTAATGAATCTATACCGTTATATCACAAATCACTCAAGCTTCATAACATAGTAAACCTGCCTTGCTACCTCGTCGAAACCCAGCCCCGGGTAAAATTTAAGACATACGTCGTTCTGTTCAAGAGTTTCGATCTTCGCCAGCTCCATCCCGTTGTCTCTGAAGTACCTGAGTGCTTCATCTATAAGCTTGCGACCTATCCCCTTTTTGTGATAGGCCGGGTCGACCGCCAGGTTCGGTATCCAGCCAATTTTCGATCTCTGATTTAGCCTCGTGGTTATATAGCCCACAACCTTCCCATCAAACTCCGCAACTAAAACCCCTGATGGGTTTGCCCTGATGTCACCCTCTATGTTCCACCTCTTCCGATCCTTCCAGCTCCTTTTCCCGATCCGACCATATTTCAGCTCTGTATTCTGGTCTATCGAAACGCCATCGAAGGCAAGCACTGTAACCTCAAGGACTCTCTCAAGATCGCCATCTTTGTAAGGTCTTATAACCATGAACAAATCCTCCGTTGACGGAGCTTTTCCCAAATTTCTCCAGGGGCGATCTGGTCGAGCCTAACGATAAAAAAAACGTATCGATTTGTCAACTTAAAAGGTAAGGTTTTTTGAAACCTGATGTGAGCATTTTATCACCCATAAAGGATAAGGCGACTTCCATTGCTGAATTCAACTCCAATGGAAATCTCCATATCAGACCCTATGGAGGTGATTCACCTCAAAATATCTGCCATCAAGCTCCTTATTCGCATTTTAAGCAAAAAATATGCCAGATAGGATTTGCGGGATATATAACTATGTATTTGAAAGACTTATACTATAAAGAATCTATGGAAGATGTGCCAAATTGTGTTCAATTTGTTTACAGTAAAAGGGGATTTTTGAACTATTATAGCCATTCACAGGTTTTTAGTTGACTTTCAGCCCAACTCGTATTATTTTTACGGCTGTAGATTTGATGCGGTGAGTGTAGCTCAGTTGGTTAGAGCACCAGGTTGTGGCCCTGGTGGCCGAGGGTTCAAGTCCCTTCACTCACCCCATTTTTATTTTGCGCTGAGCATGGATCGAATCTGTGGGCTTGACGGCGATGCTGGAACGGTCTAAGAGTCTGATTCGGAACGGGAAACATGCAACCTCGACATAACAGGAGGGCTCGACCTCGAACTGAGCGAATCCTATGCAAGCAACCGGTAAGAGAATCTCGATCCATGTCAAAGCTTCAAGCTCAGGAAAGTATATCCCTCTTCTTCTCCTCGAACTCCTCTTTGTTTATCTCACCCTTGGCATATCGCTTCTTGAGAATCTCCAGAGGGGATTCAGCACCCATAGTTCCATGGCCGCTTCCTTGGCTCAGAAGCCACTTTAGAAGGGCGGCTATCCCGAGTATCACCAGAAGCCAGAAAATTGCCATCCAGATCCAACCTATTCCCCACATCCACGGACCTTCATGCATCCACATAACAACCCCCTAAGCATAGCAAAATCTAAGACTTACCCTTTGCCATGAATGCCCATACCAGTTTCCGAGTGAAAAGGCGCTCCAGAATTACTCTAAAGTATAATCGAAATTGCCTGATATATCAAGTGATTCCCGGAGGAGTGTAAACAGAAGCCGGTTTTATGACGTTTATCTATACAAACTGGAATGCATATAGATCTGCCGAACGCATAATGAGTCGGATTTGCACCGGCTGGCCGGCGAGCGCAACCAGATCGCTTTTCGCCTGCCAGGTAATACGCCTGGCGATATTGTTCCAGTGGATAATGTCACAATCGTTCAAGCTATAACCCGGGATTGGTTTGCCCTGCTTGTCCAAAAGCTCAGCCCGGACCCAGCCACCCGCGCCGGCGTCGCAGTTCAGCTCAAGCTCACGACCGCTAAATACAAGGGGTACCGTTACCAGATAACCCTCCCTGTACTGACATGATGCCGAAACGAACCCATCCAGCCTTGAGACCACCCTGGTCAAGGCTCCCCTGTATCTGTTCCTGTCCGGTGACGACTCTCCATGACGGTTCCGGTATCCGGTGTAGTACTGCCAGAGCCCATCTCCCTCGCGCAATACGCCACTTCCCATGTATATGCAACGATCATCCCATGAACCCTCCGGCCCCAGAGGCACAAAGGCACGCCGGTCATCCCTCCTCCAGTTTATACCATCGCGGCTTGTGGCCAGTTGTATTTCCAGGGTGTCGGGCTCATGATAGAAACAGGCGGTGAAGATAAAATGCGCGTTGGTGGCATAGGGATACTGATAATAGGCGTTGGTATAAAGGTCCATATCCGGTGGGTCATCGTCATCCGGTCCCAGCACGGGTGCGGGGTTTTTGGGCCATTTGAGGAAGTTCCCAGTCTCAGAGCGTCCTATGCCTCGCCAGCTTCCCTCTCGACCGAACGGACGCCAGATACGGAAATATCCGATGTATTTGCCGGTTTCCCGGTCGAACCTCACCACAGTCTGCGTATCGCTGAGATGATCGGCCAGAATACCATCATATTTGTGCCACCTGATCCCGTCCGAGGAATATGCGCCGCGCATGCAGGTGTTCCACTGATCCTTGCGGGTGCCTCCCTTAGCCATGTAAAGCAGTTTATATCGCTCCTCCTCGGTTGCCGATGGGTCGGTGAAAAGGGCGTGACCGTGAAACCCATAGCCATCTCGATCGTGAAACACTATGTTATTGTCTCTGTTTCCTTGGAATTCGACCAGTCCGAGCGATGGCTTTTCCCAGTTTACGCCGTCCTCCGATTCGGTGTAACAGAGTCTGCCGTCAAAATCGCTTTTGTAACTCGAGTCCCAGGCTTCATACCAGAGCCTGTATTTTCCATCTTCTTTAAGTACGTTGGTGTACGCACTGATGCTCATACTCTCCCAGGCCTTGTCCGCTACAAGACATGGTCTCTCGTCCTTACGCGGAGGATGGACCACAAAGTTGATGTTCTCGCTCGATTCGATCAACTCATCGTCTATGAATAGCTGCTTTTCGCTGCCAACATCGAAAGGTTGCCGATCCGAAGGTTTCATGGCAAGTTCTCCTGTCAGTTTTGGCCCTGAACTATAAATTTTCCAGTTGATTTTATCAGTTTAGTACTTATGATAGTAAAACAGATGTCAGTAAAGCAATACTAAAAGAGCCATTAAAGAAACTGCAAACTTATTGACGCGTCTTTAAATTGTGAGTTCCCGGGGCCACATTTTCTCTGTGGGAATATTCTATAGAGTTTTGGGAGCACAGGAAATGAAATTCAAGCTGAAAATTGAGGGTAATTTGATCCGCTCTATCGGCCTGTCTTACATGATGATTTTACTAAACGTTTCAAGTATCTCTGCCGCCTCGGAAATTAATTCCTCCGCTCTCTATTTCATGATCGAAAGGAGTTTTTTCGTCCATAGCTCGGGTTTCAAGCCTTTGGACATAATTTCGACCGGTTTGACTATTAAGAAGTCCCGCCTCCTTTCTGATTTTTCTATTGCTGTGCCTCAGAATCGCAAAGGTGCAGGATTTAATCCTTGCGTGGATGTGAATCTGGGGATCGAGATAAGCAATCTCACAGGTTATTGTGGAGTTTTCTGCGACTTGAAAAGATATGATGATTATAAGGTTCTAAACCCATTTTACATAGGCTTGAAATCAATTGGCAGATCTAAAAGCCGTAGTTCAGAGATCGACTTTCAACTGAGGATGGGGAAGGCAAATGAGTTTTCGAGAGATGCAACTTACTATGAGGTGGCAATTTCAACAAAGGTATGGCTAAACTTGGGGAAGCTAAATCCGTTTATTTATGTATCACTCGAAAGCTGGGGAAATATTTGTGAGGAATCTTCCTTTCAGGCAGGCGCGGGAATTACTATGGGCAGGCCTCCTTTTGCAGGATGCGAAAATCCAAAGATCATAAAGATCATTAACAGGAGTTACGCAGTTAATGGAAAGATCTATAGAATGAAATAGCCAAAGG
>CAZTBA010000116.1:0-14836 GCA_964611725.1 uncultured bacterium
GAACTGTTCTAGGTGCCTTTGAAGCCCCCGCTCGTGAGCGGGGGTAGTTCACTGATCTTTAAATACTGTTAGCTGCTATAACTTTGTAGTTGGTTTTGACTGATTATCCAGTGAAATCGGAGTGAGAGATGAGATATTTGATCGCACTTGTTTCCATTATTACGTTTGGGATTTTATCAGCAGCGGCTGATGTAAATGTTACCATTGATGGCTCTGTAGAACACAAGACAATAGAGGGTTTAGGTGGTTTTATGGAAAGTCATAATGAGGACATTAATAACAGCCATTACTGGGATCTTTTATTTAACGATGTCGGAGTCAGTGCCGTAACGTGGTTTGCTCCAGGTCCTAACCACCCTTGGGCTTCTGAGGAAGTAGAAACTACATTGCCAATGTTGAGAATCGCGAAGAGTTATGGTGTGAACCTGTTTGTTTGTGGTATAGTAGATTACGATATGACAAATAACCTTGAGCAAAATTATGATGCTTATTCGGACTACATGCTGTGGTATATTGATCATATAAAGGCTGAAACAGGGGTGGATATTACCTATATCAGTCCTGATGGAGAACCTGATGTCACCAGAGTGTTGGAAACTGATTATCGGGATTTTCTGAAGTTCTTCGGCCCTATTCTGAGAAATGCCAATAGCAATATTAAGATTCTTGCTCCTTGGGGATCGACAGTTTCGGCATCGATATCGTACTCCAATACTATACTGTCAGACCAAACGGCAAGGAACTACGTTGATATCTTGGGGAGTTCTCTATATGGCTGGTTATCCGGCGAAAGCAACCCTCAAGATTTGAACACCTTGGCAAACATTGCTCAAGCGTACAACAAACCGACTTTCTATACTGAATGCTATCACCATACCAGCGGAGGTATGCCTCCCCCACATCCGGCAGGCATACATACAGCTAAATGGGTTCATCACGCTTTGGTTGAGGGTAATGGAACTGGCTTCTTGTGGTTTAATATGTTCGATAAGGGTCAGTATAGTCCCGTTGGACGTGGCTTTGTCTATTCTAAGGATTGGCCTCCTGGGGAGTTCTCATCTGATGGTATAACTAAACCCGGCTATGCATTCAAACAATTTGCGCATTGGGTCAGACCAGGTGCCGCAAGGATTTCTGCAATCAGTGGTGATAGCCATGTTTTGGTTAGTGCTTTCAAGCATTCAACTGATAACACTGTCACGATAGTTGCCATAAATGACAATCCTTCGTCTGTTGATGTAAACTTCAATATAAGTGGTCTTGCTTCCCTAAGCAGTCTAAATGTATATCGCACATCTGCATCTGAAGATTCCGAGAACAAAGGAAGCATCAACCTCTCAACCAACTCTTTTACGACAACCCTTCCAGCCGAAAGCATAACTACATTTACCGGAACTATTGGGGCAGTTGGAGACCTAACACCGCCCCAAGCTCCCCAGGGTCTAGGCGTTACCATGCAAGGGAGCTCAATCGCTCTTTCCTGGTCTCCCAATCCGGAATCCGATATTTCCCATTACACTGTCTATCGAAGTACCACTGGTGATTTTAACCCTTCTCCTGCTGATTCTATCGTTGGAGTAACAGGTACTACCTATGTGGATGCAAATGTGACTTCCGGGACAACGTACTATTACAGGCTAGCTGCTGTGGATACTGTTGGAAACAGGAGCACTTTCTCATACGAAATTAGTGAAACAGTGCCTTTGGCTGGTACTACTACGGTAACACTGACACCTTCAGCAGATTCCTGGATACAGGACGAGGGTGGCAGTGGCAGGGATGATAACCTTGATTCGGTGTCTCTACTATCTGTGGGTGGGAGGTGGCAGACCACTTATTTCAGATCCCTCATCGAGTTTGACCTTTCATCAATACTTTCCAATGCTACTATTATCGATGCAGAACTAAGATTATATCACAGCGAAAACCGTGTTGAAGGTTCTAACAAAAACGATGTAAGTGTCTACAGGGTCTTGAAAGACTGGAAGGAATCCGAGGTGACGTGTAACAGTTGTATGACAGGGTCTTTATGGACAATGCCCGGAGCTGATTCAGTAGGTGATGATAGAGACAGTGTTCCCCTGGCAACGAGATCCTTTACTTCCAGCACACCTACCAATCAGTACCACGATTTCACTGTTACCAGTGCCATTCAGAATTTTGTGGACGGGACCTGGCCTAACCATGGTTTCATACTTATAGGGAAAGAATCTCCTTCGACTGATTCTTATTTCAGCATCTTTCATTCAAAAGAATCCCAAGATAATCGACCGATCTTGACCGTCACCTACACCCTTGCTGACACCCAGCCCCCCGGTGCTCCCCAGTCATTGAGTGCAAGCGTTACGGATAGTTCTGCCGCTCTAAACTGGGCACCCAATAGTGAGTCGGACCTTGCCTATTACATAGTTTATCGTTCCACCACCAGCGGCTTTACACCTTCTTCTTCCGATTCTATCGCAGGGATAGCAGATACTACGTATGTGGATATGAATGTAGCCTCTGAGACAACCTATTACTACAGGCTGGCTGCTGTTGATAATGCAGGAAACAAGAGCAGTTTCTCATCCGAAATTGATGGAACTATCCTATCAGCTTCCACTCCTCCCGACCCTCGCATAGTGAGTATTAGCATATATCCTTCCAAACAGATAAATCTCGGCGATAAGTTTCGGATAAAAGTGGAAGTGAAGAATTTCGGCGGAGAGGGATCGGGTGGTGTAATAAATATAGCTTTCCCCGATCTTAGAGATCCTGATGATCACATTATAGTTGAATACTATAGGACCGGCGCGGCACCTGGGGAATCAGGTCTGAATTACTCCGAGCTTCCATCCGGATCCACCATTTACGACAAGGATGGGAATTCAATAAATGCGCAGTATTTATCGATAGAGGCATCAGTGGAGAAGTGGAAATCAGGAGCAACGAAGTTTTTGGAGCTGAGGGCTGCTCCTGAAGAGACAGGTCCCTTCAGAGTTCAGTACAGGTCAGTTATCGATTGTAGCGATGGTAAGCATTATGTGACACCAGCTACGGATCAGGGCTACGGTATAGACCAGCAAGGTTGGTACGTCTATCAGGAAGAGATTCTGGTAAAGCAAATTCCTACGACCGATGTGGAAGCGGAGGATGATTTGATTGTTCCTGAGGATTATGTGCTTTTACAGAACTACCCTAATCCGTTTAATCCTGAGACAGCAATGAAGTATGGCTTGCCGAAAGAATCTCACGTAGTTCTTACAGTTTACAATGTATTAGGCCAGGAGATATCGAGACTAATTGATAAGTTTCAGCCTGCTGGGTGGTATTGTGTGAAGTTTAACGGGAAGGGCTTGCCGAGCGGTGTTTATATATACGGGTTGGAAGCCGACAGGGGCAGGTTTGTCGAAAAGAGGAAGATGGTTTTGGTCAGATAGTATTGAAACTATATAGATTGTCCGCAATGACAACGTAGAGGCGGCCGGTCGGCCGCCTCTGCTGAGACATATGAAATTTCCGTAGAGCCTCTCATATCCGTTGTGCCATGCTGGGCCGCCCCACGGCCGTGAAATTTAGTTCCGTATCCAGATAGATTTCGTTCTCCAATTGCCCTTTGACCGGTGCAGTCCGGTCTTTTCGGGACATCTTGATCTCAACGTGATTAGCGCCCGCCTGAACTGCCAATGCCTCTAACCGACCCGGCACGACTCTTTCGGCATAAGCCACACCTTCCGCCAAGGTATTGAAGTCATGTATCCCATCGGGCAGGTGCACACGAAAAGTAGATTCAAATCCGTCCAGAGGATGGATAATTACGCGTATCCGCTGCACTACCCCCCCGACCACAGCCCCCACAGCGTTCGCCACCTCGGCGTGGTCGGAAATAACCAGATCGGTATGCAGCTTCCGGGATGCGGTCGGCAAATAAGCTTCCACCGGTGCACCGATGGCAACGACCGGACGTTTAAGGGTCAACTGGCAATCTAGATGTGAGCCCTTGGAACCGTTCAGTGCCCGCGCCAGCAAAGCTGCCGCCCCCGGCTCTCGCTCCCAGTCGGGCAAAGTCGCCTCGTCATTCAAAACCTTACTGACGAGTTCCGTCGCCACCCGGTCCGAGACACCCGAGGTCACGCATCGGCAGAAATCCTCCGGCGAGAGTCCGGCCTGTGCCGCCAGAAGCTCGGCCCCGAGCCGCGATGCCCCGGCATCCCATCGCTCAAAGTGGCCCAGTACATGCAAGGCATCTGTAGGTGTGAATCCAGCCAACAGAACCAGCCGTTGTGCCATCAGTTTCTCGATCAGACGCGAGATAAAAAAACCATGTCTCATCTTCGAAGCCAGTGAGATTAACGATTGTGGACCTGCGGCCAGATGATCCAGCAACTCCAGATCATCGTCTGAGAGTACGCGATCAACCCGACGGTGCGCCATCACAAACTGCCCGGCCAAACTGTCCCTCTGATCCTCCATTACCTGACGTTGCAGCTCGCCTATCACCTGAGGATACTGGCTCGCCAACAAACACAGGGGTAAAACACGTCGGTGACCGATGAGGAGCCAGTTCCAGCCCGACGGATGACTGCCATTCACATTCACCTGGCTATCGCCTCCCAGACCCACGGTGTGAACATCCACTGCCTCGACCATCGTCCACCAATGACCGACCCGTGCACCTTCAGGGTTCAATCGAGGGCGACCATCAACCAGAACGGCAATGTCGGTCGTCGTGCCACCCATATCCACAACCCACGAGTCGCGACGGCCCGACAGGTGCCAGGCCCCTACCACGCTGGCCGCCGGACCCGACAGAATCGTCTCGATGGGTCGCTGCATGGCCCATTCGGCACGGACCAGTGAGCCGTCTCCCTTGACGACCATCAACGGTGCAATAATACCCAGTTCGTCCAGCGTACGATTCACGGTGGCAGTAAGCTCCTGCAGCAATGGGATCAGACGGGCGTTGAGGGCAGCCGTCATCGCCCGGCGAATGGAATCAAGGCGGGTGGTCAACTCGTGGCCGCAGGTAACCGGAGTGGACGAACCATCCGATCGCTTAGTCAACTCCTTCACCAGTGTACGCACTCGCAACTCATGGGATGGATTGCGCACGCCAAAGTAACCTGATATGGCAAAAGCCTCCACATGGTTCCGCCGGGCCAGAATCGCCCCCCGCGCCGCTGCTTCGTCCAGTAGCTCAACTTCTTCACCCATTCCGTTGTGGCCACCGCGGAGATATATTATATCTTGTGTCACCAGATCGCGCTCAAAGCCATACTTGCTGATCAAATCGGCATCGTAGCCGATGAGCAGAAGGCAAACCGGACTGCCTTCACCTTCGACTATTGCATTGGTAGCCAACGTAGTCGAAAGGGCAACCATATCCACATCTGTGGGGGATATGCTTTTTTCATTCTCTGTAAAGGCCGCCGTCATCGCTTCCCTGATGCCGATGGAAAGATCCTGGCGGGTAGTCAGAGCCTTGGAACTTGCCAAAACATCACCACTATTGTGATCCACTAACACGGCGTCGGTATACGTACCGCCCGTATCAATGCCCAAAGCAATGGTCATACTTCATCCTCACGATCTATATTCTATTTCATGGATTTTAGGAAAAATGTGTCCGGCAAATTTAGCTGCTGAACAGCAAAAACGCAAATAAATTAGCGTTGTTTAAAGAACTCGATCAGTCAGATTTCAAAGCTCAAACCACCTGATACGGACCTGGGAGGCATAGGGTATCCCCTGTCGGAGCTTGTGTTTCCGAACTGCTCGAAGTATTTCTTGTCCAGGATATTGTCAAACCTGACGCAAAGCCTCAGCCCTCCCACGAGATCCACTCCGAATTTGGCGTTTAATACAAAGTAGTCCGGAAGATTCACCTCATCCATAGTGACGGCCGGGGATGCCGAATAGTTAGGGTAGTAGTTCCTTCTTTCACCGACAAGGCGCCCATTCAAGGCCAATTCAAACGGTGTGAAACTGTATTTCAGGTTTACGGATGCCTGATGTCTTGGGATGAAAGCAGCTCTACGTGAAATCTCATCAGTTTTTGTCTCGCCTGTCATCCAATCGGAATAGATGACCTCCGTGTTCGTCTGCTCGCCATCGGTCCAGGTGTAGGATATGCTCCCGGAAAAGCCCCCAAAATCGGCTGTGAATTTAGCTTCCGCTCCGATTACAGACATGCGGTTCCTGTTCTGTGGCTGCCAGATCCCGCCCTCCGTCGGAGCCCATGCTATCATATCCCTCACGTTCCTGTTGAAAAGACCGACCTCAGCGTAAAGGTCTTTCGAGATGAGCCTTTCGTAACCGCCCTCATAGCTCCATCCCTTCTCCGGTGAAAGTTCCGGATTTCCCCCCGTCGGCCAGTAGAGATCGTTGAACGATGGCGCACGATATGCCCTGCCTGACGAGAACCTGAGCTTGTTCTGTCCGAGGTGAACCACGATGCCAAGGTTCGGGCTAAGCTCAGAGCCGTACTCTGAGTGGTGGTCGTACCTGATCCCGGTGATAAAGGAGACAAATCTGCGAGGCTCGAAAATCCCCTCTATCCAGAGGCCATACTCATCAGCCTCAGGGTTCCATTCAGTTACTGTAGTGGAGTCCGTGCGGGTATTTATGACTTTCTGAGAAGAATCCAGTGAGTTCCTCCTTACCTCGGCACCTCCGGTTAATCTGGCCGAAGGTGAAAGTTTGAATTCTCCCTGAATCCCTCCGCCCGATACATTATTTATGTAACGAAACCTATCCTCAAGGGTGTCCGGCGGAAAACTCACCCAGTCATCGTAGCGTGTCAGGAAATCCATCTTCCGGTTTTCCCTGTACAGGATCATTTCGGATTTGAGGTCTTCCGATACCCTCCATTCGACAGAGACATTGCCGCAGAAATTCCTATTCTCCTGTCTGTCAAAAACAGACGTCACCTCACCGCTTCCGTATTTAGGCGTTATGCCCTCGCCCGGTTCCGGACCTGGCACCCCCTGCTCTTTCCCGTGATAGCTTAAGGTGCCTTTCAGCTCTAAGCCCTCAAGGGGTCTGTAGGAGACCGTAAGCAATCCATCCTTAGAACTGTAGTCGGAATTATCCCTGAAACCATCTGAATTTCCAAGGTTGAGGTTCAAAAGGTATCCAAGTTCCCCGAATACACCTCCGCTGCCGACATGCACAAGTCCTGTGCCATAGCTCCCATAGGATGTATCTCCGGAGATGCTCAGGCTGTCCGGGGGGGTTTTGGTGATGACATTTATGACACCACCGAGGGCATTGGCCCCGTAGAGATGGGACGTCGGACCCTTAACGACCTCCACTCTCTCGACATCTCCCAGGGGGATCTCACTGAGATCGGCATTTCCGGTAGCAGCGGAATTCACGGGGTATCCGTTAACCAGGACCAGAACCTGTGCAGATGCCGATCCCCTTATTCCGACAGCCGCTTCGCCACCGGGTGTCCCATAGCTCTTCACATCGAGGCCGGTCACCTTCCTTATAGCTTCACCCAAGTTCGATACGGGCATCGTCCTTATATCGGCAGCAGTTATAATGTCCGTGGCGAGGGGGATGTAGGAAAGCGATTGCTCAACTCTCGTTGCGGTCACCACGATATCCTCAAATTCGTAGTAGGGCAGATCTTCTTCAGATCCCCCCACAGCCACGGACGGTGAAGCCAAGAATAGAAAAACAAGGGAAATTATGACAGTAGCTTTAAACATCCAGTCCTCCTTCCAGTTTCCCAGAGAAGTCAAAATTTCAAAAAAATCCCCCAGCCTTCATAAGGAAAGCTGGGGAACTAATTCTCAAAAGCTCTGAAAACTGTTCACAGCCTTTCCTGCGAAGGCCTTATGCGAACAGGAATCAGGCAGGTCTCCTGGCTTACGACACCCATCCTGCGCCTTCCCATCCATAGAGGACAGTGGTACCACAGGTGAGCCCGGAACCTAAGCTCCGGATAAGTCGAACACAGTGGCGGGACCGCGACGGATTCTCACCGTCTTCCCTATTCTCCCATTAAGGGGCACCTGATCCCTTATGTCAAGCGCAAATATAAGGAGAGAGAAAAACCGTGTCAAGAAATTTTTCCCGCTTATTTAAAGAAAAGGCGTAAGTCTCACTTCTGCTTGGGTTTCTCCTTAATAACCTCCGGTGCAACCTGCGCAACGGTCTCAACACCGACATCCTCAAGCTCCTCTTCGGGCTCGACCTCTTTCCTCTTGCGGGCCCTTGAGATAGCAGCAGCGGCTAAGAAACCGACGAAGACCCCCGCGACCGAACCGATTATAATACCAGTCAGGAGACCATCCGAAAAACTTTCCTCATCTGACTTGAACATGGCTCACCCCCCCTGTTCTTTTTTAAGTATCCGAACCTCTATCCCAGAAGCTTCACAGAGCTGCCTAAACTTCTCGGCATCCTTATCAGAACCTACTATGGCACCGTAATGCACGGGGACTGCGACTCTGGGATTGATCGCTTTGACGGCCTCATATGCGCTATCGACATCCATAGTATATGTACCGCCTACCGGCAGGAAGGCAACGTCAGCCTTGACCTTCTTCATCTCCGGGATAAAATCGCTATCACCCGCATGGTAGTACTTAACACCGTCCAGATCGACTATGTAGCCGACCCAGTTTCTTAATTTCTGATGAAAATTTTTATCGAGATTGTAGGCCGGAACAGCTTCTATCTTAACTCCGCCGACTTCGACGCTATCCCCGGGATTTACGGCCCTTATTTTACCCGAAAGTTTGGAAGCGCAATCCGCGGTAGCTACCATTACAGTATCTTCCTTGAGGAGCCTGTTTATATCCTTTATAGAGCAGTGATCGTAATGATCATGTGTTATCAGAATGATATCTGCCTTTTCACTCCCGCCGATATTCCAGGGATCTATGTATATCACCTTACTCCCAGCAATCTTTATGCTGGCATGCCCAAGCCATTTCACGTTCTCCAACATATCGGACACCCCCTATAGGTTTTGAAATTTCACCCTTCCGATACAGGCACGCGCCGGAAAGAGATATAAAGGCCGATTAGACAAAAGCTGAAAGGGGTCCTCATCCGAACCTCCTGCGCTGAAATAAGCTGTGACCAAGCTTATTCCGCAAGCGTTTAGCAATCAGCCTCTGGCTAACTGCCGATAGCTGACCGTTGAAGGCCTATCTTAATTTTAATGAATTGAACCGCCTCAGTCAACATTTTAATTGACAAGGCCAATCATCTGAGCTATACTCATTTCAACTGATCTTAGAAACATTTTCCAAAATGAGGAGGGGAAAATGGGGAAAACTCCAGCTTTGGACGGCCTTTTCATCCAACCGACTTTGAATCTCTCATGGGAAAAGTCACGCTGGGACATACTCTTAGAATCTATGGCAGAGCTTGGCATACAGACACTCATACTTCAGTGGTCAGCATCTAACGGAAGATCCCTCTACCCATCAGCTAATTTCGAAATGGAGTTTTCGATGGGGACGGATGACCTCGTCGGGACGCTCCTCGATATCTCTGAGTTGTGGGGAATGGAGGTAATCCTTGGACTCGATGGCTGCAGGTCAACTTTTGAGGACCACATATCCCCGGTTGATGCACCGCTCGAAAGATCCTCTAAGGTAGCAGAGGAACTCACCAGGTTCTACGGTGACAGCTCCTCATTCGGTGGTTTCTACATCCCTTATGAGCTCGAAGAACCTCCGGGCAAAAATGTCGACAAGCTTCTGGGAGGCATCGTCTCCGCATGCCATAGCCTTGCCCCGGGGAAACCCGTATGCTATTCGGCCTGGAGACCGAAGCTCACCGTCAGGGGGAGGAACTGGGAGACGAATGACAAGGATTACGAATTTATCTGGGAAGATAGAAGGCTCAGACAGAGATGGACCAGACACTGGAAAGATGTGCTTAAGGGCTCGAAGCTTGATGTGCTCATTCTGAGGGACGATATCGGCTCCGGGCGCAACAGCCTCGAAGGAGCACTTGATGACCTGAAGGCCATGTCGCGTGTCTGTAGAAAATACGATGTTGAAATATGGTCCCAGATCGGCCTCTACTCCACGGTGAGACTTCCCGAAGACAGATGTCCACCTTACCCGCACCCGACGACGCCTGATGAACTGAAAGGCAGAGCCGGGGAAGTTTCAAGACACGCTGACAAACTTATAGGATTCCAGGCTGATTTCCTCGACCCTGCTTCGGACGTGGACAGCGAAAGGTGCAGGGAGTTATACGAGGGATATAAAAACTATGTACGACACGGAGGGATAAAACCCCTTGTCCGGAGAGGTCAGCCAAGAACGAGGGAAAGGCACCTCCCGGTTCCGAAATATGCCCGCGATACACTCAGGGAGAAGGCGGACCGCATAGAGGAAGAGCTTCACAGACGTCACATCCTCGAAGGCCAGATTGCTACGGTCCTCAACACCAATTACGGCCCGGAGCACCCCACAAATCAGTGGCAAGAGGACGCTGACTGGATAACGGGACTTTACACTGCTGCCGAATCGTTCCGCTATATGGTGACGGGAGAGCAGGAGGCGAGGGAATTTTCGAGGGAAGGCTTCAACGCGCTCCATGCACTTTCAACCGTGAGCGGTGTCCCGGGTGTTGTGGCCAGATATATAAAGAGGACTCTTGAGGGGGGCATGGGCTCCGGGAGGAAGAGGTGGCACAAGACCGGTGACCTGTACTGGTCAACGGATATAAGCCGTGACCAGCTTAGCGGGCATCTGTTTGGGATGGCGGCCTACTTCGACCTGATCGCTGATGAGAAAGAGAGGCAGATAATAGAGAAGGACATCGGCGATATAGTTGGGAGTATAGTCGAAAACAATATGATGGCGATGGACTGGGATGGCAAACCCACTATACATGGCAATTTCTGGGTCTCCCCACTTTTCGCGCTGACGATATTGAAGATAGCCTACCACATAACCGGGGATGAGAAATTCCAGAGGAAATACCTTAACCTGATAAACCCGCATTTCTTCCTCGGACATGCCCTGAAGCAGGCGGCAGTGGCAGAGGATCCATTCTACGAACATTACCAACACGATTCGCCATTATATCACCTGCTCCAGTATGAGACCGACCTCAGGATATTGAGAAGGGAGATAAGGGCCATAAACCTCCTCTACCAGGATGTAAAAGGGAACGGCAATGTTTCAATAGATTTCGACCACAGGGTATATCACCCGGAAAGCGAGTCCGGGAGAAAAGGGATGGCTGAACTCCTCCTCTACGATCCGGAGCACCTCGAGGTCAGAAAGTGGGCTGAAGATACGGAGAAGGCAATTGCCGAGAGCCCGGATCCGAGGCTTAAAGATAAGAAGCTCGTCGAGACAATCCGCTATTCCCTCGAATCAAAGAAGCCTTTGAGTGAAGGGAGGGCGGCCTACGTCCCGCTCGATCTCAGGTGCCCTAAGGAGTTCTGGTGGAATTATTACCCTGGAGAGGAACTAAGGATAGAGCCTGGGAACTATAGCCACCATGGGATAGATGTGCGCTACTCAGGGGTAGACTATCTCCTTGTCTACTGGATGGGAAGGTATCACGGATTCATAAGGTGAGGAGGGAGCTTTTATGGGATCATTTGAAAAACGGTACAGGAAGGTCCATCTCGATTTTCACACTCCCGAATCGGCTCCACAAGCTGTAGAGATGTTCGACCCTGAGGAGTTTATTTCAATATTGAAGAGGGCGGACGTCAACATAGCCGTAATATTCACCAAATGCCACTACGGCAATGCCTATTACGAAACATCTGTAAGTCATAAGCACTCAGGCCTGGAAGTGGACTTCTTAGGCGAAGTCATACGGGAAGCCCATGCAAACGACATCTCGGTGATAGCATACCATAGCGTCGCCTGGGACAACAGGGTCCCGGTCTACCATCCCGACTGGGAGGTCGTGAGGCCGGAAATGAAGTCATACACCGGAGTTGGATGGCGGTGGTGCTGTCTGAACAGTCCCTACAGGGATTACGTACTTTCGATGCTCAGGGAGATCTCCGAAAACTATGAGATAGACGGCCTCTGGCTCGACTGGGCCTACATAGAGCATCCATGGCTCTTCTGCTACTGTCATCGCTGCAGGAGAAAATTCAGGGAAACCTACGGATATGATATGATTCGATTCGATGATGCCCCCCTGGAGATAAGGCGGATGATGGTCGAGTTCAATGCAAATATAAAGGATGATTTTATATCCGCGGTATCCTCTGTCCTGAAAGAATCAAGATCCGACGGTGTACTGACTTACAACCAGGCGGGACATCATCTACACCCTTATCCCGAGAACCTCGATAATGTGGGTTTCCTGGCAGTGGAAGCCCATGCCCCGAACTACCTTTTCCAGAGCTTCATAGCCAGCTACCTGAGCTGTCAGCACAAGCCCGCTGAGGTTATAACCCCAAGGTTCCTGAAGGACTGGGGAGAGTGGACTCTGAAGCCTGTGGAAACCCTGAAAACCGAGGTGGCTTCCATAATTTCAAGCGGCGGACTTCCCAGTATAGGGGATCAGATCTACCCGAGCGGGAAGCTCGAGGTGGAGTTCTACAATAGGCTTAGAGAGGTGTTCTCCTGGCTCGAAGAGAGGGAAGAGTGGCTCTTGGGGTCCGAGAGCGTGAAGGACGTTGCCGTATTGAACTCAACTACGACCAACAGGGTAAGGGAGATACTTCTCGAAGAAGAGATGGATGCCTCATCCAGAGGTGCCCACAGGGCGTTTGTGGATGGGAAAGTCATATGCGACATAATTAACGAGAAGGCCCTTGATGTCCTACCTGAATACAACGTCCTTGTGCTTCCCGATCAGATCTGCATATCTGAGGATTGCCAGGAAAAGATAAAGGACTACGTGAGGAACGGTGGAGGGATCGTGGCTACGGGACGGACTACGCTGTTCACCGAGAGCGGAGAACCCCGCGAGAACTTCGGGCTGGCAGACCTCTTCGGAGCTTCATACGAAGGTGACTTCCCATTCAGTCGCTGCTTTATCGAAGTGACCGATGAGACGGCCAGGCTCGACCTCCCGAAGATTCCGATTCTGTCCAGAGAAAGGCCGGTCCGGCTGAACCTTACATCAGGCACTAACCTTGGCCTGATAGTAGAACCCTCAGCCGAGAGGATAGAGAGGACACCCGCACCGGCTCGCCGGACAGACTTACCTTCCATAGTTATGAACATATACGGCAAGGGAAAATGCATATATGTAGCTTCCCCTATCGAGAGGGATATAAGAGATAGGAACGAACCGTGGCTTAAGGAGCTTTACCTTAAACTGACCGACATGGTGCGCCGCGATACCCTCACCGAGGTGAGAGCACCTCTGAGCGTCAGGGTCAGCCTGAGAAAACAGCCGGGAAGGTGGATATTCCACTTCGTCAACGTCGTCCCCAATCCAGGTGAGCTCGGGCCATCGTACGTCGAGGATCTGCTCCCTGCAAGGGGAATAAAGGTTAAAGTGAAAGTCCCCTCGGAGCCCAAAAGCGTCTACTCCGCCCCTGACCGCTGGAGCATAAGCGCCTCCCTTGAGGGCGAGTGGCTCTCCTTCGAAATTCCGGAGGTCAAAATACATTCCATGACGGTTATAGAGTTCAAGTCTTAGCATATTCCAGGGTATGTCCCACATAATTCATTTGAGAGGGCTTTGCAGAGTAGATGCAGTAGTGGTGTGTGACAGAGAGAGAAGGAATCGAAAAGGATTTGTCAAAAGGCAAAAAAAGCCGTAAATTCTCAACTTGACAGGAAGAAACCGCTATAAGATCCCGAGTCTGACAGTTAGCGAGAATTTTCCGGATCACGATACTTTATTCATGCGGGTTTGGAGGATCGATTCCCGGCGACTTTTTGAATTTGTCAAATTTGTGTTTTTTGAACCTTGTAAGCCATTGCTATCATTAGCTTCTTTTGAATTACATAACTGTTGAACCTGGGTAAGAAAAGAGTTTACGGCCTAATGAAAATTACGGAGAAAGATAAGAGGTTTAGTATTTGTGGGCAGGGGTTTTCTGTTGAGTTTCCTGATAGTCGATCTAACTGTAAGGTAGCAGTGGTATTTCCCAGATATATGCGAGATAGTAACGGCAAGGCACTATTTACCTCAGATGAGTGGAAAACCAGGCAGGATATACCAGCACGGAGGTGATGCTTACGGATCATTAGGTTCAGTGGACTGTTCCTCGCCATACTAAGGAACCGTTAGCATATTTGGTAATAAAGGAGGAAGATTCACTGTAACTCGAAGGGGGTGTCCCAATGTTAGAAAAGATGGGATTGCTGGTTCTGGCTCTACTGCTTTTGTGCACAAGTGGGGCCTCGGCACGGGACGTAGACGTGAGCAGCGTCTCCATCTCCAACGTGAACATGGGAGCGGGGACATGCACGATCAACTACACGCTGTCCCGCACCAGTCCGACCATAAGCACCAGCCAGCCGGTATGGGTGTTTGTGAAGTATCGGCTGACCACCGATACGAATTATACGGGTTGGCAGGATACGGATAACCACACCGCTACGGATGACGCCTCGGATGATTTCGGTACGGAACCCCGAAGCGCTACGGTCAACGCCAATCTCACAGCAGGGGATCACGGCATTGTGACCAGCAGCGGGTCAAAGTCCATCACCTGGTACTGGGGAGGGAGCGGAGGCATCGGCAACGGCACGGGCTTATCCTCGGCCAACTCGGTTCGGGTGCGGGTGTATGCCATCGAGATGGTCCAGGTCGGCGGCGGGAATTACGCGATGAAGAACGACACCAACGCCTATTATCGTCTTTCTGGCACCACGTCGCATTCTGGGAGCGACTACTATCTGGCGAAGTATCCGGTGACGAACAGGATGTATGCCGATTTCCT
>CAZTBA010000117.1:0-14631 GCA_964611725.1 uncultured bacterium
CAGCAACCTCTTTCCTCTCTGAATCACAGCAAAATCCTAACCGGAAATTGCTGGACCCAAGGTTGAAATTTTGGAAAAAAAGATTGAAAAATCTTTCGAGATGAATTATAATACCTTTTCACAAGAAGCTTGTCTCTGATATTATGAGATCTCTTAAACCTAATTTATCTTCAATACCTCGGTTAAATCCTTATAAAAAAGCTTGAGAATTTCTTTTATATGAGTTATAATATTTCCCAGTTTCTGGTTTTGTTCAAGAGTAGCTTTACCCTGTTGCGTTGCCACAATTATACCAAAATGAGATCATGAAAACTAAGAGTTTTTCGGGAGGTTATAGGTTTAAAGGGTTTGAGGGCCAACCTGAGGATAGGCTTGTACCCTCGGATATCCCCGCCAAGGTGACTATGCCCTTATCCCAGGGATTTGGCATCTCTCTCGAGCCTTTGGTAAAAGTTGGTGACAGGGTTTCTGCCGGTCAGATCATTGCCCGCGACGATAGTAAAACCTCTTCGCCGATTCATTCCTCTATCAGTGGGAATGTGACGAGTATAGAAAAGATGAATTATTTTAAACGGGAAGTCACCATGGTGGTTATAGAAGGTGATGGCGAAGAGGATCATCAGAGGATCGAAGGATATTCCCCTGAGTGGGAGGATTTATCTCCCCGGGAAATTGAGGAACTACTCTATAAATCAGGAGTAACTTCCCTGGATAGAGATGGGGTACCTACCCATTTTAAAACCTCCGTAATCACACCTGAAGAAGTTGAGGAACTGATTATCCATGGAGCAGGTTCTGAGCCTTACAATTCATCTTTAGAACTTCTATTAGAAGGCAAGAACCTGTTTAACCTTGTAGAGGGGATAAAAATCCTCAGAAAGATCATGCCTCAGGCAAAGGTGCATCTGGCGCTAAATAGAGAAAAAAAAGCAATTATAGAAAAGATAAGGGAATTAACCTCCAATTTGGAGAAATTCGAGATTTATCCCGTAGCTCCTAAGTATCCCCAGGGTTATGACGAGGTCCTCGTTCCAACCCTTCTCAATCAAGAGTTCCCCTACGGGTATTCTGCCGCAAATATAGGAATAGTGGTCTTAAGTATACGGGTAGCCCTTCATGCTTTCGAAGCAGTTACAGAAGGTAAACCCGTAATTGAGAGGACAATTGCCCTCTGCGGCACTTCTTTCAGGGAAAATCCTCATATAAAGGTGAGGGTTGGTACACCACTGGAATTCATCCTTCAGGGAAGGCTTAAGAGTGCCTCTTGCCGAATCGTCCTGAACAGTCTCATTACGGGGTTTGAACTCAAAAACCTTTCCCTTCCTGTAGACAGAACCTTCTCTCAGATCATTGCCATCCCGGAAAACAGAGAGAGGGAGTTTCTCGCTTTTTTGAGGTCGGGATTAAAAGATGATTCCTATTCGCATGCGTTTTTGGCCTCTTACCTCAGGACAGGCAAGACACCTGACACCAACATTTACGGTGAAGAACGTCCCTGTATCCAGTGTGGTTATTGTACCTCGGTATGCCCGGTAGGGATAATACCCAGTTTGCTGTATAGGCAATCCAGAACGGGGATAAACGAGATACTTATGAGATATGGGATATTTAACTGCATAGATTGCAACCTCTGCTCCTACGTCTGCCCTTCCAAGATACCCTTAGCTCAGAACTTAAGGGATGCCAAGATAAGGCTGGCGGAGATAGGTTGTGATAACTCCGTATGTATATTGCCAAGATTCGATCTGAAAGGGCTGGCAGAATACAAGGGTGTAAAGGCGATAAGATGATAATTGTAAAAAAGGCTTTGGAAAAGGTATCAGATTTCGTAGAAAAAAGACCTGCTCTGAGGAAATTCAATCCTGTAATCGAGGCCGCAGACGGGTTCTTTTTCGGAACTGATAAAACCGCACCTCTCGCCCCTCACATTTCAGATCGGATTGATATAAAACGCTACATGAGCTTGGTCATAGTTGCTCTCATTCCTGCCACATTAGCAGGTATATACTTCTACGGTCTGAGGATCTTGGTCATCATTCTCGCCTCCTATGTCTTTGGCGGTCTAACGGAGGTAATTTTCTCAGTAATAAGGGAAAAACCCGTCTACGAAGGATTTCTCGTTACGGGCTTGATTTTTCCCTTGATACTTCCTCCCACCATACCTGTATGGATGGTAGCTGTAGGGATAGTCTTTGGGGTGTTTTTCGGCAAAGAGGTATTTGGAGGAACAGGTAGAAACATCTTCAATCCCGCTTTAGTCGGAAGGGTTTTCCTGAGCTTGGCTTTTCCGGAGTACTTCACTACCATGTGGCAACAACCTTTTGTAAAGGCCTGGGGTGGAATCCTCCATTACACTTCGGATGCCATAACCTCAGCCACTCCGTTGATAGATTTCAAGAGCGGGCAGATTTTGACCGATTATGGTCCACTACTGTTGGGCACTACTCCCGGCTCAATAGGCGAGACCTTCCGCATAGGCATAATTATCGGGGGGCTCTTTCTAATTGTAACCAGAATAGCTGACTGGCGGATACCATTCTCTTATCTCTTGAGCGTGGGTATCCTTTCCTTCTTCGGCAATATTATTGCCGCTGACAAATTCGCTCCTCCTCTATTCCAGCTACTGGCAGGGAGCCTTCTATTCGGGGCATTTTTCATGGCTACGGATCCAGTGACTTCGCCCTTTACATTTGAAGGGAGGTGGATTCACGGATTTCTTCTGGGAGTACTCACGGTTTTAATCCGAGGCTTATCGGGCTTCGTTGAGGGGGTTATGTTTGCTATTCTGATAATGAATGCACTTACTCCCCTTATCGATACTTTAGTAGTGAATATTAAATTCAGGAATATAGATGTATCGGAGTCAAGATTCCGATGATTACAACAGGCTTTCGTAGTATTACGTAGCTCAAAGTAAACAGGATCTGTTACAATTATGCCAGGGAAACTCAAGAATCTCATTTTTATACTTATCTTAGGTAGCATTTGTACATCCCTTCTTCTGGGAATTAAAGGTTATACACTTCCCAGGATAGAGCTTTATCAGGAATTCAAGTTAAAAACCAGTATTTTAGAGGCTGCCGGGTTGGATTACAATAAGGATAACTTCGACGAGGTATTCCGTAAGAACATAAGTGAAATGACAGAAAACGGGCTCGTATATTACCTGAGCCCAAGCGGCCATTATATCTTCGAATTTGAAGGCCGAGGTCTATGGGGAATTATTAAGGGGGTAATAACCCTGAATTCTGATCTGGAAACAATCGAAAACATTAAGATCATCTCCCAGGAAGAGACCCCCGGCCTGGGAGGAAGAATCGGGGAAGAGGTTTTTTTAGCCCAATTTAGGAAGAAGAGAGTTTCCCCGCAGCTCTTTCTGATCCTAAGGAGGAAAGCAACTGAGGCCAACGAAATTGATTCTATAAGCGGTGCTTCCATGACTTCTCAGGCATTGATAAATATGATAAACGAATCTGTGATGAATTTTCGTGAGTTACTCGGGAGGTAGAGATGCGTTTGAATAAGCTCCTCTACACACGGGCTTTTCGAACTTTCAGCAAGGGTTTCTTTAAAGAGAATACCGTCTGCGTTCAACTGTTAGGACTTTGTTCTGCACTGGCTATAAGCAATAAAGTTGAAAATTCGCTGGCTATGGGGTTGGGAGTAATATTCGTTCTTATAATTTCCTCTCTGGCAGTATCCCTCCTGAGAGGCTTTATACCTCCCCAATACAGGATCATTACCTATATGATTATCATCTCCACCCTGGTTATTTTTGTCGACCAAGTTTTTAAGGCATATTTCCCACGGATAAGTAAGCAACTCGGCCCCTATGTGGCCTTGATAATTACCAACTGCATTATTATGGGCAGACAGGAGGCTTTTGCGGTGAAGAATCCATTGGGTTACTCGATCCTCGATGCCCTGGGCAACGGTTTGAGCTACACCTATTCTTTGTTGTTTATAGCCTCTATCAGAGAAGTTTTGGCCTTCGGTACATTTCTTAACATCCGGGTTATGCCACAGGGATTCAACAACTGGGTGGTTATGGCTATGGCCCCAGGTGCGTTTTTCCTCCTGGCAATATATATCTGGATCTTCCGGATAGTAGCAAGATTACAGCCGGAAAAGGAGGGATGAGGCTATGGGTTTGCACCCCTTAATAGTCTTCATAGCAGCGGTCTTTACCCACAATATTGCCCTCACCTACCTTCTGGGTATGTGCCCTATGGTGGCAATGTCCCGTAACCTCAATACCGCAGCAGGCATGGGGTTTGCGGTCATCCTGGTCATGACTGCTACTACAACGATAAACTGGCTTCTGCTCCATTTCATCCTTATTCCCACAGGCTCGGGGATTATGTCCTATCTGGTATTTATAATCATTATTGCCAGCGTGGTGCAGCTCCTGGAGATGTTGATGGAGAGATTCTTGCCCAGATTGCACAGCTCTTTCGGGATATTTTTGCCCCTTATAACGGTTAACTGTGCAATCCTGGCAATCTCCCTCTTTATGGTCTTAAGGAGCTACAACTTCTGGCAGACAATCCTCTTTGCCGTGGGTTCAGGGTTTGGTTGGAGTTTAGCAATAATTATAATCGCAGCTATAAGGGAAAAACTGGTCCTTGTTAGCGATATCCCTGATGGGTTGAAAGGAGCAGGGATCACTATGGTGATTGCCGGGATTTTATCCTTAGCTTTCATGGGATTTTCCGGGATGGTGAGCATACAATGATTACGTTTCTGGTGATAAACGGGCTTCTACTGGTAATAGCTCTTATGCTCCTGTTGGCGGAAAGATTTCTGGTAACCTATGGGGAATGTTCCATCAGCATCAACGGGGAAGAGGTTTCCAGGATTCAGGGAGGTGATAACCTTTTAGCTTATCTCAACGCCAATAAGATATTCATCCCTTCCGCCTGTGGTGGCAAGGCCACCTGTGGTTTCTGTAAGGTAAAGGTGTTAAGCGGAGCGGGAAGGATTTTACCTACTGAAGAGGTATATATCACCAGACAGGAGAGAGAAGAAGGGGTCAGGCTTGCCTGCCAGGTGAAGATAAAGCGAGATCTGGAGATTCATATACCCGAATACCTTCTTGGAGCAGAAGAGTTCGAATCCAAAGTCCTGAGCATACGGGATCTCACCCATGACATAAAGTTAATCTCTCTTAAGATCCTAAACAAGGTCATCAATTTTAAGCCCGGACAATATATTCAATTTAAAATACCGGGAACTGATGAATACAGAGCCTATTCTGTTGCCAGCTCACCTTATTCCAAAGACCAGATAGAGCTCATCATAAGATATGTACCTGGGGGGTTGTGTTCTACCTACGTACATAAGGTTTTGGAGGTCGGAGACGAGGTAATCTTTACCGGTCCTTTCGGAGATTTCTACCTGCGCGATGATAGTTCAAAAGATATAGTTGCAATCGGTGGAGGATGTGGTATGGCACCGATAAGGTCCATACTCTACTATCTGGCCAAGGACAGTATACCACGTAGATTTTCCTACTTTTTCGGTGCCCGTACAACAGAAGATCTATTCTTTACGGAGGAGCTAAGAAAACTGGAAGATGAATTCCCCAACTTTAAATATATTCCCGCCCTTTCCGAGCCTACCCCGGACGATAGATGGGGAGGGGAAATAGGACTCATCACACAGGTGGCAGAGAAGTACGTAGAGGAAGGGAAAGAAAAGGAAGCCTATTTATGCGGCCCTCCTCCCATGATAGATGCGGCGATAAAAGTACTTAATAAAAAGAGTGTAGATTCAAAAAATATATATTACGATAAGTTCTAACTATGATAGCCATTAGAAAAGGGTAACGAGAAAAACCTGCAAATCCCAAATAAAAGAGAATAAGTAGATTAAAATATAATAACGTTAAACTCATCTTTCACTTATTTTTAGAGCACTTTTCCAGATTTTATATGTCTATCCGTTGAAATATTAGCAAATTTATCGATATTATTAGACTTATATATCAAATTATTGAGTACTACCTATCTAAGATAATTACACAATTTTGTTTCTGAAACAAATTTGGGTGTAAAATAGCAATATTTGGTGTTTAAACAACCAAATCTCATATTTACCTTTGAAAATGAGCGAAAGACCAGGTTAAATATTAGGGTGTGTACGATAATTCCTTGAGATAACGTTGAGATATAGTATACTCTCTTTCAAGAATCTAATCGAAGGAGGGTATACCGATGACACGCTATGACTTAACGGATGAAGAATTCGCGATTTTAAAACCGTTGTTGCCTCCCGAACAGCCGAGTAAACCTGGATGCCCCTATCGCAGTCATCGCCAAGTGCTCAACGGCATCTTCTGGATCTTGCGCACGGGTGCGCCGTGGCGTGACTTGCCCAGCCGATATGGACCTTGGAGTACAGTTTCCGATCGATATCGTCGTTGGCGCAAACAAGGGTTGTGGGATCAGATGTTAGATGCCTTAGAAGCCCAAGCCCGGCAGATGAATCAGATCGATTTCACTTTTGGTGCTATCGATGGGAGTGTGGTTCGGGCTCATAAGGCAGCCGCTGGAGCGAAAAAAACGTAGATGGCATCCCTCTCAGCAGCGAAGAAAGCCTTCAACGACAGTGTCTTGGGCAAAGCCGCGGCGGTCACACAACCAAAACACATGTGCTTTGTGAAGGTGCTGGTCAACCCATCACAGTCACAATCACACCAGGCCAGCAACACGAATCCACACAAGTGGACGCTTTACTTGACTGCGTCGCTATCGGTGGCAAACCCGGTCCTAAGAGAGCGCGTTTTGAAGCCATCGGCGCTGATAAGGGTTACGATAGCAAAAGCATCCGTGACAACCTTCGTCAACGTCGAACCCAGCCTGTGATTGCCCACCGGAAAAACCGGCAAGGAGAATATCCGCCTGAGGCTAAAGGATTTGACAAGGTTTTATATCGTCAACGAAATGTGGTTGAGCGCCTCATCGGACGGCTGAAAGAAAATCGGCGGATTGCCACACGATATGAAAAACACGCTGAAAGCTATCGCACCATGATTGTCCTCGGATTCATTCGAATGTTGGATCAAAAACCTTTTATCGTACACACCCTAGTATATGTTTGATATTATCCAAGAACACTATTGACAAATTATCTAAGTTAATTATATTGAAGCAATATATTGGCGATTTCTTTGTGACAATAGAACTTAAGGCAAATGAGATTTAGGGAGGTATGGGGGTATGAAGGATAAATATTACGAGCCACTCTACCCGATAGGTATAGCTTCGAGGCTTATTGGGGTATCCTCGGCTACTTTGAGAATATGGGAATCCAAGGGATTAATAAAGCCGACTAGGCTTGGGAAGGATCGATACTACTCGGATTGCGATATAGATCACCTGAACTACATAAAGCATCTCCTGCAGGACGAGGGCGTCAACATAGCAGGTGTAAAGAACATGATGGAAAGTATTTCTTGCTGGGATGTCAAGAATTGTCCTGAAGAAGTTCGCAGGAATTGCGACGTATACAAGAAATATACCAAGGAACTGGGTAATCTGAAAGACAAATCAGTTGCCTGAAGGTGGAGGTTTCTGGCCTCCCTTTTTCGATTGTAGAATTTGTAATACCTTATCTTTCAACCTTTGGCGTTCCTTTTGATATCTTCCAGGATTGATCCTACCTTTTTCGTATTCGTTGTCCAGTTCAGCCAGTTTCTGAATCAATTCCTGGTACCCTTTCCCGGAAAGTGCCTCTTCGGTTTGAGTCGACTGTGAGGGGGTTTTACCTTTTCCCCTTTGCCTGAAGGTGAACAACAGGGTAAATGCTATTGCCAATCCGCCCCCTATCAGGATCAACCACCTGTAAATGTTGGTCTCCGGAGATAGGTCAGCAAATTCAAGGGGTACAACCTGTCCCTTCGGAATATTCTGAGCTTCGTACCTTATATACGGTATGTTGCGGAGGAAAAAATCCCCAATTCTCACCATACCAGCAGATTTAAACACAACACCTGATTTAGGTATAAAAATGTCGAAAAGATCAGTATCGTAGATAAAGACCTTTTCTATAGCTCTTTCCTTTCTCCGTATGGGTAGCTGATAAGAATAGACTACCTGCTTGTCACCAGGACTGAACTCCATGGTATCATAGATATTTCCATCGCTATAATAGGTACAACAGCTCATCAGATCTCCTCCCAGCTCAAGCTGTTCGGCATTGGCCGGGATAGCAAACTTCAACGTCGTCCTGCTATCAGACGCAATCTCTTCCTGTCCAATATAGGTTTTCCTGCCTTCATTCCGGAGTAATAGAATTTCTCTAACCTCCATCGTTCCCTTTGCAGGTTTAACGATTACATGATGCATCTTCACCCTGATGTCGCTGGCAGTAGAAGTAGTATCATATACTGTTATGGTACTCATCATCTGAGGACCTCTACCGATGAAAGGCTGCCTCTCCTCGAAATATTCCACAGACAGATAAACGGTAGATGAAGAAAAGACATAACCTTTCGAAGTATCAAGTCCTGTGAAAATAAATCTGCCTTTAGCATCAGTTTCAGTAACCGTGAGCCTATCCTCAATCTCCTGCCGATCGAGGTAAACATGTAGCTTTACCGTCTGTCCAGGGACCGGAGCATCATCCCGGCTCCCGTTAACCACCTTGCCACTCAGTCGAACTGAGGCAGCGGGATTCGGGAGGCCAAATGTAAACAAACTGGCACAGGAAAACGCAATCAAAAACCTTAAACCAAATTTTCCACCTATCAATTGGCTCAAACTACTTCTCCTTCTTCAGTCGGCGGCGCAAACGCTTCACTTCTCTCTCCACCTGCACAGCCAGATTCCCCTGTTCGTGTAGTAAGTCTATCTCTTTAATCAGGGATATAACTTCCCCTTTGTAACGCTGCTGGAGGTTTAGGAAATCCTCTTCTGATATCTTTCCGAGCTGATAATCGAATTCGACCTCCTTGATATACTGCAGACAAGCATCCTTTCTCCCCTCCAGTTCCGATATTCTACGTCCGAGAGCATCAGTTTCTTCGTGCCCGGGCGAGCCATATTTTCCACCTCTGAGCAGAGGAGAAATAATAAAAGCCACAGCTATGCAGGATAGCGCTATCTGTATACCAGTGATCATCCTGTTCCGATCCTTTCAGCTTTAGAATTCTTTCAGTTCATCTGTAAACTTCCGTTCGTACTCCGAATCTTCTCCTCCGCCAGTATTTTTGAGATCGGACGGCGGAAGCGGCTGTCTGTTACTCACCCGGCTCCGCAGCAACAGGGCAACAAGGACAATTACAGAAAAGGAAACATCCATGGCATGATGCTGAACCCTCGTTTGCGAGGAGCAACCCGAGTCCTTTCACCATACCTGGCGGCGAAAAAATCCAGTATCTCATCTTTGCCTTTCCCTGAAACGACCATAACCTTTATGTCCTTCTTTGTTTGCGCAGCAGCGGTACATTCACAGGATACTACTATCATACCGCAATCACATGGACAAATCAGCCGCTAATCACAGGCTCAGAGACAAAAGCTTTACGATGAAATCTACCACCTCTTAATCACCAACCCGCTGTTTCTTACCCCAGATCACGATAGCAAACCCGAGGGCAATGACAATACCACCGTTCCAAATCCAGACCACCAGAGGATTTACGAAAATCTTAACGCTTATATCCTGGTTTTCATCGTAACCATTTAGAATCACATATAGATCTTCGCTCAAAGTTGAGTAAACTGCCACCTCACTGGTAGATTGTCTATCTGCGAAATACAGGAAACGCCCAGGCAATAATGTCGTAATTTTTTGACCATGCTTATAGACTCCGAGTACAGCCTGAGTCACTTCTTTGTTCTCAGTTGTGTAGTTGGAGAAATCCTCGTACATGATAACGTAGGAGCCGAAGTTAGATTTCTCTCCTCGTTTCAAATTCATAACTTTTTCCTGTTTGAAACCTGAGGAGCCGGTGATCCCCAAAACTATCATCACAACCCCCAGATGGATAATGTAACCGCCGTAACGACGTCTATTCCTGATAACCAATACCCATAGGTTTGAGAAAACATTTCCGCCCTTCGCCTGCCTTCTTGCCTTAACCCCGCGATAAAACTCAACGAGGATAGTGAATGTGACAAAGATCGAGAGGGTGAGGTAAAGGAAGACGTACACCCCGGTAATAGCAAACACGATGAGCAAGACAATACCGCCGATCAGGGATATTATAGTTGGTATTAGGAAGCTCTTTTTGAAGTTAGAAAAGCTGGCCCTGTGCCAGGCTATAAGGGGACAGACGCCGATCAATAACAGCAGAAAAAGGCCGATGGGGACTATAACCTGATTAAAAAACGGCGGTCCCACAGAAATCTTGTCACCGGTCAAAGCCTCTGAAATGAGAGGAAATACCGTCCCCCAGAATATCGCAAAAGCCATACTTACTAGTATCAGATTGTTAAACAGGAAACTTGATTCCTTGGACAGAAGTGAATCCAACCGATCTCTGCCTTTCAAGGCTGGTAGCCTAAACAAGAGTAGAGCTATTGAGCCCGAGATCACTATAGCCAGAAAAACAAGGAAAAACGGACCTATCCTGGAAACCCCGAAGGAATGAACTGAACTTATAATACCACTACGGGTAATAAAGGTTCCGAAGATGGTAAGAGCAAACGTCAGAACTATCAAAACTATGTTCCACTTTTTCAGCATTCCTCTCTTCTCTTGGATCATTACCGAATGCAGGAAGGCGGTACTAGTCAGCCAGGGCATAAAAGCGGCGTTCTCCACAGGATCCCATGCCCAGTAACCACCCCAACCCAGTTCCACATAGGCCCACGCCGCACCAGTCAGGTTCCCAAGTGTGAGGAAAAACCAACTGAACAGGGTCCATCGCCGGGTTGACTTTATCCACTTATCACCAAGGTTACCGGTGATAAGGGCAGCGATAGCAAATGAGAACGGTATTGTAAAACCTACATAACCCAGAAAAAGCAGCGGTGGGTGAAATACCATACCAGGATTTTGCAGAAGCGGGTTTAAACCGCGGCCTTCGCCAGCGGTAACATGCAATTTGGCAAACGGATTGGAATAAAAGACCAAAAGCAGGACGAAAAAGAAGATTACACCAAGGTTGGTCGCAAGGATGTAAGGGAGAAGCTGGCGGTTCCCCCGCCTGGCCTGCCAGACTACCACTACAAGAAAGATTGATAATAACCAGACCCAAAAAAGCAGCGAGCCCGCCTGACCAGCCCAAAATGCCGTGATGGTATAGAAGAATGGCAGGTCACTGCTGGTATAATTAACTACGTAATGTAAGCTAAAGTCTCGGCTTATCAAAGCATAGAACAGAGCAAAAGCTGACAGGGAGAGCAAAACTCCAACCGTCAATGCGCTCCTCTCGGCGGAAAGCATCAACCTCCCAGATCGCCAGCGCCCCCCGGCAGCAGCTGCCCAGATTGCATAAGCTGAAATGATCAACGAGAGTATTAAAGCTGTGTATCCTATCTCACCCATATAAGTTCTTCCTTCCTATCACCTCCCGAGGTCAGAATTTTCTCCCCATTCAGCTTGCTGTGGTCTCTCGCCAGTTTTATACTTGGACGGGCACTTGGTCAGCATAAGTTCTCCACGAAAACTTCCGTCTTTTTCCAATTTTCCTTCAATTACCAACTCCGCATTATCTGTGAGACCACTTGGGATATCCCCGGTATATACAATATTAACGAATTCTTTCCCATCGGTCAACCCCAGGTTTACGGAGGAAACTCCAAGTTTCTCGATCGATCCATCCACAACTGAACCGGTTATGCGGACCTTTTCATTTTGTACAGAATCACCTTTCAGTTTCAACTCGCTCACTGTTAAGTAATACACCATGGAATCCCTGGTTCCGGAAAAAACAAGATATGCTACGGACAGAAATATCAGAGTTCCGAAAACTGCGAACCGAATCCTTTTGGACACATCAAACCTCCCCGACTAAGTTTCATTCGAACTAAAGGTCATCGTGACAATCCTCACAATCCCTTTGTTCAGAATGGTGACATTCAAGACATTCATCCTTAGAAGATATGATAAGTTCCCCATGTTTCTTTGCGTTAGAATGGCACTTTTCACACTTAAGCTCTGCGGAAATAAGGTGCCTCTTGTGGGAAAATTTCTCACCGAAAGCATCCACAGTAACCATTTCAACCCCATAATGGCATTTCGAGCACCCATCAGGGACTGCCCTGCTGTACCTCTCGATATCCGGGATACTCACGTTAAGGGAAAGGGTTTTCTTAGCTTTACCAAGGTTACGTGAAACCGAGCTCAGCAGGGTATCGGAATATTCGATGTTATGTATTCCCTTGCCGTATCTTACGAGGTCGAGGTTAAACTTAGCATCTGATAAGAAGCTCCCAACTCTCTCCTTTCGTGACTTACTCCTAGTGAGACTATAAACCCTTTCATATGCTCCCGTCAGTTCTCCTACCCTCACATCGATACCTTTCTTCCAACTCTTAAGGAGCTTCGAATATCCATCGGCATGGCAGGGCGAACATGACTTTTTACCTGCATAAGCTGTACCCGTCATGCCCCTATGAGACATAGAGATATGGCATCCCTCACAGCTCACACCCACCTTCTCCATCGGATCTGGAACAGAGCTTACACCCCTTCCACCAATACCCATATACAGGTCCATCTGGGGCTGATGGAATCCCGAATGACAGGAAGCGCAGTTGAGTTCGGCCTCCTCAGCCATAGATATGATTCTATGTTCGATCGGCATATGACAACCCAGGCATTCTATCTTGTGATCGGTTGTATGGGTACGGTGCAGGAATTCGGTCTCCTCAATCCTGTCGAGCCTTTCCCTCTCCCAGTGACAGTCGTAACAGTGCTCCTTAACCACTGTCCCTTCTCCCAAAACCACATGTCTGTGGCATCTTCTACAGTCTATATCTTTCTTGGCCATTTCCGAATGATCGTATCTGGATATCTTCTCCACTGAACTGTGACATTTTCTACAATCAGCTACTTCATGGGTTTTCTCGCTCTTCTTGAAATGGCATATAAAACAGGTAGATTCAGTTACGACCATATGTTCCCCCTGCACGATCTGTGAGTGGCAACTGGTACATCTCAGTTTCTTGCTCCTTCTCAGGGTGGACAGGTGGGTGGTATGGCTGAAATCTACTCCCTTAAAGGTGACTTCTCCTTCCAAGAGCCTGGTCTCATGACACCCCTCTCTAAGGCAGCTCTCATCTGGTATCTCCGCCCATGGTTTAGACTTCCTATATACCTGTGTCACATAGCTCACTAACTGGGCGAGGCCCGCCACCTTGCCCTCGATCTTAGATTTAACACCTGGCGGATAATGGCATTTTATGCACGTCACATCACTATGCCCAGACGTCTTCCAGGAATCATAAAAGGGTTCCATATAATGGCACGTGCGACAAAATTTCGGTCTCGATGTGTACTCGATAGAACCTATTGCTAAAGCAATGATAATGACTGGAATACCTACTGAGATCGTTACCTTGGTTCTGAGTCGCATCAGTATATCCTCCCTATCATACTGGAAACTACACGGAAGTACTGTACTACTTTTGTTGGGTACAAAAGTAAAATTTATTAATTCAATATAGATATCATTGATTATTATTGGCTATATAAATAGTAGGTAATATTGATACTTTATTTACAGTTAAAATTACACCTAATATAGTAGGAGATTTAGCATAAAAAGTCAAGCGAAATTGGCCACGATTTTTTAACATAGCGAGAGGATAAATTACCAGCTTTCAGATAGGGGCAATGAGTTGTCCCAGGGATGAAAAACCGCCCCCGGCGATTTATCTATTAACCTGTTTATAATGAAATTCCTGATTGAAAGTGGGTAGGGAAAATTGCCGAAAAACAACAACTATAGCAGCAGCAAAACCCCCAAAAATCTTGACAGAAGGAGACACCTGTTTTATAATTAAGTTCTAATTACGGAGACGAAATTATATTGAGATTAGAACAAACAATCCAAAGGATGCGAAAATGGGAACATACGCCGATGGAGTTCACCAAATGGTGCCACATGAAAAGATGGACAGATCCGCACGCAAGCTCCGCGCCATCTATGAGATCGTTCCGGACGCCCCGTTTTTCAAACGTGAATTTGGTTTCTATTCCCTGGAGAGGTGGAAAGAACAGGGAATGCCTCAGGATATTCCCCTGCCTGAGCTCTTCGATTATGATCCCCCCGGCAACTACAGTCTCGGTCAGCTCGGTTGGTGCGAGGCAGCCCTCGTCCCAAACTTCGAACAAAAGGTCATCGAAGATCGCGGTGACCATGAGGTAGCTCAGGATCATGCAGGACGCCATGTGCTGTATTTCAAAGGACGCAGAAGCGGATTCATGCCGGAGTACCTGGAACATCCGGTCAAGGACAGGAAGACATGGGAGGAAGACGTCAAATGGAGGCTCAACCCCGATTCCGAGGAGCGCTACAGCACCCTCTCAGAGCGCATGAAGGAGGCCAGGAACGCAGCTTCATGTGGTCTGATAATCGTGCAGAACCTTATCGGGGGCTACATGTACCTCCGCAGTCTGATAGGGCCAGTCGACCTGCTCTACACGTTCTACGATGACCCCGAATTGATCCACGAT
>CAZTBA010000118.1:0-14610 GCA_964611725.1 uncultured bacterium
GGATATGGCCTACCTCTATGCCATCAAATGGCGCCTCTACCGTGACCTCTCAGGTGAGGTCATCGAGAGGTTCATAGATGCTGAGGGGAGGGCGGAGTCCTTTTTCACAAGGCTTTCCGACAGCTCAACCGGGCTGGATTATCTGGGCCTTTACGACAACCTCGTTCTTCTGACCGACTATATACCGCTCCCAGAGGACGCATCGTACAGCGCTGAGGAGGCGCTTCAGTACGCTGAAGGCTTCGGGATCGAGATCAGCTACTCGGACACCCTGCAGGGTGAAGTTATAGAGTTCATCTACAATATGGCGGCCAAGAACGATAGCCTTGCCTCCTACTGCATGTCCAAATCTGAGAACTATGGGAAGCTTATGGAATCGCCGCCCGAAGGTAAGCACTATGCGGAAGATTTCGAAAACCTGAACTATTACTATTCTGATGATTTTTCGGCTACCTTCGCCGATGAAGCCAAAGGGCTCTATATAAGGGAGATCGGAATTGCGGAGAGTTTTGGGATACCACAGACAGACCCGTACGTTTCGGCAAGCCTGACCAGACTTTCTGTACTGGATCCCGAAGAATATGCCAAAAGGGCCAAAGTTGAGGAAAAGACACTTGTCTTCGCTACGGATGACTCCTGGGTGTGCTCCCCCAGTGCGGGCGATGGATGGATAAAGCCCGAGTTCGATGATTCAGGATGGGTTCCCGCTTCTGATGGGACTATACCGGATACGGTACTGGTAGAGGGACTCGAAGGTGCATATGATATATGGGATTTCGGATCTGATACCCTCTTCTTCAGAAAGGCCCTCGAAATCCCAGCCAGCGCGATAATAAAGCGGGCAGAGATAACAATTACGGCCAATGATAACTACGTATTCTACTTGAATGGGATCGATCTACCGATAGCTGAGGACAATGCTGATACCCTCGACTGGTTCATAAGCGATACCTACGATATAGGGGAATATCTGTCTCCTGGCAGGAATATCATCGCTGTAAAGGCATGGAATGCTGATACTGTCGGCTACGGGCTTATGGCCAGAGTGAGCGCAGATCTGATTGTCCCGGCTGGAGAGGAAATCGCTGAAGCCCCTGAGGAGGAGGTGACTGCACCTCCGAAACCGGTTTTATCGGCACAGGATTCGCTCTATATGATGGGGCTGACGCCTGAGGAGTTGGAGAGGTTCATCGGATGTCGGAAGATACAGCAGGAGTCTGAGGATGAGATTTCCGGGGTTGAGGCGGCCATAGATTCGGTTGGTCAGGAACTGCTCAAGGTAGAGGAGGAGATCGAGTTGCTCAAGGAGGAGATATCGTCGCTCAGTTCCGAAGTTGAGGAGCCTGTCCCATCCGATGAAGGAGAGGAGGTCCCGGAAACCGAGGTCGAGGAGCCTGCACCGTCCGGAGAGGGTGAATCCCCGGGAGTCGAAGTTGAGGGATTTGCTCCGTCTGAGGAAGGCAATCCCCCGGATGCCAATCTGGAATAATCGACATGTCTTATCGGAGGTGGTTTTCAATGAGTGTTCCTCTTAAATTTAAGTCTACTATTCTGGCAGCCTTTGTGGCAGGACTTTGCTTTGCTTTCCCCGTAAGGGCACAGATAGTACCGGAGACTGAAGAGGAAGCGGATAGGTCGGCCAAGGGTGTGGTGAGGGAGGTGCCGAGGAGGCCGTCCCCGAGAAAGGAAGTCATCGAGATAAAGGAAGCTGTAGAGGTAAGAGGTAAGGTCAGGGTACCGTTTCTTTCTATGGTTTTCACCAGGAGGTCTCCCGATTTCAGTTCCCTGAGTCTGAGGATGGGGATGAAGCGGTCTTTTGGCGAAAGCTTGAGGGGTGAGCTCCTTATTCAGAAGATGCCGAGGTACCTTGGCGGGCTTGCTCCGAAGAAGGGGGGTTAGAGCCTTCGGGTCTGGGCTATTCTATGCCTGATCCTACATCGAGTTAGCTTTTTGAGGGCGTTGTGGACCAGATGCAGTAATAGATGTGTTGTACTGTGGAAAATGCAGAAATTTCTTGACAACTTATATGCTCGGTTGTAGATTAGGTCACGGTTTTTTTGAGAGTAGTTGGGGAGACAGTAAGCCTTAGCAAAGGAGTAGGGATATGAGTCCGGCTCAGATAACACAGTCGGTTATTGAGACTTTCTTCGATGAGTTTGGTTTCAGCAAGCCTGGTGCACTCTTTATGTGGGTAATAGTGGTGGTAGCGGCAGTCTCTCTGGCGATCTTCTTAGAGAGAGTGTATATAGTTATATTCAAATCTAAGGTCAACACCAGGAAATTCATGACGGAGATAATAAGGCTCATAAGGGCCAAAAAGTTCGATCAGGCGTTGGCCCTCTGTGATGCAGCACCTGAGAGCGCGATACCCTTTATTGCCAAAGCTGGGATACTCCAGGCCGACAGGGGTGTCAGGGCTGTCCAGAACGCTATGGACGAGGCATCTCTCTCCGTGATACCTAAGGTTCAAAAAAGGATACCTTACCTTTCTGTCCTGGCCAACATATCCACGCTGTCCGGCCTTATGGGGACGATATTCGGCCTTATGTATTCGTTTAAGTCAATTTCCGTGCTGTCACCCTCCGAGCAGGCGAGCGCGCTTGCCACGGGTATATCAGCGGCTATGAATACGACCCTTTTCGGGCTTTTCGTTGCGATCCCCACGACTATCGCCTATGCATGGCTTTCGAGCCAAGCCACGAACCTTGTGGATGATTTGGACGAACAGTCGGTCCGCCTTATAAACACTCTTTCCGAGATCTGAGGTGATAAAAGATGGCATTTAGACCTTCAATGAAGAAGAAGGCCACGTTTCCCCAGATAGAGCTTAATATAACTCCTGTAATGAACCTTATGGTTGTGCTTATACCTATCCTTCTCATACAATCGGCAGCAATAAAACTGGCCATTCACGAGGTGAACCTTCCCAGCACCTCCGCGCCGTCCGTTACCCCACCTGCAGAGAAGGAAGAGAAGAGGGTTGAGAAGAAGCTTGAGCTTACCATATTTATAGAGGATGATGGCTTCCATATACTCAGCGCCTTCGGGAAAGAAAAAGAGGGTGAGCCAACCGTTCCTCTTAAAGATAACGAATACGACTACGATGGGCTTACCGATAAGCTTGTTGGTATAAAAGAGGAGATGGGTAAGTCCAAAGTGGTTTTTACTGATTCAAGCAATGTGATAATAATTGGGAGACCGGAGACGAAGTACGACATCATAATCAAAGTGATGGATGCTTCGAAGTGGCATAAGCAAGAAGAGCAAGGGGAAATTACCAGAAGGCTAAAGCTCTTCCCGGAGACCCTTCTATCCCCTGGTAGAATATCGGGATAGGTAAAGGCTCATTCTGGAGGTCCTGAAATGGCTTTTCCAGTATCAGGCAGGAAAAAGCATAACAAGCCCAAGAGATCTGTCGATCTTGGTCTGAACTTGACATCGATGATGGATATGTTCACCATAATACTGGTCTTTTTGCTCAAGAGCTACTCGGCCACTGGCAACCTTATAGCAATACCTAAGGATTATAAGCTACCGGAGTCGATAGCTGAGGAAAACCCGACTGTTACGGTCAACATATCGGTCAAATATCATGAAGCCGATCCAGAGGCGAGCTCCATAGTCGTGGGCGATTACAGGATAGGATACGATATCATCGGCCCCGCTATTGCTGATAGGGGAAACTTCCTTATACCGGAGCTCAGACAGATTTTGATCAATGAGGCAGAGAAGGAGAAACTTACAAAAATGGCCACGGGTAAGGAGTTCGAGGGGCTGGTAAACATAATAGGGGATAAGGATGTCCCTTATGCCCTGCTCGTTAAGATAATGATCACCTGCGGCCAGACGGAATTTGGTAAGATAAACCTTCTGGTACAGCGTACCGGTGCTTAAAGGATTTGGGGGCGATATATATGTCGGATGCAGAGCTTGAAGTTGAGTTTCCGGATGAGCTCAGGAAGAAGTATTTCGAGGATTTAGATTGGCGCTACTTCATAATACTCTTTATATCGCTGGTGCTATGGACATCGGGTGTGACTATAGCTAATAGCAAGATAGATTTCCCTGAGCCAATCCTGATAGAAGAGGAAATCGAGAGGATAGCACAGCTTGTTATCCCTGAAGTTCCCGAGACGGAGGTCGAGCTTGAAGATGTCGAAACCGAAGCTGCTCCAGGAGAGGGCACTCCGTCCGAGGAGGACGCTTCCAAGAAGCCGAAGACCGCTGTCGAGGCCAAGGCGCAGGCGGATCAGAGACGGGTTGCGCGTGCCACCAGCGCCGCCGTAAGGCGCTCGGCAGCTCAGAAGCGTGCTGGAAATATCCTTAAGGGCACAGGCGTCCTTGCCATTATAGGAACGCGCAGCTCGAGCGGGGTGGTAAGCACGGGGGGGACTGGTGCGATCGATGCGTCGGAGCTGAGCGGTGCGGCTGAGATCAGTGCTGATGTAAAGGGGATTAAGAGAGTAACGACCGGTAGTGGTGCCGTAAAGAAAGCTATAAGAAAGCAGATTGCCTCTGGTGGGGACATATATTCGGCCCTTGCGGGGCTGACCGGTGATATAGTTGCCTCATCAGCAGATCCGGTGACCCTCTCCGGGGGGGGCATAGAGATAGAGATTGCGGGCCCGACGGATGTCCCGGCCGGAGCACAGACGCTCCCCGGCAGGGATGTCGCAGCCGTCAACAGCGTTGTTACACAGAACCTGAGGATGATTATTAACTGCTATGAGAATGGGCTAAAGAGAAACCCGAGCCTCCAGGGAAGAGTGGAAGTCGAGTTTGTTGTCAGAACCAACGGGCGTGTAACGGATGTCGACATAGTCTCCTCCAGCCTCAGGGACAGCCAGGTTGAAAGATGTATAACCAGAAACGTGAGAAGATGGCGTTTCAGCCCGGTCGATGAATCGACCGGCGATCAGACCTACAGATATCCTTTCATATTCAGGCCTCAGTAAGATAGGGGAAAGCTGCAGGGGTGGTGGAATAAATTCCTCTCTGAGGAAAGCCCGACTGAACTACCTTTAGAATCCAAGACCGCAGATATCCTCCCTAAACGGATCTCTGCGGTTTTCGTTTACCACCGGGAACCTTCTGCTTCACTGGGCGTATTTAAGAGTGTGAATAAAGGAAAAAGGAGTTTGAAATGGAGGGGAAGGGACAGGATATAGAAGATATAATCAGACTGAAAGACGCAAGGCAGGATATAGTCCGGGAGATCGGAGAAATCATCGTCGGACAGGAAGAAGTGATGGATCAACTCCTTACCGCATTCATGGCTGGCGGACATTGCCTGCTTATCGGTGTGCCCGGGCTCGCGAAGACCCTCCTTATAAGCACCCTCTCCAAAGTGCTCGATCTCGATTTCAGCCGGATACAATTTACCCCCGACCTTATGCCCTCCGACATAACCGGGACTGAGGTCGTAGAGGAGGACCTCGCCACCGGACACAAGGTGTTCAGGTTCGTCGAGGGACCTATATTCGCCAATATAGTCCTGGCGGACGAGATAAACCGGACACCCCCGAAGACACAGGCCGCACTTCTTCAGGCCATGCAGGAACACGAGGTCACAGCCGGAAACAAGACCTATAAGCTCGAGGAGCCATTCTTCGTACTCGCAACCCAGAATCCCATAGAACACGAAGGCACATATCCCCTCCCCGAGGCACAGCTCGACAGGTTTATGTTTAACCTGTGGATAGACTATCCGAGCGAAAACGAGGAAGTGCAGATAGTTAAATCTACTACCGGACTCCGATCTCCCAGGGTGAAAGAGGTGCTGAAAGCGGATGAGATAATCGGACTCCAGGAACTCGTAAGGAAGGTGCCAGTCCCAGACCATGTGATATCCTACGCCGTCAAACTTGTGAGAAATACCAGGCCACACCCCAATGGTACGTTGAAGTTTGTAAAGGACTGGATTAGCTGGGGCGCCGGGCCGAGGGCATCCCAGTACCTCATACTTGGCGCCAAGACCAGGGCGGCCCTGGAGGGAAGATATATACCGGATGTTGAGGATGTAAGGATGGTTGCCCCACCGGTCCTACGTCACCGCATAGTTACGAATTTCAACGCGGAGGCCGATGGTATCGATGCCAACCAGATCGTCTCTATGCTCCTGGAGTCGGTAAAATGAACTATATGCGTTTCCTCGATCCGGTTGCCCTCTCCAGGCTTTCCGGACTGGATATAGTGGCGAGACTTGTAGTGGAAGGTTTCATAGCTGGTCTTCACAGGAGCCCCTATCATGGGTTTTCAGTGGAGTTCGCCGAGCACAGGCAGTATATGCCGGGCGATCCGGTGAAGGATGTCGACTGGAAGGTCTACGCCAAATCGGGACGTCTCTACGTCAAGGAGTACGAAGAGGAGACGAACCTGAAATGCTATATCCTCCTCGACAGCAGTAAATCGATGGCCTTCCGCTCCGGAAAGAACATATCGAAGCTTGAATACGGATGTTACCTCTCAGCAGCACTCACCCAGCTTATGCTCCGGCAGAGGGATGCCGTGGGCCTCGTTACCTTCGATGTCGGGATAAGATCCTATATACCACCTAAATCCGTGAAGAGCCACCTCCACCTTATCTTAAGGGAACTCGACAGCCTTGTCCCTTCGGGCAGCACCCAAACCTCACAGGTCTTCCACGAACTGGCGGAGAGGATAAAAAGGCGCGGACTGGCCGTCATTATCTCAGACCTCTGGGATGATCCCGAGAGGGTCATCACAGGATTGAAACATTTCCGTCACCGTAAGCATGAGGTCATAGTCTTCCATATCCTCGATCCACTTGAGATGGACTTCTCTTTCAGAAGGGCATCCAGGTTTATTGACCTCGAAAGCGGGGAAGCTGTAACCGCCGAGCCGTGGCATATAGAGGGGGATTACAGACATCTGATGTCACAGCTAATGGAGGAATATCGGCGCAGGTGCAGGGAAAGCTTCATAGACTATGTGCCTGTCCCTACCTCAAAGCCTTTCGATATAGCCCTTTTCGAATACCTTTCCAAGAGAAAAAAGCTGGGTTAATTTAACTTGAAACTTACTAAGGTGGATCGATGCCCGCTCTAAACTTCCTAAACCCTTCCGCCCTTTTAGGCCTTGTCGCTATATCGATCCCGGTTCTCATACATATCCTGAGCCGACGCAGGGTTCAGGATGTGGAGTTCAGCAGTATAGTTTTCCTCAGAAAGCTGAGCAGCGACAGAATGCACAGGCTGAATCTGAAAAAGCTTCTGCTCCTCATGATCCGCTCTCTGATAATAGCCTGTGTCGTCCTCTCCTTTTCCAGACCTGCCCTGATGAAGGGTTCCGTGGGAACTCCAACAGGAGGGCGAACCCTTGCGCTTATACTCCTCGATAGATCCTTCAGTATGAGTTACAAGATCGGAAACTTCAGTGCTTTCGAACTCGCAAGATCAGCGACCCTAAAGCTCCTACACAGCTTGGAGGGAGATAGCCGTGTCATCGTAATCCCCTTCGACGATGAGCCTGAATATTTAGGCGAGGAGCTGCAGGAGCCGGAAGCCCTGAAGGAGAAACTAACGGATCTATCGGTGAGCAGCCGCGGGACCAACATACCGGCAGCACTTAACTTCTCCCTCAACCTCCTCAGGGGATTTGGCGCCGGATATAACAGAGAAATATATGTCATAACCGATATGGCTGCCTCTGGCTGGGACGGAGAAATCGATCCCGAGCTTATGACGATCCTTGAAAATTCCAGGATCTATGTAGTCTCCGTCACGGATGAGGAAAGGGAAAACGTAGCTGTGGAGAGCGTCTACATCCCGGAGGGAGTGCTCCTCGGAAAAACCTTTAGAGTCAATGCAAAAGTCAGCAACTATGGCAAGAGCCCGGCTGAGAACGTTATGGCTTACCTTTACCTGAACGGCAGGAAGGTCTCCCAGCAGATGCTGAGAATATCGCCCTATGGGAAATCATCCGTGGTCTTTGAAGTCCCTTCCCTTGTGAGGGGGTCAATCTACGGTCAAGTTGAGCTTTCGGAGGATAGGCTGCCTGCGGATAACAGACGTTATTTCTCATTCGACTTGCCGGAGAGGGTCGAGATCCTACTCGTTTCTGAGGATCGGGGGGATTCCTACTTCGTCCACAAAGCTCTTAATTCGGCATCGCTGGAAGGCGGGACCATGATAATTTCGGAGAGAGAACCCGGAGCGTTGAGCTCCGGAGCTATTTCCAGTTCAGATGCCATCTTTATCCTGAACGTATCCCGGCTACCCGATGTCGTTCTTTCGTCGCTCTTGGATGAAGTGGGACTCGGAAAGGGCCTTTTCGTATCCCTCGGTCCCCGGTCAGATATCAGTTTCTATAACGGAAAGGTTGTCCCAATGATATCCGAGGGATCAATCGGACCCTCATCCGAAAGGGTAACAGATGAATCCTACTATCCCCTTGGTGATATAGATATCCTCCATCCGATCCTGGAAGGGATTGCCCCGAAAGGTCATTCCATAAGCTGGCCCCGTTTCTATGGCTTCTACAGATCAGAACTTCCGGAGGCTGCTCCGATAATGAAGTACAGCAACGGAATGTTGGCGCTCGGGGAGTTCAGGCTCGGAAGGGGTAAGGTGTTTCTCCTCACCGCTCCGCTTGACCTGAGCTGGTCCGACCTGCCCCTTCTGGGGATCTTCGCACCGCTTATCTTGAGGACCGCCCTTTATCTTGCAGTGGATGTCGGGCAGGCCGAAGGCTATGTTGTCGGTCGTAAGGTTTCGGGATGGCTGACGGATGGGGTTGAAGGGAGGCTCTGGTGCAAGGACCCTCTGGGCAGGGAGCACAATATATCCCCTCTCGGGTCTTCTGAAGGATATATATGGGAGATGAGCGACCCGGGCAAAGAAGGTATATGGGGGGTGTTTTCCGGGGACTCGGAGATCGATATGTTTGTGGTCAACCTCGACCCACATGAGTCCGATACAAGGGCGGTTTCCGAAAACAGTGTAGAGGGTCTGCTTGGGAAATCCCGGGTAACTTTTATCCAGGCCCATGATGATATAGCTGAAACGCTACGGGGGTATCGTGGTGGCAGGGAGCTCTGGAAGTGGTTCCTTACCCTTGCCGTTGCCCTCGTCTTCGCCGAGATGTACCTTGCCCGCCCCGGCAGGCCTCAATAGCCTCCGAATTCCCTGTAGGCTTCGAAAAGGGCGGTTATGTTCTCGAGTGGTGTGTCAGGCTGGATGTTATGAGCTGTGGAAATTATAAACCCTCCTCCAGGTCTTCCTGCTTCCATCCTGTCTTTAACCTCACTTAGCACTTCCTCCGGTGTCCCGTAAGGGAGGGTCCTCTGTATGTCTATAGATCCGTGGAAAGATATGTGCTTCCCGTATTCCCTCTTGAGCTTGGCCAGGTCCATCCCGTATGCGCCCGGCTGGATAGACTGAAGGATATCAAGTCCGGCGTCAATGAACTCGGGTATAAGCTCTGAGACAGCACCGCATGTGTGATGCATAACCTTTATCCCGTACCTGTGGGCCAGACCTATGTAATCCCTGAATCCGCTCCTAAAGAACTTTCTCCAGGTGGTAATGTCCATCATAAGCCCCTTCTGGGTTCCGAAATCATCCCCCATCATGAATATATCTATCTTTCCCCCGGCAGCCTCGAAGACACGCCTGTTGTATTCCATAAAATATTCCCTTATGTGGGATATTATCGCCTCCGCTATCCTGGGGTTGAGGACAAGGTCTATGTAGGCCTGTTCCATTCCTCTGAGGTACATCATCGGTTTAAACTGAGCAGTTCTGTCAAGCCTATCACCACAGTTTACCACGGCGTAGTTGCTGTAGCGTTCGCACTCCGAGTTGATGCCGGAATAGTCCCACCAATCCGGGGAAGGCCATCTTTCATAACTGTCAACCTCTTTGACGGTCTCCATCTTTCCGAGAGGAGGGTCGACAACGACCTTGTAGCTCCAAGAGTCATGCTTACCCTCAACGGTCACTTTTTTCCTACGCACCCCCCATAGGTCCTCCACGCTTCCATCTGGGTAAACCTTCATCTCCTGCCCGGAATAGCTCGGGCCAACGATATAGCGGAGGTCAACGCCTAAGATCTCCAGGAGTTCATCTATGTCCGATACTCCGAAATGGCGTAATAGCATACCGGTAACTTCGGATGCCGCCCAGTAATCGTACGGAACGCGGTCCGGCTCCACATGCCTGAGCGCTGTCATAACCCTTTGCTTCGAGTTCAATTCCCCACCTCCCGGGATCACACCTCGATGTCAGAAGACTTCAGGGTTTGGCTCGCTTATGAAGTGTTATCATAATGGGACTGAGATTGTAGGCGGCGGCAGAAGCCGAGACCTAAAATAAGCTCCTGACACCTTTCTGTCAAGTCGTAATTCCTGTTCAATTTACGACACAAAATCCTTGGAAGCCATAACTGCATATAAGCTTTCAAAATATGTTATTGTTTTTTATCGGCCTTACGAGGGTAATAATATGTGAAAGTAGACTTTCCAAGGTAGAAATTTGAGATAAATTAGTGTTTAATTTACGACATAGAAATATTGAAAAAACGATATTTTCTTATATATATTAGTCATATAAGATATTGTTTTATAATTTTTTATAATGTAAAAATATATATAGGCATAAAATTTGCTTTAAAAACCTCTGGTGATTATATTTTTATGGATTGGATGCTTTGCCGCTGGTCAATATTGTGATATAGATCGCTTCCCCCTTTTATTGAGGGGGCTGTTATCCCAAAACTGGGTTTATTAGTGGATACGTTCCTTGCATCAAGAAGGAGTATGTCTTGGCCACTGTCCTTGCCGAAGTAGAGCATCCTTCGCATGAAAGTCAGGCAGCGAATTACGGCTTCGAGGATATCATCGGACATTCCGATGCTTTAAAGAAGTCGATCGCCATAGCTCGAAAGGTATCCCGAACCGATGTCAGCGGAATACTTATACAGGGCGAGACTGGTACCGGCAAGGAGCTTCTGGCCAGGGCAATACATTATACTGGCCCGAGGTCCGATCAGCCATTTATAGAGATCAACTGCGCTGCAATCCCTGAGACCCTGCTTGAGAGGGAGCTGTTCGGACATGAAAGAGGTGCTTTTACCGATGCCAGGGAGAGGTCCAGGGGGCTACTTGAGATCGCTGATGGGGGGAGCCTGTTCCTCGACGAGATAGGGCATATGAGCTTGAGCCTACAGGCAAAGGTAGTCAAGGCCATAGAGGAAAAGAGGTTCAGGAGACTGGGCGGATCTGAAGAAGTTGAGGTGAACGTGAGGATAATAGCTGCCACAAGTCGCAACCTGGAGGAAGCTATGGCTGAAAGGAGCTTCCGGAGCGACCTATATTATCGCCTTAACGTCATAAAGATAGAACCCCCACCGCTCAGGGAAAGAGGAGGTGATGTAATAGAGCTGGCCGAGCATTTCTTAGAGAAGCTCTCTGAGGAGTATGACAGAGAAGTCTATGGTTTCAATCCTGAAAGCATGAAACTCCTTATGTCATATCCATGGCCTGGCAATGTCCGGGAACTAAAAAACGCAATAGAGAGAGCAGTTCTCCTTGGAGACAGACCTAGGATATGCCCGGAAGATCTTCCTGATACGATCCGAGCTTACTCCGCGCCACCGCCGGAAAGCTATACTTTGACCATTGAAATACCCGGGTCTGGAACCTCTTTCGACATGATCGAGAGGAACATAATAGAAAAGATGCTTCATGTTACCGGCGGCAACAAGAGTATGACCGCCAGATTGCTCGGAATTTCCAGACCACGTATTCTCCGGAAACTGTCCAGTCGGGAAGTTGTGAGGAAAGTCTAAAACCAAGGATGTGGATTGCGAAAGGAGCAGTATTAGCTCCGGCATCCTTTTGAATGAAATACTTCCTTAGACTGAGATAGGAGTTTTCAAGGAGGTAGATATGAAGTTCAAGAAGAAAACCCCGTTTTACTTTGGACTTTTCCTTCTTGCATATTCTTGTTTTCTCTTAATTCAGGGATGTAGCGAGAATGTCCCTATGCCTACAAAGTCTGCTGTGACACAAGCTCCTGAGCCCGAGCTCCAACCCCTCAGGAGGCTTCCGTCATCCAGGATGAAAAGGATCAAGGATTCAGAGGAAAGGATCAAGCCTTCGGATAGTTATTATACAGCTTATGCGTCCGTCGTAGTCGATGGTGAATGGCATAGCGCCTACGCGTGGCTGAATCCTGTAAAAAATACTATAATAGAGCTCTATGAAAACAGCATCAAAGTCCCAAGGGGTGCTGTGGATGAACACATACAGATGGGCTTACATGTAAACGTTGACCTGGTTATGTGTGAATATACCCCTCATGGGATAGAGTTCAACGTACCTATTGAGCTTACAATGTCCTACGGGGATGCAGAGGTCGAGGGAATAGATGAAGACATGATTTCGATCTTCTGGTGGAATCCTGGAACTGAGTCCTGGGAAGAGATCGAAAGCACGGTCGATAAGGTGAACAAGACTGTAACTGGTAAGGTCTGGCATTTCTCAAGGTATTCCCTCATATCAAGATACGCTCTTATGTCCAGATATTCCTTTAGGTAGAAATCGGAGGAGAGATGTGGAGGCAGTAAAACAGATAGGTCAGGAGAGGGTTCAACTTCTCCTCGATAAGATCGCGTGCCTGACCTTCTCGTTTTCCCTCGAAGGCTCTTCGGAGTAAATAGATGAATTCATACGTGAGCTCGATGATCGCCGAACTCAGGGAAAGGGGTTAATTTGGTAGATCTGCCCGGTGACGCCTTTGAGACGGCGTCCCTTGGTGATACACGGTTCTCAAGCCGAATCAGAACATCCTATAAGGAAGGTGTGGAGCCGGATCAGGCTGAACGGAGCTCGGATCCGAGATCGAGGGGCGAGCTCTTTATGGAGGCTGGGGTGGCGAAAGCGAGGGAGGGGAATTGGGAGGAAGCCATAAGGGACTATAAGCAGGGTCTTATCATTTTCAGAGACGTGGGCTATCTGACCGGCGTTGCCACCGCCCAGAAGAACATCAGCAATGTTTTTACCGAGATGGGAAAATGGGATGAGGCTATAAAGTGGTATAGAACCGCCCTCTCAAATGCCAAAAAGGCTGGAGACGTTATCCTCACTGCCGGGATATATAACAACCTCGGCGTGATCCTTAACAGCCGTGGTGACTGGGAGAAGGCCATAAAATGCTACAAGACGAGCATCAGAATCCATAAGAGCGTCGGATGCAGCAGAGGTGTGGCACACGCTTACAATAACCTCGGGATGAGCTACGCCGATAGAAAGGAGTGGCATAGGGCGCAGAAACTATACAGTGAAGCGATGAAGATGGCGATGGATATCGGGGAATTACATCTCGAATCAACCATCCACCTCAACGCCGCTGAAACCTATCTGGGCCTTGAAGAGCTCTCCAAAGCCAAGATCGAGTGTGACAGGGCCATAGAAATATCAAGAGATATCAAAGACAAGCTCGGCGAAGCCGAGGCCTACAAGCTCTACGGTGTAATTTACAGGGCCCTCGGCGATTACAAAGAATCGGAAAAGAGCCTCGGGATCAGCATAGATATGAACCTCCGCTGCAGATCCCCCCTCGGGGCCGCGGAGGGCTACCGCGAACTGGGTTTAACCTACCACAGTATAGAAGATGATTCCAGGGCACTCCAGTCTTTCGGCGAATCGCTCTCCATATTCAGAAAGCTGAAGGCCAAAAGGGATTTCCATGACTTAAGCAATGACATATCCGACCTCGAGAACATATACCTTTCGGTAGCTCAGGAGATGGGGAGCGCCGTCGAGGCAAAGGACCTCTATACATTTGGCCATTCCAAAAGGGTGGCCGGATACTCCTTGGAACTGGCCAGGGAGATCGGGCTCGGTCCCGATGATGTGAAAGAGATACTGGTAGCCGCTTACCTGCATGACCTTGGGAAAGTTGCCATAAACAGGGATATACTCTGCAAACCAGGGAAGCTTACCTCGGAAGAGTACGAGGTAATAAAGACACATACGGTCGCCGGAGTCGAAAAACTTGCATCGGTAAAGTTCCCGTGGGATGTGAAACCGCTTATACGCCATCATCACGAAAGGTATAACGGCTCAGGTTATCCCGACCATTTGGAGGGAGACAGTATTCCTCTCGGAGCGAGGGTTATAGCCATAGCTGATTGCTACGATGCGATGACGACGACGAGACCGTACCGGCCGGCGTGGGGTGTTGATGAGACGCTTGATGTGATGGATTCAGAGTCGGGGGAGGTGCTCGATCCACAGCTCACGGAAACCTTCATCAATATGATAAACCGCAAGAGAGATATGGATGCACCTATCCTCGTAGAAAGCTCTGTATCGGATATCGGAGAACTCTGGGAATCCTCGGATCCGATGGATGAGCCCGAAGATTGGGATGAGGACGAGCTCGAGATCCCGATTCCAGAACCTTGATCCACAACGAACCTACCTCAAGTCTGAAAAGATCTGTCCCAACCTTTTCCTTTCCTTCCTAATTAGCTCTCAAAATTTCTGAAAAATAACTTGACTTGAGATCTTCCAATTAGCTATTCTTATTCTAACCTGAATAATTCATAAAAAAGGCAGTTTCCTTTCTCAAGTAGTTGTTTTAT
>CAZTBA010000119.1:0-14583 GCA_964611725.1 uncultured bacterium
ACCCTGGTCTTAGCACGAGGTTTATCGGAAGCCCGTCTCCGTTTCCGGATGTCCCTGGATCGCACTACGCCTTCAATGCGATAAGCGTGGTTACCACGAGGGGAATAGTGAAGGCGAGAATAGATGGCACTTTCGGGCCTTCGGATCCTGTTCCCGGAACCGATGCGCTGCTGAGTATAAGGATACTGAAGGACCAGCTAAAGATATTCTGAACAACTGAAATAGAAAAAGTGTAGGCGATCCTTTATCCTCAAGTTCTTTGTGCAAAAAGGGGGCTTTCCGCTATGAAAGGTATATCGCTCTTCCTCGTCATTACCTTCCTTTTCAACATCTTCTCTTTCGATCTGGTGCTTGCCCAGGATAAGAACAAGCTTGTGATGGCAGTTGTCGATTTCAGCAACACAAAGGGGGATCCCGACTTCGACTACCTTGTCAAAGGGATACCTGAGTCTATAATAACCTACCTTGGCAAGAGCGGAAAGCTCGAGATAGTTGAAAGGAGCCGCCTGGAGTCGGCTCTCAAGGAGATGCAGCTCACGATGTCCGGCATTGTGGACGAACAGACCGCGGTCGAAGTAGGTAAAGCAGTGGGAGCCAGCGCTATAATGGTTGGAAGTTTCCTTCAGATAGGTAACCTGATCCGCATAAATACAAGGCTCATAGATGTGAAGACAAGTAAGGTCATAGCGGCCGAGCAGGTCCAGGGCACCCCTGGAGAGGAGATCTTCACACTGATGGATAGAACCGCCGAGGCGATGCAGTTGAAACTCCTTGGTGAAACCGGGGCCGAGAAGGCTCAAGTTGAGAGACTCGAAGTTCAACAGATACCGATATCGAAGGCTCCTCCTACCCAAAAGATGGGCACGCCTTTCTATTCAAAATGGTGGTTCTGGACCTTCCTCATCGGGGCTGCCGGTGGTGGGGCCGCCTACTACTTTACATCGCAGAAAGAGGAATCCAACAAGGGAACGATAATGATACAGGTAACCTGGCCTAATTAACCCCGGAGAGACCTTATGAGGAAAGCGATAACTCTCATTCTTGCGTCATTTCTGCTATGTCTGTCGTTTATGGGGTGCGGCAGGAAGGAATCGCCCACGAAAAGTGAGCATGGCAGTATAATTATAGAAGTTGCATACCCCACAAAGGACTCGAAACCCGCAAAGCTACAGGCGGTTGACAAGATGACCGCCTACGTTTATGAGCAGAATGGCACGAGGATAGCCTCAGCGAATCTCGAGCGCTCAGGTTCCGTCGGCAAGGCCGAGATAACAGTCACAGAGGGTCAGAACAGGAGGGTCGACGTTGTGGCCTATTCGGGAAACCTCGTAAATTATATCGGGCGGGACCCGGATGTGGATGTTGTGGCAGGTCAGACGGCGACTGCCAGTATAAACATGGGTCTTGTCGTACCCGAGTTTGTCAACCTTCCTGATTTCGGAACGGCCAATGAACCCTATTCGATCAATTGGACAAATATATCCGGTATAGATAACTATGTAGTTGAAAGAGATCAGAACCAGTCCTTCGGAAATCCCCAACGTGTGTACAGTGGTAAGGACAACTCGACTTCCGAAAACATCTCGGGAGGGGGCTCCTACTACTACAGGGTCAGGGTGGAGACATCCTACGGTAACAGCCTCTGGAGCGATCCCGGGATGGTTAGGGTGATTGTCAGAGGGACGATAAATGTGAAGGTTGGATGGCCTGAAGGAGCAACGTCCATAAAGACAGTTATATATAAGGGTGGTACCGAGGTCGCTCGGAAAGATCTCGAGAAGATGGGAGATTTTGGGACCGCAATCATACTTTCCCTCCCCGAAACTGGGCTTACGGTGGATGTAATTGCATATGCTGGCGATGCGATCATATATTTCGGCAGGGAGCAGAACGTCAGCGTGTCGTCTGGAGAAACCATATCCCCGACCATAAACCTGATACCAATGGTTCCCTCCATAACGTATGCACCTCAGACGGTCACCATTAATGAGGATTTTGACGTAACCTGGACAAATATAATAGGTGCCAACCGTTACGAACTCGAGGCTGCTGAAAGTCCGTCATTTGAATCGATAATCTTTAGCAATGAGTACAGCGAGAGTACATCGCAGTTCTTTATAGGGAGTCCTGGCGACTATTTCTTGAGGGTCAGGGCCATCTTCGGCTTTGGTCCTTCCGCCTGGAGCGAAGCGGTAAAGATAACCGGTGTCGAGGCCCCGACCACAGGGATGGTGATAATAAATGCTATCTGGCCGGATAAGGTTGACAGAATGTTGGCCTCACTCTTCGATTCTGCCGGGGATATTATCGGCGAAGTCGTTACGATGGAGCATGTGGCAAGCGGTGCCACAGTTGGGGTCGAGGTGCCTGAGGGAAGCGGTATGTCGGCCGTTGTGATCGCATACTCGGGGCAGGCTATGCGGAACGTAGGTGTGGTTTCGAGTGTGAGCGTCACCGCAGGGGGAGAAACAAGGGTTGACGTGCCTCTCGAAAGCGTAGTCCCATCGCTTAATGCTCCTCTTTCTGCCGTAATTGGCGAGACATTTACCGTAACTTGGAATACCGTACGTAATGCGAAAGAGTACGAGCTTCAGGGGGCCGGTAACCAGTCGTTTACAGACCCCAGCAAATGGATGTTAAGCTCAAATACCCAAGATCTTACTCCGAAAAATCCGGGCAATTATTACTTAAGGGTAAGGGCAATTTTTGACTCCGGTATGTCTGACTGGAGCGAGATCGTTATGGTGAACTTCGTCGAAACCCCGACCATGGGGTTAGTTTCATTTAGTGCTCCCTGGCCGGAAGAGGCCGATAGGATGGTGGCTTACCTCTTCGATTCTGCCGGGAATACAATCGGTGCCACTGATATGGAGGAGGCAGCCGACAGAGCTGTGGCCAGGATCGAATCTCCCGACGAGCCGGGTATATTGGCCCTTGTGCTTGCGTACTCGGGAGATGGCATAAGGAGCCTCGGCGCGGTTTCGGATGTGAAGGTTGTCGTAGGTGGCGAGACTAAGATTGATGTAACCCTTCACAATGTGATTCCATCGCTCACTTCCCCCCCCACCGTCGGTGTCGATCAGGAGTTCACGGTAAGCTGGGACAAGGTACCCGCTAATCCGGATTATGAACTCCAGATATCCGGCGATGACTGGCCCTGGGAGATCGAGTACGGGGGACCTGATACCGAAACACAGGTAATCGAGAACGAGCCGGGTAACCTCTATTTCAGGGTCAGATCCCTTTTTGAATTCGGGCCTTCCGTCTGGAGCGAGGTCGTGATGACCAAGGTCGAGGGAGGAGTTATCATCCCGAAGGATATGGCCCTCATCCCGGGTGGGGAGTTCATAATGGGCGACTCGAGGGACGAGGGGGATACCGATGAACAGCCTCCCCACATGGTATACGAGCCTGATTTCTACATTGCCAAATATGAGGTGACAAACGAAAAGTATAAGGAGTTCTGCGATGTCACAGGGTATTACTATCCTCTGGACCCTGGTTTCCCAGATATGCCCAATTATTTCCTGACACATCCAGATCATCCGGTCGTCAATGTCTCGTGGTACGATGCCATAATTTTCTGTAACTGGCTTAGCGAAAGGGATGGATTGGAGCCATGCTATGATCAGTTTTTTGTAGTCGATTTCTCTAAAAACGGCTACAGGCTTCCTACCGAATCCGAGTGGGAGAAAGCCGCGCGTGGGGGATCTGAAGGTATTAACTTCCCGTGGGGGGACAGCTATCCGACCGGATCGCAGTGTAACTTCGCTGATGCCAATGCAGATGGTATCACTGCACCCGAGGGTTTCGTGATTGAGTGGGCTGAGAAGTCAGTTGATGATGGCTACACCTATACATCTCCCATCGGTTCCTACCCTCCGAATGGCTATGGGCTGTACAATATGGCCGGGAATGTCTTCGAGTGGTGCTACGATGGCTATTTGGATTACTATTCTGAGGATTATCTGAGCAGCCCGTATGTCAACCCGGAGGCCAGCTACCCCGACGTGGTAATGAGGGGAGGAGCCTGGGCCGCCTCGGACTGGGAGGCGCGTTGTTCATACAGATTTGTCGATAACAGGGAGTGGGGATACTCATACGTGGGGTTCAGGTACGTCCGTAATCCGGGAAACGGTATGGGTAAGCGAGTTCTAAAGTAGATACCTGTAAGCGTTCAGTGGTCGGTCAGAAGCTGAAAAATGTAGGCTTTCTCAATCCGCAATCTGAAATCCGTAGTTTGCGGTCTATAAAGGTATTAACATATGTTCACACTATTGGTTCAGAAGTTGAAAACCGATGGTTGAACGCCTATTTACCTGAGGTCCTTTAAAAGGGGATAGAAGGATATGAGAAAGTGTGCGATACCTTTGATTTTCGCTTTCCTTCTCCTCAAAACCGGTGTCTCAATATCCCAGGAATATACAGCTATCAATGTGAAAGGCACCGGAGCGATAATAGAGGAGGACAGGGCCAACGCAAGGGATATGGCGATCAAGGATGCAAAACGCAAAGCTGTGGAACAGGTAGCCGGAACGTTCGTGACCTCGGAGACCTATATCAAGAACTTCATGATGGTCGAGGACAATATCCTCACGCAGAGCGAGGGATATGTCAGAAACTACGAGATCCTGAGCGAAGGTGAGGCCGACCGCTATACCTACGAGGTTGAGATAAAGGCAGAGGTGAGCCAGGGGAGTATAGTCGAAGATCTGGCATCCATTGATGGGATAATCTTCAGTGTCGGCAAGCCGAGGATAATGGTCCTCATGAAGGAGAGGAATATGACCGAAAGGGAGAGGGCTTCCATCGACCTCAATACTTCCGAGATAGCCATTATGAACGCCTTTCTCGACAAGAGCGAGAAGTTCAACTTCGTGGATCAGGAGACAGCTAAAAGGGGCCTCAATGCTTCAAAGGTGCGGTCGGCCCGTACGGGGGCCAGAGAGGCGGCAATGGCCATAGCAAGGGCAAACACGGCTGATATGATAATAGTTGGGGAAGCATACTCCCAGTCCGCGTCACAGGTGGAGCTTGCGGGGATGAAGTCATGTCAGGCGAACGTTGGCGCCAAGGTCATATGGACCGATACGGGGGAGATAATAGCCTCCGGGAGCGAGCGTGCGGCTACTGCGCATATAGATGAGATAACCGGAGGTACAATAGCAATAGAGAAGGCGAGTACCAAGCTCGCCGAAAATCTTATGGGCACTATGCTCAGATACTTTGTGCTTATGCTCTCCTCGGGAAGTTCGGCCCAGCTTATAGTCCACGGGGTGGATTCCTACGCTGAGCTTCTCAACTTCGAGACAACACTTAAACTTTACGTGAGGGGACTTGAGGAACTTGAGCAGCGTAGCTTCGATTCAGGAGTTGCCATATATGATATTACCATAGAGACGGATACAAGGCAGATGGCGAGGGAGCTTGTCTCCAAGGATCTCGGAAAGTATAAGGTGAAAATCCTCGGGGTCAGCAAGAACAAACTCGAAATATCGATACAGGGAGATTGAATGTGCAGAGACTATGGGTTAAAGCGTCCTCGGCCTTGGTTCTGGCTTCGCTTTTTTCCCTCTTAGTTAGTGCCAGGCCCTCCGGGGAACCCTATGCCAGGGTAACCTATGGCATAGGTATCATAGAGCTTAGGGAGCTCGGCAAGGAGATCTGGGAGAGGATAAGGAAGATAAACCATACTGTGAATAAGGGAGATAGCCTGAAAACGGGCGAGGAATCAAGAACTGAGGTGACCTTTTTCGATGAGAGTATTGTCAGAATAGGCGAAAAAACACTCTATACAATATCCGAGATATCGGAAGAGGATGGAAACCTGAAGGTAAGATCAAAGGTGCTATGGGGTAAGGTATGGGTCAATATCAAGACGTTGACAGAGAAGAGGGCCGACTTCAAGATAGATTCCCCAACGGCTGCAACGGCCATAAGGGGTACGATCTACAGGATGGCGGCTTCAGATACTCTGACCATGATCAGGGTGTACCGCGGGGAAGTGGGTGTCAGGTGGCCACCACCTCCTTCGGAACGCATGGGTATGGGTGGAAGAGGAAGGAGGCAAATCCAGGGTCCGCAGCAGGTTCAGGGACCGAAACAGATTACGAAGGAAGAGTGGTTTGAAGTGGTCAAGAGCTTCCAGGAGCTGATCATTAAAGCTGATGGCACTAAGATGAAATCATCCTTCACCTTGGATGAGGATATGAAGGATGAATGGGTCAAGTGGAATATGGAGAGGGATAATATCTAAAAAGACTATGGATAGGAGGATATCACATGCCCTTAAAGGAGGGCTTCTCGGGATTATCTGTGGTCTCCTTTCCATAGCTATTTTCTACTACCCTGTCATCAAGCCGCTCTCCGATACGATGTCCGACCTGGAGGCGAAGACCTTCGATTCGAGGTTCGGATTTCAGATCCGGAGGAAAGAGAGAGAAAAAAATATAGATCTGAAGAGTGAATTTTATATACAGAATATAGTTATAGTTGACATAGATGTAAGAAGTCTCTCCAAACTTGGGAACTATTTTAAGTGGTCGAGGTCGTATCATGCCAGGGTTGTAGATATAATAAAGAGAGATGGGGCAGACGCCATAGGTTTCGATATCCTATTTGCAGGAAAGTCGAAAGACCCTGAGGAGGATCTCGAGCTTGTGCGTGCCTGCAGGGAAGCTGGGAACGTTTTCAACTCGGTCATGATCGATAAAGCAGATACCCTCAATTTCCTCTATCCTACAAAATCTGACCCATATGCCCGGTTTAGTCCCCACTCAAGCTATAAACTTGACGACAGGACGGCGTCCATATTTCCGAGGCTCGAAAGGATAGAAGGGCCCTCCGAGGAGCTTGCGGAAGTTTCGGCAGGATTCGGGGCCGTTACGGCCTTTGCCGATGGCGATGGGGTGATAAGAAGAGCCCCGGTCTTTATTTCACTTAACGACAGGCTTTACCCTCTTCTCGGCTTCGCTATGGTGCTTAAGCTCCTCGGAATCGACGAAAGCTCCGTGGAACTCAGCTCCGGAAGTCACATCCGTCTGACAACCCGTAACGGGGATATATTGGAGATACCAATAGATCCGGACGGAAAGATGCTCATAAAATACGCTGGAAATTTTAGATCTTTTCAGTATATATCCTTCTATGATGTGCTTGAAGAGAGGTTCATGGAGGGTTTTTTCAGGGACAAACTGGTTATTATCGGCGCATCGGCTCCTGCCCTCTTCGATCTTAAACCTGTTCCATTTAACCCCTTCTTCCCAGGGGTTGAGATTCAGGCGAACCTCCTCTACAACGTTCTGTCGGGGGATTTCCTGAGGAGAGCTTCGAATCTCAACAACTTTGCGGTGCTTTTCCTCCTCTGCTTTCTGATCGGAGTCTTCTCGATGCAGATGAGGATCTCCTACGGTGCAACCGCTTCACTGGCATTGCTTTTCTTCTGGGTCTTCTTCTCCTTTTACCTCTTCTTAAATCACAACCTCTGGATTGACCTGGTCAACCCAACCATCGGGATGGCGGCCACCTACACCACAGTTATGGCCTTCAGATACTTTACTGAGGAGAGGGAGAAGAAGAGGGTTAAGAACTTCTTCCAGTCGTATGTCAGCAAGACGGTGGTGGATGAGCTCCTCAGAAATCCGGAACTCGTGCATCTCGGCGGACAGAGGAAGGAGCTTACGGTTTTCTTCTCCGATATAGCTGGTTTTACAACTATGTCCGAGAAGATGAAGCCGGAGGATCTCGTCACTTTCCTCAACGAATATCTCAACTCCATGACCAGGATAATTATGGAACACGGCGGGACAGTTGACAAGTTCGAGGGAGATGCCGTGATGGCATTCTACGGGGCTCCTCTTCCCCTGCCGGAACATGCCGTAAAGGCCTGCTCTGCCTGCATCAGGATGCAGGCAGAGGTGGAAAAACTGAACCTGAAGTGGACAGCCGAAGGCAGAAATCCGATGAATGTGCGCATGGGCGTCAACACGGGGGAAGTTGTGGTTGGCAATATGGGCTCCGAGGAGAAGATGGATTATACCGTTATGGGGGACGACGTCAATGTGGCTTCCCGTCTCGAGAGTATAAACAAATTCTATAAATCCAAAGTGATGATAAGTGGATCAACGTACCAGCAGGCCCTTGACAAAGTTGTGGTCAGGGAAATCGACTATGTAAAGGTGAAGGGAAAGACATTGCCGGTGAGTATATATGAGCTCATAGCTATGAAGGATGACCCGATAGATGAAGCCCTCCTTAAGAAATTGAAACTCTATGAAGAGGCACTTCGCCTCTACAAATCGAAATCCTGGGCGGAGTCCGCTGCAGCTTTCGAGGGTGTCCTCGCTCTTGATCCTGAGGATGCCCCCTCTGCGATATATCTGGAGAGGTGCAGGGATTTTGAAGAGAGCCCTCCGCCGGACGGGTGGGACTGGTCATGGGATATACAGATAAAGTGAGGCCGTGCGGGATTTCAGGGGAAGGAACAGGATATGTCCAGTTTTAACGAACTTGTTGATATAATGGCACTTCTGCGTTCGGAGAAAGGATGTCCCTGGGACAGAGAACAGACGCATGAAAGCATAAAACCTTATCTTATAGAGGAGGCTTACGAGGTACTCCGCGCTATAGACGACCATGATGACGAAGAATTGAGGGCAGAGCTCGGTGATCTCCTTCTTCAGATAACGTTCCATGCACAGATAGCTAAGGAGGGGGATCGCTTCGATATCGAAGATGTCATAAGGACGAATATCGAGAAGCTGAAAAGGCGCCACCCTCACGTCTTCGGGGAGGTCATGGTAAGCGGAACCGGAGAGGTCCTCAAGAATTGGGAGAGGATAAAGGAGGAGGAAAGGAAGGGGAGCAAACCTGGGTCCGTGCTTGATGGAGTGCCGAAGGATTTGCCCGCCCTACTCAGGGCACAGAGGATCCAGGAAAAGGCATCGACAGTCGGGTTCGACTGGGAAGAAACTGAGGCCGTTATGGAGAAGGTTGAAGAGGAGTTCCGCGAGCTCAAAGAAGCCTGTCGATCCGAAGACCCTGAAAGGATAACCGATGAGACCGGAGATTTCCTCTTCTCTCTCGTCAATCTATCCCGCTTCCTCAGGGTGTGGCCTGAAGAGGCGCTGCGCAGGACCGTGGACAGGTTCGAAAGAAGGTTCAAGTTCATAGAATCGGAGCTCGCAAAGTCCGGAAGGAGTCCCATGGATGCCACACTTCAGGAGATGGATGCCCTGTGGGAGAAGGCAAAGGAGATCGAATAAAGGGGACCCATATGGAACATAGGGAGACTCTCAGGATAAAGAACAGTTTCAACAAGTGGTGGAGTTTTTCGAAGGGTGACATCAAAGGTGCCGAAAGCCCTGATTTCGACGATTCCGGGTGGGAAGAAGTGGCGCTTCCCCACTGTTGGAATGCTGAGGACACTTTCACCGGACCGAGGGGCTATTACCGTGGGCCCGGGTGGTACAGGAAAAGTTTCAGGGTCGATTCTGAACTCAGCTCAAGGAGGATATGTCTTGAATTCGAGGCTGTTTTCTCCATTGCGGATGTATGGGTGAACGGAGGGTATGTCGGACAGTTTATGGGGGGGTATACTGGGTTCTATGTAGACATCACTGACAAGGTATTTTTCGGGGACGCTATAAATGTAATTTCCATAAAAGTCGATAACTCCCATAATCCGGATGTCCTTCCCGGACGTGAGATACCCGACTATAACCTCTATGGTGGAATATATCGCGAGGTCTGGTTTCTCTCCCTTTATAGCCTCCATATAGCACACCGCGGCGTACGAATAACGACGCCTTCCGCAGGTGAGAAGCTGGGGAGTGTCAAAACTGCTATAGAGATAAGGAACGATTCTCCTGATCCCAAGGAGTGCAAGGTAACCCTGGATATATACGATCCCTATGGCAGGAGGGTCGCCTCGGCTTGGGATTCGGATTTCATCAATTCGAGATCCCTTAAGACTCTTGATATCTCAACGGATGAGATCAGAAAACCTCTCCTCTGGTCACCTGATGCCCCCAACCTCTACAAGGCACTCGTGACTGTCTATGATGGTCATATGGCTGTGGACAGTGCTGAGATCCCATTTGGATTCAGATGGTTCCGGTTCGATCCTGAAGAGGGTTTCTACCTTAACGGGGGACATTTGAAGCTGAAGGGGGTCAACAGACACCAGTGCTATCCCGGACTCGGCAATGCGCTTCCTGTATCCCTTCAGATCAAAGATGCTGAGATAATCAAGGATATGGGAGGCAACTTTGTCAGGGCGTCCCACTATCCACAACATCCGGCCTTCTTAGATGCCTGTGACAGGCTTGGGATACTTGTATACGAAGAGATAGCTTCCTGGCAGTACATCGGCGGCGAGAAATTCATGGAGAATGCCGAGAAGATGCTCGTGGAAATGATACAGCGTGATAGGAACCATCCATCAATAGTAATCTGGGGAATCCTGAACGAAGGACGCTCAAAGGAGATGTTCGAACGGCTGAACAGGAAGTCCCACATCGAGGATCAGACCAGGGTAACCGCCTATGCTGAGAACAAACCTGACGAAGGAAATCAGCTCGGTACAACATACGTAACTGACGTACTTGGGATAAACTATAAGTTGCCCCATATAGACAGCATTCATTCTCTGATGCCGGGCCGTCCGCTTTTGAACTCGGAACATACCAACGCCGACTATGCTGCGAGGGGCGATCTTGATCTTGAGATGAAACAGGTTGAGAAGCTGGAAGTCGATCTCGGTGTAATATCATCAAGGCCCTACCTGGCGGGTGGAGCTCTCTGGTCGATGCACGATTACGGCACTGATTACGAGCCTGTCTGGCCGATCCAGAAATCTGGCGTACTCGATATGTACCGCATACCCAAGGAGGGGTACCATCTCTGTAGGAGCTTGTGGCTGGAGCGACCGATGGTACACATAGGGGGACACTGGAGCTGGAGAGGGTTCGAAGGCAAGCCTTTGAGAGTGCGTGTTTACAGCAACTGTGATCTCGTTGAGCTTTTCCTCAATGGTGGATCACTTGGTTCTAAAAAGAGATCCGAGGGTTTCATATGGGATGTGCCTTACTCACCTGGTACGCTGAAGGCCATAGGGACTAAGGGGGAATTTAAAGTCGTTTCTGAAAAGCATACTTCCAGATCTCCTGCCAGGCTCGTGCTTTCGGCTGATCCCCTGGAGATCCCTGCCGGCGGATGCGAGGTCTCCGTCATAACCGTCACGGCTGTGGACGCCGATGGGTCTCTGGCAGACACAGCGGACCTTGACATCTCCTTCAGCGTTGAGGGTGAGGGTATTCTCAAGGGAATAGGTGGGCGTGACAGGACGGAACTCAAGGCGGGCATCGGTAGAATAATCCTTCAGTCGACGGTGAACCCCGGAGAGGTTAAGGTCATGGCCATATCTCCAGGGCTCGAGCCCGGGGAGGTCTCGGTTAAGACCTTACTTGCTTAGGTTGGAGTATTTTAGCAGACCGGCCATTTCAACGACTCCCTCCTGATCAGTAATAATAGGTCTGAACTCAGTCACTGCTATTTTACTAAGATTTTGAGGAAGTTTCTTATAGAAACACCTCCCGGCGGATTTCTATGTGCAGAGCACATCCTGTATGGAGTGAGCATTACAGGGCGGATATGGGGGAATATATTTCCGATAGAGAAATATTGCGCTCCGCACCACAAGGGTGCTGGAGAGATAAATAGGGAAAAGAGATGAAAATTGGAATATGGACTCAACCCTACCTCGATTTCAAGGATGACGGGTCGATTGAAAGCTTTGCCGATATCCTATCAGAAGCCAAGGTCGACATTGTCTTACCATGTGTCAAATCTGAGGCACATTTCACAGACGGGAAATCGATTGCATTCTATGGATCCAAGCTCCTCGAGAACGGGTCAGAACGTGACATCCTTGCGGAACTATGCGAAGCCAGCAGGAAACGCGGGCTTGAGATCCACCCCTGGGTCTGTGTCTTCTTAGAGGGTAACTCGAAGTTTCTCAGGGATAATCCTCACCTCAGGGGTATGAGCTTCGATTACATGAACCATGCCTCTCCGACCGTGATGGCTTGCCCCGCAAGGAGAGAGGTCAGGGATTTCGAACTCGGGGTTCTTGAAGAGATAATGGAATATCCCATTAACGGGTTGCACCTCGATTTCATCAGGTATCAGGGACTTCAGTCTTGCGCCTGTAAGAACTGCCGCAGGGAGTTTGCGGATGAGACCGGTTTCGAGGCGGAGGATATCCTGAGTTCCGGAGCTGCAAGGATCGCCTGGCTGAAAAGGAGGAGAGATACCATAAGCTCCTTTGTGGTCAGGGTATCTGAACTTGCAGGCTCCAGGGGAATTAAGCTTTCCACCGCTGTCTTTCCCGAATATCCGGCATCGGTCGACAATGTAGGCCAGGATTGGGTTTCGTGGTGCAGGGAAGGTCTGGTCGATTTTGTTGTTCCGATGAATTATGGCAGTTCGGAGGAAGTTTTCCTGTCGCGTGCTGCTGCGCATATTGCTGCCTTAGGCAGCGGAGAGCGACTTTTCGAAGGTATAAGCAAGTGTGTGGAGAAGTTGCGCTTGGACCCCGATGAGCTCCTCTACCAACTACGTACAGCTAAGGAGCTCGGGTGTTCCGGTGCCGTTATATTTTCATATTGGGGATTCAGTCACAAGGATTTCCAGGTTGTCCGCAGCATGAAAACTTTCAGCGGTACGGTTTAGTATTGTGGAAACTGTGGATGTAGCAGTTATAGGTGCGGGTGTAATAGGGCTTTCGGTTGCCTGCGAACTCGCCAAATCTGGGGTGAAAAGAATAGCTATCCTCGAACGGGAGGCGCTACCTGGTATAGGGAGCACTTCTGCCTGTACGGGAGGAATAAGGCTCCAGTTTTCAAGTGGAGCGAACATAGGATTTTCAAAGTTTGGACTCGAAAGGTTCACCTCCTTTGCGGACGAGTTCGGGGTTGATATAGGTCTTAGAAAGAATGGTTATATCTTTCTCGTAACGAGGGAGGATCAGATTTGCCTCTATTCCGAGGGCCATAAGCTACAGAGATCCATGGGAGTGGAGGCCAGCTTCGTGGACAGGGATTGGATAGCCCGAATGGCCCCTTTCCTTTATCTTGAGGATGTTATATCGGGAAGTTTCTGTCCTCTCGAAGCCCACGCTGACCCCCACGGTGTCATCGAGGTATACCTCAGGAGACTCAGGGATTTCGGGGTAAGGGTGAATACGGAAAGGGGGGTCCGCGGGATCGAGTTGAAGAGGGGCCGTATCATGAGGGTTCTGACAGGTAAAGGTCCGATATCCGCTGAGGCAGTTGTTAACTGTGCAGGCCCATATGCCGGTCAGGTCGCCCGTATGGCCCAGGCCGATCTTCCGGTCGTTTCCAGGAAAAGACACGTGCTTGTTATAAAACCCTCTATTAGCATAAGGCATGACCTCCCCCTGATAGTAGATAGCGGTACTGGCTGGTATATGAAGTCGGAACCGGGGGGGATAGCCCTTATGGGCGGAACTGACCGGGAGGGTGAGGTCTCGCTTGAAACTTCGCCCGATCCGGAGGCAATTGACAGGATGATAGAAGCAGGAATCAGACGTGTGCCCAGATTTGAAGATGCCGGTATAGTTAGAACCATAGTAGGTTTGAGGTGCATGTCGTCTGATGATCACGCGCTTATCGGCAGGGTGCCGGAGATTGAGGGTTTCTACTGTGCTGTGGGGTTCAGTGGGCACGGTTTCATGCATGCCCCGGCCGCAGGAGTTGCTTTGGCGGAGCTTATAACTGAAGGCAAATCAAGCTCGTTCGACCTTTCTCCTTTTGATCCATACCGGTTCACTGGAAAGGCTTCTGTAGTTGATTCGGAGAGATATGTTTTCTGAACATAAGGGTATAGTTTCATAAGTTTCTCCTTTTCACATTGTGCAATTAGGACGGAGCAAAGGGAGGAAGGAAAAGCATAGTTATTTAGTGCATAGTAACTTACGTTTTTGACAAAAGGAGGCAATGTGAGATCTGGTTTCACCATCAGGGCTTTCGTTATCGGTCTTGTCCTCTGTCTTTTCCTCGGAATCGCAGATAGCTACGTAGTACTTATTCTGGAGGAAGCTGGCAGGAGCGTTGAGGTCAGCAGAAGTATGACCTTCGATGTCAATGCTTCAGCCGCTGTTTTCCTCCTCTTTATTCTGACGCTCATAAACTCCATGTTTGCCAAAGCTAACAGCAACCTTCCTCTCTCACAATCCGAGCTCATAATTATCTATGTAATGGTTCTGGTCTCCTGTGCGATCCCAAACCGGGCGGTGACCCTTCTCATACCGGTGCTTGCCTCGGCTTTCTACTATGCAACTCCAGAGAACGAGTGGGCGGATCTCATCCACCCGTTCATAAAAGGGTGGATGGTACCGCAGGATGCAAATGTGGTGAAGTTTCTCTACGAGGGTGCTCCAAAAGGTGTTGAGAACCTGTGGATCCCGTGGGTCAAACCGCTTCTTCTGTGGGCGCCGCTTTTTATCTCTCTCTATATTGTTATGATCTCGATCATGGTGATAGTGCGCAAGCAGTGGATAGA
>CAZTBA010000120.1:0-14373 GCA_964611725.1 uncultured bacterium
CTATTATACTCTCCTATTACCTGTATTTACTGCATCCAGCATGCAACGCTCTCAGTGTGGTTCCTTAAGGAAATAGTAGTAAGGATTAGAGCGTAAGTTGAATATTAAAAGGACTTGAGATTTCTGACGAATATCAAACACACGATATAATGTGTGAGATTATCCTTGACACACAACATATAGTGTTTTATATTGTGGAGATTCCAAAAATAGATCACTGCTCATCTTGCTCCTCTTATGGATTTGTAATCTTTGTGATACTTTTCCGGAGGTTAAAGATGATAGTGTTGGAGATTTGTGTATTTATATTGATGGCTGCCTATGCTATGGTAGTCTTAGCGAATTTATGGTGGAAAGGATAACACAAGTACCACTGACACTTTAGATCTCAGCTCCCTTCGGGTGGGCTTGCATTTCTACAAGGAGCCGATAGAAATCGTAATCTCTGTCCTGGTACCGAAGGTTATGTGTGCCCTTTGCCCGATTCGCAAGTTTGCTCGAAAACCTCGATCGAGGATATGCCTTTACTACGCTTCCTCCAAACCCCATCTCACGGTGACGCCCTTGCCCTTCTTCAACCTTCGGCTCCGCGGATAACTCTGCTCCTCCGGAGGGATACACGTGAAAGCGAGCTGCTGCATTAGACCCAGATTATCCTGGTAGTCCCAAGCTTCGACGGCTTTTCCGTCCACATAGAAATGTTTATGATCTCCTTATCAAAATCGAAGTTATGTCCCGCCGTTTCCGTTCAGTATCACAACTACACAAGAATGCTTTTCCTCATCGCGCCTGAGCTTCTATCTCGACAATCCGTTCGGGGACGCAGCCGGTAGCCTCCAAAGCATTGTGGTGTAAGGGTTCGCCTGACGGCTCGAAGTTCATGTAACCGGAGTATTCGGTGACCCGCAATGTCCGAAATAGCTCGACCCACTGGATACTATCCCCTTCAACAAAGGGCGGGAAGTGATCCCTGCCATCCTTGAATCCATGTAGGTGGAGGTGACATAGGCGGCTGTTACAGATCCCGAGCACGCGTGTCGGTCCACCGGGAATACCCATCGGGTTTGTGCCGTCATTGTTTCTCACATGGCCAATATCGAGTATCATGCCCACCTGTGGGTGATCTATCTCATCGAGAAAGGCCATTCGGTCCTCCACCCACATTCCTTCACCTGCGAAATTCTCGACGGCGATGGCCGCTCCGGTGCCCTCGACGTGTCGTGCCAGCTCACTGTAACACTTGACCAGTGTTGGGTCGGCAACGCGGGCATGTGAACCCCAGACTACACCTCCCAGCTCGAGCATGGTATCGATCTGCCGCCGACAATAGTCCACCCGCTCGCGCCGCTTCGCCTCCGTGTCGAGATCGGAGAAGCCCGTTCTGTGCGCATGGTAGGCAATGACTTCTATACCACATGACCGGCAGAGTTCACCCACAAACCGCATCGAGCGCGAGTCAGTCATATCAAATTGCTCGGGGCTCTGGAGCAGTTCGATTTTTCTGATGCCATGCCGAGACAGCTCCTCAAGGGTGCTTTCCCCAATAGGACGGTAACCCCAGAAAACCAGTGTCGAGATCGATAAACGTTTCCGGAGTTCATCAACACTGTAGAATGCAGATGTCTGGTCCATGCACAACCCCCTGTGTTGTATCGTGCGTCCTCCCCATAGATGCATCCTGTTTCACGAAGATGGAACAATAAACATACAAGACCATGCTAGAAAATGCAGGCACGACACTCCTCGCATCTCGCGATTCCTTCTGCTGTCATCTTCTGTAAAGGACCAAGATGGTCAACGCCTGTCAGCATCTGACATTTACCTTCCTACGTATTTTCAATGACTTGTGAAGCTTGACGAAACTGTTTTTGATCAGTGACAATCTAAGAACAGGTGCTACTGCCGGGCAGCGATACGGTCGCCTGGTAATTGGAATAGTTGTAGAGAGGGCTACGCCACGGCCGGTATAGCTGTCCTTTCTTCGGATTGTCCTCCTGGGTATAAACCCAAACCTCGTGCTGATCCCACACAACAACCTCGTCCCGACAGTCACCGGTCAGATCGACCACGGCGTAGCACATATCGGGATGGCCGTCATCGGGGAACATCACCACGGGCCTTCCCCAACCGTCGAACATACCACCGTTAAAGGGATTGGTGTTGTGTACAAAGAACTCCTCCTCACCTCCTGTCCAGTTCACCGGCAGGCACATGCTTCCCATATTCAAAGGCTCACAGTCGTGGTAAATATCGCCATTACCGTCATAGAAGTGCAGGATACCCTGATTGCCCCAGAAATTGATGGACACCGCCTGAAGTCCGGGCAGGTCGCCCCGAAATTTGCCGATCGCCGGATTTTGGGCGTGCCCGATTCGGTGGTGCTTCAGGATCCCCCCTTCCAGGTCTACGAAAAGCACACCCGAATCGCTGGCCGCATATAGTATCTTGGGACAGGAATCGGGCTTCTCCTGAAAGTCGACGATTGCAATCCCGTCGGCATGATCCTGTATCTTATCTTCCAGATTCCATAACAGGCCCCCGCGATGGTCATACAGGGCAAAATCCATGGCAAGTTCATCGTGGCCATCGCCGTCGATATCTGCGGCGAAGGGATAGTGACCGGTTCGGCAGGAACGCTCCCAGAGCGGGTTCAGTCTGTCGTCGAAAACCCAGAAGTGCCAGTAACGGTCCTTGATGATCAGGTCGGACGGACGCCCTGTGCCGCGCAGATCGCAGAAGAAAAGACAGTCCCCAAGGATACGGGTATAACGGTCAGCAGGGGGTCTGCTTTCCGGACTGGGAACCTTGTACTTGATCTCTCCCGAAGCGCCATCGGCGACGACGATTTCAAAGTCGCGCGCATAGATAACCTCGTTCCTTCCGTCACCGTCGATATCATGTATCTGAAGGGCGACATCATTCGTGAGGCTGTATTTCTCGGAATCGGGCTCTCCTGACTGCCAGAGTATCTCGCCGTCGAACGTCATTGCAGTAATGCAACCGACCTCGCTGTAGGTGTCTCGCGGTCCGTGCGCAGTAATCTGTCCGACGACGAGGTCGATCTGGCCGTTGCCGGTGAGATCCCCGAATCGCAGGTTACGTGCGACCCCGAAGCCTTCAGTGCTGAACTTCTTCCAGAGGACCGGCCTGGGATTGGCGACACGCAGGTCCTCGAGCTCCCGTTCCCTCTTTGACCTCAGCATTGCGAACTGCTTGGACTCCGGTTCGGGGGCGGTTACCTTGACAGAGAAGAAAAACGCCGAAATATCGGAAACCAATCCGATCTTTCCCCGGAGATACGTGCTATCTTCGGCCTCCAGAACTGCCATCCCCTCGATCTCGGCCCGGATACAAGGTCCATCCGTTGTGACGATGGCAACATAGTCCCTCCCCCCGGACCAGAAGCACTCTTTCGCGGCCAGATCCTTTTCGAACGGGAGGTGGAAATCGATCTCATGCTGTACAAGCTTGAGGACCACCCTGTCCTTCTCGAAGCCGAAGAAATAGTAGCAGCGATTGTTGTGGTAGCGGAATATTACGCCACATCGTCCACCGAAGACCTCTGGCCTGAATTCTACTGTCAGGGTATAGTTCGACCACAGGAAATCGCCTGCTGCGAGCATTGGGTGAGTGTACGCCAGAGAATTCTCGAAGGTCTGGTGCATCGCCTTCCTGCCGTCGACCTCCGCCACGAACCAGGCTCTCCCGGCACGCCGACTGCTGAAACAGGCTACGGACCAACCGACTTTGGGGGCTGCTTCCGGAAGGTAGTGATATTCCGTGTGGGGACCGACATCGCCCGAAAACATCCCGGTTTCAAAGGCGTGAAAATCTTCCTCAAGCAGTATTTTCTCTCTCACCATCACGTAATTCCCCAGGCATCAGACATGTACAAAGGATCTCCGCTGAGGGTTAACGATATAAGTATCTTTCAGGAAACATTTCTCTCTTTTGCTGTTTTAGAGACGCCTCACCGAGGCGTCTCTACAGATAAACATCTGAAAACGCAATAGCGACTTCAGCGAATCAGCGTCATTTTCCGCACTTCAATGAAATCTCCAGCTTCCATCTTTATGATATAGACGCCGCTTGCCATATCCTTCGCATCCCACACCACTGAATGGTAGCCAGCTTCCACGAAGTCATCCACTAATACGTCTACCTTAAGTCCAAGCACATCGTAGACCACGAGCTCCACATGCGAATTCTCGGGAAGCTGGTAACGTATTCTGGTTGCAGGATTGAAGGGGTTGGGGAAGCTCTGAGTAAGACCAGGCTCCGTGGGAATGGCACTGTTCTGAAAGGGACCCGCTACTGGCACCATGGACGAGACCGGCCCGTGCATGGTGGTAGTTCCATCGAAGGCGACATCCTCCAGCTTATACCAATATGTAACGCCTCCTGCCAGATTGCTGTCAGTGAAACTGTAGTCGTGCCTTACAGAGGAATTGCCAGTTCCATAGATTGTGATCCGGTTTAACTTAGTATAATCTCCGTCTTCACTGAAGCTGCGGTAGATGTTGAAGCCAGTGTTGCTCGTCTCAGATTCCGTGGTCCAACGGAGTAAGATCTCGCCATCAGCCGCAGTGGCTGTAAAAAAGGATAAAGTGATCGGAAGGGGGGTGTCACGCTGGAACAGACTTGTCCCATCTACAAGAGGGGCTGAAAAGTTCAGCAAGTCTCCAACAGTGGGTGCAATATCCCTCTGGTCGCGCACCTCAGTAACGACTTGACCCGGTGTAACGCTCTTGCCTACCGCCAGTAGCATCATGTGTTGACATCCCTCGCACGAATCTCCGTGGCTCTGAAATCCCCCGTGTTCATCGTCATGCCTTCCATGGTCATTGGTTACAAAGAGTGTGGTATCGTCTCTGTAGAAATCGTCGGACTGTATCTTCAGCCACAATTCATATACCAGGGAATCTGCCTGTTGAACTGCGGATATATAGTCTCCCCAAACACCGCTGTGACCTGCTCGATCCACATCTCCAAGATTCAGCACAATTAACCGGGGATGGTAGCTATCCATAATGGATACAAGGTTATTATAGACCGTCGAATCAGCGCTATTATTGGCCCAACTTGAGGCTTTATAAGAAGAGCCATATTCAGAGTGTGTGCTATAGGTCATAGCGTCCAATTTAGCCTTGCCCATAACCGCATAGTTTTCGGATTCTAAACTGCCTGTTTCTTTGCGGAAATATTCAAATACAGTGGGCATCGTTGGTCTTTCACTACCGTCATTTGCTATGTATTGCCAAGTTCCCGTAACGATAGAGGCGTGTCCTGGATTTGTGGATGTCCATCCAAGTTTATAGAAATTCGTGTAAATTGTGCCATACGGCTTCATATTATCCCACATGTTGGGAATGTAGGTGTTCCCTGCACCAAAACCCTCTGTGTATCTAAGACCGTCTATTACAGCGATGATTACATTTTGTCCCCCAAATCCCGCCGTGCAAAACAGGAGGGGAATCATCATCCATACCGCTAACAGGACAAAAGACTTTGAACGGATTCTTTTCATTTCGAGTACCTCCAAAACCGAGCAGCCTGCCTATTGCTTCACTATACTATTGTTGTGGAACATCCTTACTCTTGATCTTCACTTAAGCTGCGGTAGATGTTGAATTCATCGCCGTTTATCTCAGATTCCACGATTCAACAGAGGGTTATCCACCAACCATGCAGATCAGCTAACAGGGAGCGGAACCCGGGAAAATCACGGTCAGGGGAATCCAAGCAGCAGTGCTATGCGAGCCCCTTCGCGACTCGCATCATCGCGCGCATGTTCTCTTCAGGAGTCTCCCTCGGGACCATCTCCCCGGAGTCGAAAATGTAGGCGCCTCCCGGCTTGCCGATCTCCATCAGGCGTCGCGTCTCCCCGGCAACCTCCTCGGGCGTCCCGTTCTGAAGCACGTTCACCGGGTCCAGGTTCCCCATAAGGGCCGTCTTGCCGGCAAGCGCTTGCTTTGCGGCGGCAAGATCACCCTCAGGCCCGATACTGATCACGTCAACGCCCAGCTCCGCCTCCTTCTCGATGTACGGGATCCTTATCTCGCTGTTGTGCAACATGCTGATCACACCGATGTCCTTGAAGGCCCGCGCGAGTCTTTTGCAGGGCTCGAACGCGAACTCGGTGTAGTGATTGAGAGAGATGAGGTTGCTCATGGCGTTGCAGTCGCCAACCCAAAGCGCATGTGCACCTGCATCATACTGGGCACGGCCGAAGTTCGTTTGCAGCTCCACGAAGAACTCGTTCGTCTCCTGAACCAGGTCGGGATCCGTGATCATGAGCATCATTGTCTCTTCGATGCCGTAGAGCAGGGCAGTGGACGAAAAGGGGGCCGCGACACGGCCGCAGATGCAGACGCTATCGTCGAGTTCCTCTCGGATCATGCGAATGGCATCCAGAAGCAGGGGCATTCGTCCGTCACGTTTGGGATCTGGCTGTTTCAGATTCCTCAGCGTCTCCCTGGTGGCAGGGAGGTAGTCACATGTCGCCGGAAGGATGTTCCCTTCGCCCTTCACGCCCACACCCAGCGGCTCGAATTCTATGCAATCGTCCAATTGAAGCCAGGCCCAGTCGTAATCGAACTCCCGGATCGCCGCGATCCAACACGCCGCAAGCTTCGATGCGCTTGACGTAATCTCCTGGTACGTCCCTTCCCCATACCATCGAACGTCAAACTCCTCACTCATTGCGAACACCGGGACTCGACGGGGTGTTCCCAGCTCGATGACCGTCCGGATGTCGTCCATCACTCCATCGTATGCCATCACGTCCCTCCTGATTCGTTCTTGGATATCAGTGCCCTTAAATGAGTATCCGTCAATTCGCCGGTTTCGTGAAAGTATTGTGCACGATAGCTTCGATCTCCCATGTCACCGCCATCCGCGCTCTCCCTGTTGTAAAGGCAGCGTGTCACTGGTATCCAGCATCCAGCGCATCAGCCGTTCGCGCATCCTCAAAACCGTTTCGCGGTACTCGGGGCGATCGGCAAGGTTGTTTAGCTCAGCCGGATCAGCATTCAGGTCACACAGCTCATCACGGTCTTCCGGGGAGTAGGTATACTTGTAGCTTCGGGTTCTCACGGTAGCTGCTCTGCGGCGGATGTGGGGATTGCTGCGGGTAGCCGCTACCATTCTACCATAAAAGCTTTCCGGTGGCAGACCCTTGATAGTGAACGACTCTTCGTTCTCAAGACGGCCGGCTTCGGCGAAAACTGCGTCACGATGCCCGTTTTTCTTCCCCTGGATCAGTGGAACCAGGCTTCTGCCAAAATGATAGTGCTTCGAATCCAGTCCCAGAAGCTCCAGAAGTGTCGGATAGAGGTCCGTCATTTCGCACAGGGCGGTCTGTGTCCCCGGTGCTATCTGACCCGATGCGCGTACGATCAGCGGCACGCGCAGCAGACAATCTTCGAACCCGCCGAAGAACTTTTCGACCATCCCATAGTCACCTGTATAGTCCCCATGGTCTGAGGATGCGACAACAATCGTATCATGCTCGAGTCCAAGCTCCTTGAGCCTGTCGAGTACCTGCCCGAGTTGATGATCTACACGGCTCACCATGCCAAAGTACGTAGCCTTGATCTCCCGCAGGGCATCATCATCCAAACGATCGCCGCCATAGACCTCGTGCAGGACCCGCATGAATGAACGTTTGCTGTCAAGCTCGGCGGGGATGGACGCAGGCACCTTGCTGCGGTCGTGCATCGAAAAGAAGGGTTCCTCCACCACATAGGTCGGATGGACGAAAATGAGGGGCAGGAAGAGACACCACGGGCGATCGTGTTTTTCCTCCATAAACTGCAATGCGCTCTCTATGCATGCCCAGTCATAGTCAAAACAATCTCCCGTGCGAAGTCCGTGATACATGGCATGCTCGAACTTGCTTCCCGGTTCGGGTGGTGTGGTCCTTCCCCAGTCTTTTGGTTCGATACGCAGGGTCGTCTCATCGAAACACTGGTCTGCCGCACTTTTGTCCACGAGATCGTTCTTGCCGTAGGCTACCGTGACATAGCCAGCCTCTTTGAGATCCTGAAAGAAATTGCGTTCGTGCTTCTGCAGGAGGTGCCAGATCGAGCGATGCCCGTTGGTATGGGGGTAAAGTCCGGTGAACATGCTGCAGCGGCTCGGAGTGCAGAAGGCCATCTGGGCAAAAGCATTGGTAAAAACCACACTTTCTGCGGCCAGCCGGTCAAAGTTCGGCGTTTGAGCCCTGTGTTCAGGGTCCCCGAAGACGGCGTCCGCCCGCAGGGTCTCCGGCATGAAGAGAATCAGGTTTGGTCGTTCAGTCATACCTGCACTCCAATCAGAAGTTTGAGATTTTAACTTCTGTATCTCACAAATGCTCCCTTAGTGTCAGTTTGAAGCCAATAAATAAACACCTATTGATGGGTAAATCAACAAAAATGAAGCCCATTTTCTCAGGAAATTATACCAAAGGCACTTGAACTCCGGGAATATTCATATACTTTCGTGAGTGCGACCGCCGGTCGCTCCTGAATTATCACGGGAGGAATCTATAAAAGGGTTCCATCGCAGGGCTTTTCAAAATTTCAGATATAACAGCTACTTTACCACAAAATTCTTGACTGAAGCATTTGCACAACCTGGATACGCCCTATGTTTTCTGTTGATTTATTTATAATCATGTAATAAAATAAAGGCAACAATAAAGGTTACGAGTTCATCGTCCTTCAGAATCATAGGGGGGTATATTATGGAAAACCAGGAAGCCTATGAGAAAGCCAGGAAAAGGGTTGAGTCCAAGGTTGAATTCTATACCCATCTCGCTGCCTACGTGGTAGTGAATGCCGTACTGCTCATCATTAACCTTAGCACATCGCCAGGATATCTCTGGTTCAAGTGGCCACTCATGGGGTGGGGCATTGGGTTGATTTTCCATGGTTTAGAAGTCTTCATATTCTCTGAGGGATCACAGCTCAGAGAACGGATGATCGAAAAAGAGATGAATAAAGAGGCCGCCAGGAATCGGCAAGAAGATTAGCGGGATCAAATCCGCAGGGGGTGCCATAAATCTCACCTCCGGAACATTTGCCTCATTTCCTCTATGTATCCAGGCATAGTCTTTCACAGATACCGGAAGATCGTTAGATTTCTGGGCAACACTTGAGAACTGACAAAGGAATATATCTGTATGTGGCTTTTATTCGCCTTATTATCCGCTCTTATTACATCTGTTACGAGAACAATAATGAAATATTGCACGGGGATCGCCAATGATAAAACCATCGTTTTCTCCAGATACATATTTGCAACTGTTCCCATACCGCTTCTTCTTGTTCTTACCGGAATCCCTCCTGTCGGACACGAGTTCTATTATTCCATATTGTTGGCTTGCGCATTTGACGTAGTAGGCATAATGCTTATGACCAAGGCCCTCAGATACTCTTCCATAGCATATTCCGTCCCGCTTCTTTCGCTTACTCCGGTTTTCGTGCTGATAACAGGGTTCGTTATACTTGGAGAGTTCCCCAGTCCCCTCGGCCTTCTGGGAATACTTGTAATTGTCTTTGGAATATACTGTCTCAGGTTAGAAAGAAACCAGCGTTCTTTCCTGGAGCCCTTCCGTCTATTGTTCAAGAACAGAGGTGCAAGATATATGCTGGGCACTGCTGCACTTTTCTCCTTGACGGGAATATTTTTCAAAAAGGCCATCTTAAATTCCTCTCCTTTCCTTACAATGGCCGTAGGTATGCCTCTTTCCGCTTTGCTTCTTCTGCTATTTCACATGATAACAGGCAACAGAATCAGGGAGATCCTTCCGGACAGGAGAAGCTTAAAGCTGCTTTTTCTCTCCGGTATCTCCGTATTCTTCGTTGCCCTTACGATAAACCTTGCCCTCAGCACGGGCCTCGTATCCTATGTTGGGGCTATCAAAAGGGTTAGCATATTGTTTAACATGATTCTCGGGGCCCTGTTATTACACGAAGAGGGCCTGCGCAGAAATCTGTTCGCAGCGGGCATTATAGTCGCAGGTATCTGGTTGATAGCAATAAGCTGATCGATTTTAACGCTTACCGGTTGGAACTGACAGCGTAACCACCATAGTTGGATCTGATCTATATGGACCGTTCCGAAAACTACACGGCCAGCACCCGTCGATTGGGGTTTGACTGGAATCTGCTCCCCTTCCATGAGATGCCGCTGGATAAGCTCGATCCGAAGAAATACGTGGACGCCTTCGCATCTGCAAATGCAAACTGCATCTTCCAATATGTAAAGGATCTCTGGGGCTATGTTATTTACAACACGAAGGTCGGAATCAAGAATCCGCGCCTGAGTTTCGACCTGTTGGAGGAAGTGATCCGGCAAGCCCACGCCCGAAACATCAGAGTATCCGCCTATTACTGTCTCGGACTCGACGATGCGATCACACGGCAACATCCGGAGTGGGCCATCAAAGATGTGAACGGAAACCCAAAGAGGCTAAAGTGGGTTGAAGGCTCTCTGGTCAGTTTGGCCTGGTGCTGTTTCAATTCACCCTATCGCCAGTACGCACTGGATCAATTAACCGAGATCGTGCGCGATTACGATGCCGATATGCTGTGGATCGACGCGCTTGGCCAGGTAGAATGCTATTGCGAACACTGCACACGTATCTACAATGAGCTTTTTGGAAGAGAAATTCCTACTGAGGCCAGGTGGGATATGGACTGGAAGCAGTATGTGAAGTGGCGGCTGGATTCGCTGGAGAAATTCTATGAAGAAATCACGGCAACGGCTCACATGCACAAACCAGGCCTTCCGGTCTGCAGAAACTCCGCATGGTACGTTGCGGAACACAGGCTACGCCGGGCGAGAGGTGAGGAGTTTTTCGATGGCGAAGATTTTGCGGCCGGAAGCGGGGCAACCAGTCTCGCAGCTACGATCCTGAGGGGTGCAGCGGGGAGGAAAGCATTCCACTTCGCCATCAACACGGATTTCGGAGGTGTCCAGGACTGGGCCTCGCAATACAGATACAGGTACAGGGCGATGAACGTTCTCACCCACGGTGGCGTCTTCACATTCGGCGACAGGGAAAGCGGTTTCTACCCTGACGGGACCATGGAGAAGGAGTTCTTCAAGCGCATCGGAGAGAGCTTCGGGGAATTTGCCCAGAAGGAATCTTTCATCCGGGACGCAGTCTCACTACCCTATCTTGGCATTGTCTACAGCGATGCCACAAAGATATTCTATGGGCGAAATGACGTTCGAGGGAGGTTTCTCATGTCGATGGAGGGGGCGGTCAGCTCACTTCTTGATCTCCACGTCCCCTTCAACGTGGTCCCGGAGTTCGATATGGAATCCGGGGCATTCGGAGAACATTCCATACTGATCCTTCCCAATGTCGCGGTGATGCCCCAGGGGCATGTAGAAGCACTGAAAGCATACGTGGCCGGGGGCGGCTTGCTCCTGGCGGATTTCGAGACAAGCCTGTACGATGGAGAGGGTAACCCGCTTGAAGACTTCCGACTGGGAGACGTATTTGGGCTGAAATATCTGGGTCGGAGCGATGCGGATTCCAACCTAAGTTACCATCTCCCAAATAGCTTTATGCAATGGAGTGAGGAAGATATCTTTAAAGGACTGCCCGAAGGTGCCCTCAGGATGCGCGGTCCCTATATCCGGGCCGAGTCGATAGCGGGACGGACACTCGCATACCAGATTGACCCGGAGGTGGTCAGTTTTGAAGGAAGACCCACCTCCTGGGGGACCCTCCCGGGAGAAGGGACGCATTATCCGGCTATACACCTGAACGACTACGGCAAAGGCCGGGCACTTTTCGTAACGAGCAACATATTCAAGCAGTGCAGTCCATTCCCTGAAGGACCTGGTTTTCCGGGATGGATAGCTGGCGGCGAAGTATACCGAAATTACGAGCCGCGCGGCTACTGGTGGGTGCAGAAACTTATAGCAAACCTGTTGGGACTGTTGGACCGGGAACCCCCGATCCGTGTTCAAGCCCCTCCGACTGTAGAGGCGACGTTCTGGAGCCAACCGGTCAAGGGCCAGATAATCGTCCAGCTCTTTAACAAGACTCACATGGATACACTCATCCCCGTAGAGAATGTGAGGATCCTAGTTCGTGAGAACCTGGCCCGAATCGAACAGGCCCACCTCGCATGGCCCAAGAAAAGGCAATTGAGAATTGTGTGCGCGGATGGTGTTAAAGAGATCTTGGTGCCGAAGGTTGGGCTGCACGAGGTTATCATATTGGAGTGCAGGTAGTTCTGAGTTTGATAAAATGCGGGCGATCCCTTTATTTAGTTGCGGATCGAGTCCGGATATAATGCGGGGCGACCGGCAGTTGGACTGCCGAAGTGCATGAAACTTTTATGAGTTGACTGCGTTTAGAATACAGAAATAATATCTGATCCCGGAGGCGCTTTGAATTCCACCCTTCAAACCATCGATCTCCACAAAACCTATCGGAAAGGGGCCGTCCAGGTCCGAGCACTTCAGGGGGTCTCCTTTGAAGTCCGGGAGGGAGAATTTGTCTCCATCATCGGAAGGTCCGGGTCCGGAAAATCCACCCTGCTGAACCTTATCGGTGGTCTGGACACCGCCACCTCCGGTCGTATCATCCTCCACAATAAGGACTTAACCAGGATGAAACGGTCGGAGCTTGCCCTCCACCGCCGGAAGACCGTAGGGATGGTGTTCCAGTCTTTCAACCTGATCCCTTCCAGAACTGCCCTGGAAAACGTCACCCTGCCCCTCGCTTTCGCGAATATCCGCCGTCGGGACCGGAATCCGGTGGCCTCCGAAGTCCTCTCCCTGGTTGGCCTGGGACATCGGCTTCACCACAAACCCGGGGAGCTATCCGGAGGTGAGGCCCAGCGGGTCGCTATCGCCCGGGCACTGGTCAACAAGCCCGAAATCCTGTTAGCCGACGAGCCTACAGGCAACTTGGACAGCAATACCTCCGAGGAGATTGTCGAGCTCCTCCGGAGTCTGAACCGAGAAAAAGGACTGACCATCCTCATGGTAACCCACGACGAGGAGTCTGCGGCCGCCGTTTCCAACCGCATCCTCCGGCTTCTGGACGGAAAGATCATCGACCAGACCACACTAAGGGAAATTCCATGAAAATCGATGACCTGATCGAGCTCTCCATGTCCAACCTCTGGCGCACCAAGTTGAGGACGACACTGACGACCCTGGGTGTCGTTATCGGCATCGGCGCTCTGGTCTCGATGGTCTCCTTCGGAACAGGTATTCAGAAGAACATAACCCAGTCCTTCCACGAGAACGATCTCTTCACCAGTATGCGCGTCATTCCCAGGAAGGTGGATCTGGAACAGGTCGTATCAGGCAATGCTGAAGGGATTATGGAATCCCTGAGGAAGGAGGGCCCTGTTCTCAACGATTCAACCATACAGGAAATACAGGATCTCCCTGATGTTGAGATCGTCTTCCCCCAGATCCGGTTTCCCGTCAAGGTCCGTCTCGGCGACCATGAAGCCCGGACGACCCTCCTGGCCCTGCCCTCAATTATGGGCCGTTACAAGCCCTTTAGCCAGCTACCTTACGGCCACTTCTTCATACAGGACACAGACTCTTCTGTCGTACTGGGTCAGAGAGCCCTGAAGCAGTTGAAACTCATAATTGAAGATCCGAAGAAACCGGGAAAGGCTTCCCTCCGCGATTCTACCGCCGACGGGAGATCCGTACCCCCTGATTCGGTGCTGGGGAGAGAAATTCAGGTCATCACCTCGGTAATCGATGTCGAAAAACTGGCCCAAAATATACCTTATTCCTTCATGCCTTCGGTCCGTCCTCCCCTCCGTGAAGAAGTAAGATCTTTCAGGGTCATCGGAATCGGTGAAAAGCCGGAGGGCTTCGTTTGGGAGTGGTTCGGCAGTGGGGTAATTGTCCCGTTGGAAACTGCCAAAATGATACCCCGAATGGGATTTTCCAGCGTCTGGGATCTCCTGGGGAAGACAGGGGAGACCGGCGATTACTCCTCACTCTATGTGCGGGTGAAAGGCACCGAAAGCTTAAAGCCCGTGAAGGAAAAGATCGAAGCCATGGGTTTCGGCGTTATCTCCATCGCCGATCAGCTCAAAGAAATCCGGAAGGGGTTGATCATATTCGACACCGCGCTGGGCGCCGTCGGGACAATTGCCCTCATCGTCGCCGCACTGGGGATCATCAATACGATGGTCATGTCCATCTTAGAGAGGACACGGGAGATCGGCATCATGAAGGCTATAGGAGGGAGCGAAACCGAAATCAAGTGGATCTTCTTCTTCGAGGCCGGTACAATCGGATTCATTGGTGGAATCCTCGGGGTGATACTCGGATGGATCATCACCCTGTTGGCCAACATGGTGGCTAACTATTACATCGCCCATAGGG
>CAZTBA010000121.1:0-14338 GCA_964611725.1 uncultured bacterium
ATTATACTCTCCTATTACCTGTATTTACTGCATCCAGCATGCAACGCTCTCGGGAGTAGACTGGGATATTACACCAGATGTAAATTGAATCTTTTGAGCCGCGGTGGGATGCTAATTTAGATCAAAACCGAGATAATTTAGGATGGACCAGCGGTCGCCTTATTGAAGCATATGGAATTTTCGAGGATTTAATCGCATTTCACAAAGTAAAGTATCTCTACCTCGTAATGTGTATCCTATTAACCGACTTAAGGTCAGGGCATGCCCTGACCCTAAAAAAGGATCGTTATTTCATGAATCTGTTACCAACATTGAGCCATTCGTCAACATCTCCCTTCCTGAATCTCCATTGTCCTCCAACTCTGAGAGCGGGTATCTTGTGGGCTCTAAGAAGCCTGTAGATCGTACGGATGTTTACCTTGAGATAGCTTGCGGTTTCCTCTGTGGTAAGGAGTTCCTCATCCTCTGCATATATTCTAAATTTAGCCACAGGTAACAACTCCTGCAAAACAAATTTGCGAAATCCTTATTTCCCGTTAAGTAAGCATGTCAAGAAGACACAGTCAAGCTACTTCAGCATCAGCACTTTCCTGCTGCTCCTAAACGTTACCTCGCTACCAGGGCCTGCTGTCATAACGCAGAAGTAGGTGCCACTTGCAGCCACATCACCCCAGTTGTCGTTCCCATCCCAAATCATCCTGTAATAACCCGGCATCACCCTATCTTCAATAAGGGTTCTGACAAGCTGTCCAAGCACATTGTATATCTCAACCTTTACCCAAGAATCTACCGGAATAGCATACGATATGACTGTCTGAGCGTTGAATGGATTCGGATAGTTCTGTCCAAGAGAAAATTCCTTCGGCAGTGGTTTATCTTTAGATAATGCTGATACCGGACCGTGGTAGGTGACCACCCCATCAAAGGACACATCGGCTATCCTGTAGTAGTAGAGGACACCTTTTGTGACTGTGGAATCGGTATATGTATACTCTGTGTAAGTCGACTTGTTTCCCTGACCTCTCAAGGTTCCTATCGACTTGTAGGCATTCTCCCATTCAGCCTTGCTCTCGACGATCCAGTGCGAGTTGTAGATCTCGCTTTCAGTCCGCCATTTCAAGACAATATGTTCATTCTCCCCGAAAGCCCCGAAATAGGCAAGCTCGACCGGCAAAGAGCCATCTTCGTTATAAATAGGATAGACATTGGATGTAATCTGCGATATCTCAATGTTGGTGTTAACGTCCAGGGTATACCCAGGATCGACTCCCGAAGGCGGATTCACAATGCCAGCACTTGATAGAAATACTAAGCTGACCGATCCGCTGGCATTGATGTATACAGGTGTATAGACTGTAACCGTGTCTCCGTTGATCTGAGGTGTCGTTGTGCATGATGTTGAGTTGAGCTGAATGGATCCGGCTGCTATCGAACCGGGCACTGTTGTGGGAGATGGAAAAGCCACTGTGATCTGATCTCCCGCGATGAGCGCTCCGTTTGCACCCACACTAAATTCTATAGTGTAGTAGGCTGTCTGAGACACTGTATCAGGATCCACACTGACATTCGCTGCGGATACGGATGTGCTCGATGAGGTGATCGTGTAGGTATTAGAAGTAATGGAGTTAAGCTCCTGGCTTGTGCTTACTGCCACCGTCTGATTGCTCCCTGTTGTAGAGGGATTGGTAACCATGTCGGCTGCATTGGCGAAGGCAACAGTGACAGAGCCGTTATTGGGGATGTTGACCCCAGAAGGGACAGTCACTCTAACCTGCTGACCGGACACCGAGACCGAAGAAGCGGCTGTGCTGTTGACTGTCGTATTGCTTGGTGTACCCTGAACTGCCGAACCGAGTAATGTGCCCGAGGGGAAGGCGATCTTAATAGTGTCACTCAATGCGGTCAAAGCTCCACTGTCCCCTACGTTGAAGGAGATAGTATACTGAGATAGGTTCCCCGAAGAAGTGGGATTCGGAGTGACCACAGCAGGGGTGACGGTTGTGGTCTCGAAAATGGCGTATGTGTTCGAGGCGACCGGTGTGGGCTCAGCACTGGTGTTGACTGTCACCTGGTAATTTGTCCCTGCCGTGGAGGGATTTGTTATCATATCGGCTGCATTTGCGAAGATAACAGTGGCAGAACCGTTATTGGGTATGTTGACCCCGGAAGGGACGGTAACCGTAACCTGCTGACCGGACACCGAGATTGAAGAAACGGCTGTGCCATTGACCGTCGTATTGCCCGGTGTGCCCTGAACTGCTGAACCGAGTACTGTGCCCGAGGGGAACGTTATTGTAATGGTGGAGTCGGTAGCCAATGCACCACCTGTTCCGACATTGAAAGCAACGTTATACTGGGCTAAGCTGTCAGTCTTGGTCGGATTGACTGTTACATCAGCCGCTGTTACTGTGCTCTGATCGATGGTATAAGTGTTAGAAGTGACCAGAGTAGGATCGCCTGTAGTTCTGGCCTGCAGCGTATAGGCACTGCTGGATGTGGTCGGATTAACTATACTTGCCGCCAACTTCAGTACAAGGTTGACTGACGCATTGGCTCCCACTGTGGTATTCGATATGGCCTCAAGCTTACGTGATCCTGGGTCGGTTAAGACTTCCGTTGCGCCCACAGAGTTTACTGTGACATTGGATGCAGTGATAGATGACGGAACAACCGTGTCATTCGGGAAGATAACCACGATAGTGTCCCCAACAGCTATACCGCCATTTCCTGTCGTGAAAGCAATAGTATATTGAGCGGTAGTATTGACTGTGTTGGGTGCTGGTGTGACATTGGCCGAACTGATATCCGTGTTAGTCACGATGTTGTATCCATTGGACACCGTAGAGTTAGGCGTAGGCTGAATGTTAGTGTGCAGATCGTCCAAGGTGTAGGAGGATGGAGATGTCGGATTAACCAGTCCAGCATCCGCATTGAACACCAGTGACACGGATTGGCTTGCACCGATGGCTACAGGAGTAGCTACAGCTATCCTCCTCGCCGCTGCGTTTATAGCTGGGGCAACCGTACAGCTCGTGCTGTTTACATTGATGTTAGAAGCTACCATTGAGCTCGGCACTGTCGTACCAGATGGAAAAACCACCACGATGCTGTCGCCTACCACCATAGCTCCGTTCGCCCCGGTATCAAAGCTTAGAGTATAGGCTGCTGTTGTGTTGGAGGTATTGGGAGTCGGGGTTACTGTAGCTGTAGTCAGGGTCTCCGAGTTCAGAGAAGTAACCGTGTATTTGGTGGAACTGATGGGCGTAGAACCTTGCCCGATACGGGCCGTCAGCGTATGGTTGCTTCCTGAGGAAGAGGGGTTCGCAATCTTCTCTGAAACCACTGTGGAAGTGAAATCTACCGTGACGGATGCCCCTCCGCTCACGCTCGTATTCGAAACAGGCCGGATGAGTCTGGATGCCGGTGTAGTTAGCACAGTCAAGGCATCCACCCCGTTTATTTCTACAGTGCTGGCCGGAATGGAAGCCGGGATGGTAGTACCAGATGGAAACACGAAGAAAAGAGTGTCCCCAACCGCTATGCCGCCTGTCCCGGCGTTGTACTGGATGGTATATTGTGAATCCTGCGTGCGCTGAGGATCTACTAAGGTCACTGTGGACTGGGATATGTCAGTGCCGCTAGTGATAGAATAAGCCTGTGAGGCTACAGGCGTAGTCTCTTTACTGGTAGACACGTCCAATGTGTAGGTGCTGCTTACCGTGCTGGGGTTTTGAATATTCGCTGAATTGGAAAACACCACTGTTACCGGGCCGTTGTTACCCACGCTGACGGGAGTGGTCAACACCACCGTCCGGGTCGATGGGGTCGTGGTCGGTGCCACACTCAAAACGGTGGAGTTGACTGTGGCATTGCTTGCTGCCATCGACGCCGGAATCGTGGTTCCCGTCGGGAACTGGATGGTAATAGTGCTCGACCCGGCTGTGAGTGCTCCTCCGGAACCCAAGTTGAATGCGATGGTATATTGAGCTGTATTGTTTTGGGTAGATGGATTAGGCGTCACAGTTGCGGATGTCACCTTGCTCTCGGCGATCCCATAGACATTGGACTCAGCAGAGCCGTTGCTTGTGGCTGCCAAGTCCAGCGTATAGCTGGTGCCTGCTGTAGTAGGATTTTTTATCCCTGCAGCCGATGCGAATGTGATTTCCATTGAAGAACTTGCAGCTACGCTTTCCCCCACGATGATCCTGGTAAGGTGGCTTGCCGGGGTGGTGTTCACCCCGCTTACCGTGACGGAAGTATCGTTGGCGGTCACGGTGACGTTACCGGAAGTTATCGAGGAAGGCACAGTAGTCCCACTGGGAAACGTGACTGTGACCGTATCGCCGACAGCAAGTCCCATATTGCCCATGGCAAAGTCCAGCGTATATTGAGCCGTGAGCCCAGCCGTAGAGGGATCGGGGGTGACAGTGGCAGCGGAAACTTGTGTTAAAACGGTAATGGTATAATTGCTGCTGGTTGTGGTATTTGTGTCAATATTCGTCTTCACCGTTAAAGTCTTGTTTGTATCCTCTGTGACTGTTGGATTCTTTAGCCCTGCACTCGAATTAAACTCCAGGGATACAGGGCTGCTTGCACTGATATTGTTCGGAACAAGCACCTTCACTGTGCGGCTTGCCGAATTGGGAGTCACCTCAGATGGATTATTCCCATTGACAGTTACGTTGCTTGCCGACATGGAGGAAGGGACAGTTGTCCCAGATGGGAAAACGACCCTGATCGTATCCCGTCCTCCACCCAGAGCACCGTTGGAGCTGGTGTTAAAGTCGATATCATAAGCCGCAGCAGTGTTCGAGGTACTCGGCGCAGGCGTAACTGAAGGAGCGGAGACGCCACTTCCGGACACAATCGTGAACCTGGGTGAATTTACCTGGTTGGCATCGTTGGTTGTCTTTATTCCAAGAACGTAGTTACTCGAAGCCGTCGAAGAGTTTGTAATCTGAGGGTTACTACCGCCGCGGTCACCAATAATTACCCTGATGGAAGTACCTGTATGGTCTCCTTCAACCTGTACTATTGCTGTTTGCCCGCTTTCGAGGGCTTCCTTAACGCTAACTGGGCTACTGTCAATATATAGAGAATGATCTTCCTTTGCGAAATCAGGAACAGTAAACCCTGATGGGAAGGCAATAAAAATCTTGTCCTGATCTTGCCAGTCACCATCATTTGCTGTGAAATCTATGGTGTATTTTGCACTTGCTGACGCATTCACGTTGTCGATTGTCACGATAATACCAGATACAGAGGTTGCTGTGGTGATCGTGTAGGCATTGGATGTCACCTCTGACGTCTCGTCGCTGGTCTTTACTGTCAGCGTATAGTCCCCTTGTGTTGAAGGATTGGTAATACCCTCATTAAATACGACTTCAACGGAGCCATTATTATTCACAGAAACAGGCGTTGTGATCGTAATGATTTTCGACGTGCTGTTAATTGTTGGGGAGACTGAGCAGAGGGTGCCATTCACGGTAATACTGCTGGCAGGAATGGTAGAGGAAACACCAGTTGAATCATGGAAATCTATTGTAATGGTGCTGGAATTGGCAGACAAGGCTCCTCCGGCACCCACGTTGAATGAAATTGTATAGATTGTTTCTGTGGAAGGCTGGCTGGAGTTCAAAGCGACATTCGGAGTCGTAACCGTACTGGCTGTAATCTCGTAGGAATTTGAGTTAACATCAGTTGGTTCTGCCGTTGTGTGAGCTGTCAGTGTGTAGGAACTACCTGCCGTTGTTGGGTTTTTAATCCCCGCAACGGCTTTGAAAACTATGGTTACCGAACTGTTATCACCAATCGCAACCGGAGTTGTAATGATCACTTGCCGCGAAGCCGGAGTTGCTGAAACCGCTTTGGCATCGGATCCGTTGACCGTCACATTTTGCGTGTCAATCGTCGTTGGAACGGTGGTATTGACCGGAAAAACGATCGTGATTGTGCTGTCGGGACCAAAGCCCCCGACATCACCGGTGCTGAAAGCGATCATATATTCCGCCGCGGTATTCAGCGTCGATGGGCTGGGTGTCACATTGGCCTCTGTCAATGTGCTGCTGTTGACGATGGAATAGTTCCGAGAGGGGCTGTTGGTCGTCTGGAGCGTAGTGGATACATTAATCTGATAAGTGGAACCAGAGGTTGACGGATTCCCAATGTTGGCAGAAGAACTGAAAGTAATGGTATCTGCCACGCTACCACTGATCCCCGAGGATAACTTCAAGCTGATTTTTCGGCTGTCTTGATCAACTACAACCGCGGAAGGATTTTGCTGACTTCCGCCCGCTGGTTTGATGGTTACATCAGATGTTGATATGGTTGGTGGGATGGATGTCCCAGAAGGAAACGTCACGTGAATTGAGTCGCCTGTCGATAGGGCATCGTCGATCGTCGGAATAAGCCGGTAGGACGAAACGGCACTCGCCGTTGAATCACTCAAGGCTCTCGCGTCATATCCGCTCGTAATCGTGGTGCTGCTAATTATGTATAGGAACTCGATGTGGCAGGTCCTTCAATAGTTGTTGAGTTATCAGTATCAAAGGTCTCAACATCCACCGTATACCCGCTGTAGGGCGTCGACGGGTTTGACAGAGAGTCCTTTTCCACACCGATAATAACTTCCGTTGTTCCAGCAGGATTAAGCTCGTCTGTCTTTATCTCAATTGTATTACCAGATGTCTCTACCGAATTTGCATCTATACTATTGACATGAACAGCCTCTGAATTCCAGCTCCCAGGAATGGTGGTCCCTGAGGGAAAAGTGATATGAATATAGCCATTCTTGGGAATCTGAGCCCCGGTTGTAAACTCAACTGTATACTTTGTTCCGGCATTTGCTGTGTTATTACCTAACAATACGGTAGTATTTGTAATGCTTGCATATACCGTATGTGCAGGAATAATATTGAATACGAAGAATAATAAAGGAAACGAATATCTAAATCTGGAAAAATCCATTCTAAGTGTTCCTTCGTCCGCCTAAAGCACGCAGCCTTAAAAGATCATGCTAGAACACCCTTTGCAAGCTACTACCCACGAGTCTAAGTACCTTATTTACTGCAAATTTCATGCCAAAAAGAATTTTTTTCTATAAGGTAATTATTTACAATATCTTATATTTAAAGAGGATTCTGTCGGATTTCCTCCAAGATGGGACATTTAGACCCAAAACAGGACAAGATGGAACATCTTTATAGAAGCACATCGGCTATTGTTAAGTTTTCATGAAGGATTCATATTCATTTGAATTTTGTCTCGTAGCCTTCAGTGTTTAGATTTAGCTAAAAGCTGAAAGTTTATCGCGGAGCGCTTAGCCTGGAAACATCAACTATGTAGACTTTCCTTCTCCCCTCATGCACTGAATCGAAACACACCTGCCTGCCATCCCTGCTCCATCTCGGGTGAAGGTCACACCTTATCTCACCCCTGAAGAGAGTGTCGGAGTAATATCTTCCCAGAACAACCTCATAGCCACCTTCAATGCTGTAAAGCTTGAGAGTCTGGTAGTTGTCTCTGTCAGGGTAGACATCCGTAAGTACCCATCTCCCATTGGGGAATAGGCTGCAGTGCCCATCGCTTGTGAGAACACCTTCAGCGAAAGGCTCGAACTCACCCGTTCTGTCGGAGACCATATAGAACTTATCTCCGTTGTCCTTTATATTGGCCCATACGAGGAGATATTCCGAATCTCTCCAGTCAAAGTGGGAGACAAGACCGTAGTCTATAAGGCATCTTAGATCCTTTCCGTCAGGTGAGGCTGTGAACATAGCGGTTTTCCGTGAACCTCCTCCCTCGGGGTTCCACCTGGAAAGGAAGACAAACCTGCTGTCATCACTGTTGAAGAGGATGTGGTTAAACCACATCTTGCGGCCCTTCAAATATGAAGGTTTACCGTGATACGCAAAGACGTCAGCCATGCTCACAAGGAGCTTATCCTCACCAGTTTCAAGATCCACAAGGTAAACACCATCCTCGGAGGGATGTACCTCCTCGAAAAAGGGATCCTCAAGACCAGCATAACCATACCCCGGCCTCGTAACCTGAAGCCTTGCGAAGTTCAATCCGAGCGCAAAATCTCCCTTACGACTTACCGCACTTATGGCCCTCGAAAGGACCCGCTCCTTCCCGGTATGAACGTTCAGAATAACCGACACGAACCGTCCGTCTCTCCTGTCATTGAAAATTATCTCTGAATCCGGGGCCTTTGGGAGCCAGTGCAGCATCGTTCCCTGCTGGAAATTCCAGGCGTGGGTTTCGGCAAGGGATATGAACTTTCCGCTCGAAAGCTCGACCATACCCACAGTCGCCTTATCGTCCGCTTCCGGGGGATGGTCCTGAAAGGGGACCTCAAGACACAGTAGATACCTTCCGGTTGCATCCCAGGGGCAGATTCCATAGTATCCGAAGAGATAATATTTCGTTCCCGAGGTCACAGAACGGACGGGAAATTCTTTGACTGTATTTTCCATGAGACTATACTCCTTCGCTTTAAATTCTTTAGCGTATCAGATTCAGGTTATATCTTACAGCCTCCGTTTCTGGATCAATATACTCTCTGTTTATTGCTTACGCAAGTATCTGGTTTAAAACCTCTTGGAGACGCCTCACATGAAGATTCATAAAATAATCGGGCCACGCTGTAAGTTCGAATACAGTCCTTATGTCATTGCGAGGAGCGCAAGCGACGAAGCAATCTCAATTCCCTGAAGAACGAGATTGCTTCGCTAGCGCTCGCAATGACAAGACAAACTGTTGCACGAATAAATTCTTAATCTTCATCCGAGGCGTCTCTACAACTGCAGTGATAAATGCCGAAGATCGTAGAAAAGGAAGAGATTTTATTGACACGCAACGGAATACGTGTTAATTTCGGCTGAGGAATTTTATTCAGGCATTGGGAGTCGCCATGAGTTTCAAACTTGTCGCTGATGATTGAATTGAAAAGGGGGAGATATATGAAAGGTCGGGCTTTCAAGTCGGAATTTATTCCCTTCAGGGATGAGGAAACCGGAGCGGAGATTATCCAGTTGACCAGTTTTCCTACAGTCAATACTCATCCCTATTTTCATGCCAACTCCTTTACTCCGGATTCCAGGGCGCTTATTTTCCATTCCCTTTCAGAGGCAAAAAGGGAGTCCGGTATCGATGTCTTCAAAATAAAAGTGGATGGTAGTGGTTTAACGAAATTAAGGGACGGGAAAAAAGGCGGAGGTGGAGTTCTGAGCAATGACGGGAAGCTTATGTACTATTACATCGGGGGTGAGATGAGGCGGGTAGATATGGAGAGTTTTGAGGATGAGAAAGTGGGTTTTATTCCCGGGGTGATCGGCGGCGGAGTGGGAAGTATGAGCGTGGGAGATGACCGCTATATCTGTGGAGCGGAATTGGAGGACGGCACCTGGGGTATCCTTGACTATCATACCGACGGATCGAAGTCCGGCATCCTTTACAAAAGCCCTCAGGTGATGATCCATGTCCAGTTTGATCTCATGGATTCGGAAGATATAATTTTCTGGACGGTAGAGGCCAGCGGTGGTAAAAGTGAACGCTATAATATTTCACATATAAAGTCCGATGGTTCATCTCCGCGCGTCCTGTACAAAAATCAACTCGGTGCCTGGAGCAGCGGCCACTTCATGTGGCTCGGAAGGACCAAGGAGGTTATCTCTACCCTGTTGCCGGAGCGCTGGGCAATAGTAAAGATAGGACTGGACGGAAACGCATATGAAGTTATCGCCGAAGGAGAAAATTTCTGGCATGCGGCTTCCAGCTTTGATGGAGAGTGGATTGTCTCCGATACGCTTGCGCCAGATACCGGCCTTAAACTGGTAAATGTAAAGACAGGGAAATTTGCGACCATATGTCGTTCGAAGAGCTCAAATGGTAAACCCGACTGGACCCATCCCCATCCCGCTTTCAGTCCCAACGGCAAAATGGTTGTATATAATTCGGATAGAACCGGGATTCCCCACGTTTACCTGGTGAAAATACCTGAGAAGCTTTTTGAGGAATTGTCAGGTTGAGGAAGTAAATTCGGACTGCTACTGTTCTGCATCCTGTAGTGTAACCCATTCTTCTCAGAGACGCCCCACCGGAGCGTCTCTACTATTGCTGCAATAGTAGTATCGGGCTACTGGTACTTCACTTCCACGACCGCGACTCCCCCGGGTGGGATATTGGTATGAAAGCTATTCTCCCGGCTGATCCGGCGGAATTCACCCATGCGTGAAATGAACTCCAGAGACACCCTACCCCCGAAGCGGATTGTGCAATCGCGAGTCTCTGCGGAATCTATTATAGCGGGACACGTGGGTACTTTCGTAACACCGTTGTTGTTGATAAGGCCGATAACCCAACCATCATTGGTACGGTTGATAAGCTTCTCGACGTCGCCTGAGATCCTGAAGGGCAACAAGGCATCAGTCAGTGAAGATAACACACTGTTTACGATCGGCAAAAGCCGCTCCCTCTGGTCAAGCCAGTGATCGGTGGCAGCCACAACAACCATACCCTTGCCAACCCGGTGCCAGGCAAGGATCGCATCGCCGGTTTCGGTCCATGCGAGGGCGTGTGCTTTCCTTCCTACTTTCATCTGCTGATACAGATAGGGAGCTGTCGGGGGCGGAGTGTCGCTCAGGGCAGTTCGAACCTGTTTGGCAAAGTCAATCCGTTTGCCGAAACTGACCCCCAGCACGTTGCTCGGAAATTCCTGGGCAAGGGCGCTGTCGAGCACGAGAATCCCTCCCGTTTTCACATAGCTTATGAGGGCCTTCCGCTGCGACCTGCTGAACTCCACTTTACCAATCGGCCAGATAACCGCATAGCTCTGAAGCACCGCGGACGGAGCATTATTCGTGACAACGTCAAAAATATCTCCGTAGGGTCCGTTGACGAGGTACCCGCGCTCGAAATCAAGGTGTCCTCCATAGGGATAAACGTGTCTGAAGATGGCCTCCATGGAGCGATCCGGACGCTGCAGCGGCCAGATACCGTAGATGTATTCTCGGGGTCGCCACCCGTGATGGAAATCGACCATGAAGGCTATCGGTGTATAGGGAACTCCGCGGTCGGGATACTGACGCGAGTACTCATACCAGGTTTTCATTGCTGCTCCGAAAGGAGACAGGGAATACACGTCTGGCTCGTTTTCCTCGATAAATATGGAGCTATTATGACCATCGGATTCGTGATGGACGAATGTTGCACCGGCGAGGTATGCGGCCATTTCGAAGCGGAACTCGATGGACGGTGAGTGGCCGCAGTCAGGTCCACTTGAGTTATTCGGTTGAGACCACCTTATTCGGGGCCGGTCTTTCGTCCGGTATTGGCTGTCAAGGACAGCGCCGCGGAACCAGTTGGACAGATAGGCGCCCCAGGGTCTGCCGCCATATTGACGTGAAGCACCACGCAAGAAGGCAAACTGGAGCGGTGTACAGGGGATGTTTTCACCGATTTCGGCGTAGCCCATCGGGGCACCCCACTCGAAGGCCTGATGGTGGAAAAGGCAATAACCCTGACCCTGGTATATCATACCGTGACACTTGTCCATCAATTGATCGAAGTCCGCCTTTAAGATGGCTGTTGCCTCCTTACGGCTTGCCGGCGGGGTATCGCTCGCCTCGAACGTAATCTTCCAAACGTAATATCCCCATTCGTGTACGGGAAATCCCAGGAAACGTTCGCCCGCCATACCCAGGATCGCCTGAAGGGCATCGTCAGGATATCGCAACTCGGGGCGGAAATAATCGTTCATCACGAAAAAGGGTTTGGAGTCGGCTTTCAGGATGGGCCAGGCCCGGTGCTCGGGTCTGAAGATACTCCTGGGTCTGGTCGCGCTCGTACCCAAACGCGGCATGGCCTCATCAATGAATGGTTCTTCCGCAATGCCAAATCTCTTCCACCTCCCGGGTATAAAACGTGCTACATGCCAGGAATCGCGTTCAAGGACCTTCGGGAGGTGCCAGCTTTCGGGGATCCCATAGGTATCGCCACGCTGGGAAAGTGCATCAAGGAAGGCCCTAGGAGAAGGCAGCTCAATAGATTTGGGGATTTCAGTCGTTATGATAGTTCCTTTTGACGAAGCCAGAAGCTCACCACCGGCACCGTAGAGGGCCAGATCGAGCGTAAGCCCACCCTCGGCCAAATGGACGAAGGGGATTGCGAAGCCATTCTGCGTCAGTCTCTTGGAGGCGGAACCAACGATGCTTCCCTGTTGGCGGATAACGGCTGAAACGTACCCGGCTTTCGGGAGTTCATCGAACTTTAGAACAGCCGTGGCGAAGGGATTGCCTTCCGAAAAGTCAGTTACAGTTATTGAATCCAGACGTATGGATTTTCGTGCTTCTTGAGGTGGCGAAAGCGACACGGGTGTGGAGACCGGTGGAACGTATCCGTTTAGCGACTGGTTTGCTCGGGGGTGGGTCCACCCGCTTTCGGCACGCGTCGTGAAGCAGTAAACCCGGGCACAATTAGTAGCCGCTATCAGCTCCAGATAACCGTTCCCATCGAGATCTGCCATGACCATGCCCTCTTTCACATTGCCGACAAGATCAACCTGCTCCTTGACCCTTCCATCCAGCGTCGCGATAACAAACGTCCACTTTTCGGTAGCCAGGAGCACCTCGGGTTGGCCATCGCCATCGACATCTGCTACGAGGGGACGCGGCAGATATTCAGCCTCGGGCAGCTTAGCCTGTTGCAGCAGCTCTCCCTTTCCGCTGAGGACCGCGATTGCACCCTGTTCATCAACTGCGACAAGCTCGTATCCGTCGTTCGGATATACATCGATGATCGCAGGGCTACCCAGGCGGCCGTTGCCAATTTGCACGCGCCATTGCTCCTGTCCGCTCACAGCATCGATCGCATATAGCCAGCCTTCCTTGTCACTGACCAGAACCGACGGGCGTTCGAATGCAAGCTGTGCGAGGATCGGATCCGCTACCGGGGGAAATCTGGGTCCGGGGTGAGCCATCCGGAAGTGCCAGAGCGGTCTGCCATCGCCATTGACACAATGCAGCACCCCATCTTTGGTCTGGACGTAGACCGCCGAAGATCCATGGAAGACAGGGGCTGCGGCAGGCGATGAATCGAAAGTGGCGCCGGCATCGAACTGCCATTTCGGTGTAAGCTGTTTGTCAAACGCTGTAACGACCCCGTCACGGCGTGTGCAGATCAACTCCTGGTAACCATCCATATCGAGGTCCGCAAAGCAGGGAGCGTTGCCGACCTGTGGATCCCCTTCGAGCACGACCGAGAGGTTCAGATTATCATCGTAATTGAGGAGGTTTATGCGCCCTGCCGACTCCTGAATCGCGAGGAATGGTGACTTTACACCAGGTTGCGCTGCAGAGGCAATAGACCCTCCCAGCCACTGTGTTTCTCGAGAATTGCTCAGCATTGACCCATCTGCTCCGAATATCCATACCTTACTGTCGAACCGGGTAGTGATCACAATTTCCGATGTTCCGTCGCCGTTGTAATCCAATATGACCGGTAACGACCGTGATCCGGACACTAAATCGTAGTGCCATACTTCCTCAAATCCCATTGCGGCCGGAGCCACTAATAACAGGATGCAAATCCATATTAATCTCACCAAATTCTCTCCTTTAATAACTTGCATTCTTGCGAACCTCCCGCAGGTCCCGAACCTGTGGGAGATTGAATTGTCATAGGGGCAGGGCGTGCCCTGCCCCTATGGAAAACCTGCAAATCAGAGCCCAGAATGTTGCTTAAATAATCTACTGACCTTCGCCAAATCTATCACTGCCAGATTAAGACCAGGTTTTGAATCTTAATCTGTAAGCTTATTAAGGCGTATACATGCCTCGATAATCTGGCGACGGGCATCCTGAACGACATCCGTTGTGCGCTCGTACAAAGGCACACTGTCGGGAGTCAGTGGCAGCCTGTCCCCTGCGCTGCGCAATGTGGTTTCCATAGTGAGAGGCAGCTCTTCGAGAAGTCTCTCCGAGTTCGCAAGGGCAGCATCACGGATGCCCTTGCCTTTAGCGCGCTTAACCGACTCTTTTAACAGATACAGGATCTCGTAGTCTGCTATACTCTCACGCGCGGCCTCCCAGCGCTTGCTGGTCACGATAGCACCGGGTACCCTGTAAGTGGTTCCGAAGTAATTGCCATTCGGATTCGGTCCGTCCCAGCAATATTCAGGATCACTGCAGCACCATCCAACGCCGGTGAGCCCAAGGTTCCAGGCGTACCAGAATCTCCAGCGATAGACACCAAGACATGAGAGAGTCTTGGAATGTCCTGCCGCATCGTAGAACCAGACTTCCTTGCCGACACGCTTGGCTTCGGGAATCAGCTCATC